>CAMHEZ010000004.1 GCA_946184295.1 uncultured Clostridia bacterium | reverse complement strand
CTTTGCGTTCTCTTCTTTATGGCCGCTTTTCGCTCGTCACTGAATAGTTACAAAAATTCAATATATCCAAGCAAATTAATTCTATTTTGTATATTTTTGTATATTTGCAACAAATCGATCGGAAATTTTAGGTGTATTACACAAAATATTTTCATGATTCCCTCATAAAAATATCACGCATTTTACATTCAAACGGCGCATTTGCGGGGCGCTGGGCGCTTTTTTATGATAATCCCTTGACATCGCGCACCCCATGGGGTATAATAAGAGCGTAACGAGGAAGACGGTGCTGCCCGCAGTTCACAATACAGCGGCGGTTGGCCTCCAACAGTCAAGCTAAGTTAAAAAATTAACCGCCTAAGTTTTGCTAGGACCGGGGCGGTTAATTTTTTTCGTTATCGTCATGGTGGCCACTGCCGCCATTGTTCCCGCCGTTGCCGCCGTTGAAGATTCGTTCAAGGACGACCAGAGACAGGAACAGAATGATAGCATACAGTCCTTCCATTTCGCAACGCCCCCTTTCATCATTTATTTCGGGATAGCCCGATTTTATTGATGAAAAGGAGACCAACCGCCTGCCGTTATGTAATTGTGAACGCGGAGCAACCCCGCCTTCGTGTTACATGATACCATTCCACGGGAATATTGTCAATAGAGAATCGCGTTTGCCCCTTGACATCGCGCGTCCGATGGGGTATAATGAGAGCGTAATGATGAAGGCGGTGTTGCCCGCGGTTCACAATACAGCGGCGGCTGGCCTCCAATCTTTTTAGTTAAAATTAACCGCCTAAGTTTGGAAGACCGGGGCGGTTAATTTTTTTCGTTATCGTCGTGGTGGCCATTGCCGCCATTGCTCCCGCCGTGACCGCCGTTGAAGATTCGTTCAAGGACGACCAGGGACAGGAACATAAGGATAGCATAAAGTCCTTCCATTTCGCAACGCCCCCTTTCATCATTTATTTCGGGCGAACCCGATTTAAATTAATGAAAAGGAGACCAACCGCCTGCCGTTATGTAATTGTGAACGCGGAGCAACCCCGCCTTCGTGTTACATGATACCATTCCACGGGAATATTGTCAATAGAGAATCGCGTTTGCCCCTTGACATCGCGCGTCCGATGGGGTATAATAAGAGCGTAACGAGGAAGGCGGTGCTGCCCGCAGTTCACAATACAGCGGCGGCTGGCCTCCAGAAGCAGTAGTTTGTTTTACTAACCGCTAGGTGTGCGAGACCTGGCGGTTAATTTCTGTTGTTGCGACCGTTGAGAATGCTCTCAAGAATCACAAGGATCAGAAAAAGCATGACGAGGTATTCCATCACGCAGCACCCCCCTTCATCATTTCTTTCGGGCGAACCCGATTTAAATTAATGAAAAGGAGACCAACCGCCTGCCGTTATGTAATTGTGACTGCGGAGCAACCCCGCCTTCGTGTTACATGATACCATTTCCCGCGCATGATGTCAATAGAGAAATCAGCCGCTTCGGATGGGTCCGGGCGGTTTGTTTTTTTCTTCCCGCCGGAAAAATACCCAAAAATCCCCCGCTCCACCGCCTTGATTCCCGACGTAACGCCAAAACTGACAATTTACGGTTGACATACGCCCCAAACAGGTAGATAATATAAGACAATCAACCCTATATATTAAGGAAAGAGGAGTTTCCCGATGCTTTCACTGGATAAATTCTACCACGCCTCCTATGTGTTGAAAAGCGTCCTGCGCCGCACTGATCTGGTGCACGCGCCCGAAATCAACCCCGAGGCGGAAATCTATCTCAAACCCGAATGCCTGCAAGTGACAGGCTCCTTCAAAGTGCGCGGCGCCTACTACAAAATCGCCACGCTCTCCGATGAGGAGAAAGCCAAGGGCGTTATCGCCTGTTCCGCCGGCAACCACGCGCAGGGCGTCGCCCTCGCCGCCACCAAAAACGGCATTCACTCCCTGATCTGCCTGCCGGACGGCGCGCCCATCTCCAAGGTGGAAGCCACCCGCAAGCGCGGCGCGGAAATCTGCCTCGTCAACGGCGTTTATGATGACGCCTACCGCCGCGCCATCGAGCTGCGCGACGAAAAGGGCTACACCTTCATTCACCCCTTCGATGATGAATACGTCATCTCCGGCCAAGGCACCATCGGCCTCGAAATTGCCGACCAGCTTCCCGACGCGGACGCGGTCATCGTGCCCATCGGCGGCGGCGGACTCATCTCCGGCGTCGCGTTTGCCATCAAGCAGCTCAATCCCAACATCAAGGTCTATGGCGTACAGGCCGCCGGCGCGCCCAGTATGTTCAATTCGATTCACGACGGCAAGATCGAGTGTCTGCCCTCCGTCTCTACCATCGCGGACGGCATCGCCGTCAAGGAACCCGGCACGATCACCTTCGACACCTGCCAGAAGTACGTCGATGACATCGTCACCGTCACGGACGACGAAATTTCCGCCGCAATCCTCGCCCTCATCGAGAAGCAGAAGATGATCGCGGAAGGCGCGGGCGCGGTATCCGTCGCGGCGGCCATGTTCAACAAGGTTCCCGTCAAGGGCAAGAAGGTCGTCTGCGTCGTTTCAGGCGGTAACATCGACGTAACCATTCTCTCCCGCGTCATCAAGCGCGGCCTGCTCATGACCGGCCGCACCTGCTCGCTCACGCTGGAACTCATTGACAAGCCCGGTCAGCTCCTTGGCGTATCGGAAATCATTGCCAAGCTCGGCGGCAACGTCATCTCCATTCACCACGAGCGCGCCAACGAAGGCTCCGACGTCAACGGCTGCTATCTGCGACTCCTGCTCGAAACCAAGAACGGCGAGCATATCAACGAGATCAAGCAGGCGCTCACTGACAACGGTTTTAAAATTGTCAATTTATAAGCATTTCAAATACGGAGGTATTTTACTATGATTCAAACCATTTACACCAAGAACGCACCCGACGCCATCGGCCCCTATTCACAGGCCAAGATCGCCGGCGGATTCCTTTTCGCGTCCGGCCAGATTGCCATTAATCCCGCCACCGGCGCAGTCGAAGCGGACACCATTGAGGGACAGACCGAGCAGATTATGCAGAATATCGCGGCGATTCTCGCCGAGGCAGGCCTCACCTTTGACAGCGTGGTCAAGACAACCTGTTTCCTCAAGAATATGTCGGATTTCGGCACCTTCAACGAGATCTACGGCAAGTACTTCACGAGCAAACCCGCCCGCTCCTGCGTGGCTGCGGCGCAGCTTCCCAAGGACGTTCTTGCCGAGGTGGAGATCATCGCCGTCTGCGAGAAGTAATATGTTCCTTTTCTAATATATATATTCCGGCACGGCCCTTCAATGAAAAAAGTTGAACCGCCGTGCCTTTTGCAAATAAGGAGTGTGACCGCATGCAATACAAAGCTGTCATTTTCGACTTGGACGGCACCATACTGAATACCCTTGACGATCTGGCCGACAGCGCCAACCATGTGCTGGCCGCGCAGGGTTACCCCACCCATCCGACCGAACGCTACAAAACATTTGTTGGCAACGGCATTCCCAAGCTGATCGAGCGAATGCTTCCTGACGGAACGTCACCCGACATTATCGACCGCACCTTTGAGGCGTTTCAGGCATATTATGCGAAACACAAGCTGGACAAGACCGCGCCATACGACGGCATTCCCGAAGCACTCGCCTTGCTGCGGGAGAACGGACTGAAACTCGCCGTGCTCTCCAATAAGCAGCATGAACTGAGCGAGGCCATTGTCACGCAGATCTTCGGGCAAGACACATTCGATCTCATTCAAGGCATGTGCAACCGCTTTCCCCGTAAGCCTGACCCCGCTTCCTGCCGCGACGTGATGGCACGTCTGAACGTGAACGCGGGCGAGGTGCTTTATGTCGGCGACAGCAACGTGGATATGCAGACCGCCGCTAACGCGGGCCTCACCAAATGCGGCGTAAGCTGGGGATTCCGTTCGGTTGCGGAGCTGACCGACGCAGGCGCGGATTTCATTGCCCGCACGCCGCAGGATATTGCAGATATTGCCCTCGGGCAGACGGGAGGATCTAACAGATGAAACATTGGCTTCGCCTGACCGCGCTGTTGCTGACGGTCACCGTATCGGCGGCGGTGCTGACTTCGTGCATTACGATGAAGTATCACATCACCCCCAACACGTTCACCCATAGCGAACCCATCACGCCGAATCCCATGAAAGGTTTTATGTCGCTCTACAATGAACCTGACAGAAATACATCACTGGAATATGTTGGGATGAAGTTCGACCGCGCTTATCAGCTTGAAAACGGCGTAAGCAGTCTCAACAACGAATATTTCGACCATCGGCTTGAAAAAGTAGCGGGAAACGGCGACAACGCCGTTCTGCGTGTGTATATTCTCAATCCCGACAAAAACAGCGAAGAAAACCACGGACTCTTCCTGCCCGAAGAGTTATATAACGAATTAAAGGAACGCGGCAGCATTCATTCCAATCTCTATGCGGGAAATCGGGTAGAATATCCCGATTTCAATGACGAGCGGATGATCGAGGCGATGATCGACTTCATTGAGAAATTCGGCGCCGCCTATGATGGCAATCCCACCATCGCTGCCATTCAATTGGGGCTTTACGGCTCCTGGGGCGAGTGGAACATGTCAAACTGCACCGATGAAAGCTGCGTCATGACAGACGAAAACCTCAACCGCATCATTGAGGCCTATACACACGCCTTTACCAAAACCAAGCTGATGGCACGCAACCCGTCTCTCGGCAACGCTAACCGTTACGACATCGGCTTTCACGACGATAATTTTCTCTTCAACAGCTCCGATTTCCACACGCAGAGCCAAGAGTGGAAACAGCTTTTGGAACAGGTGGATCCCTCTTACGGCACGCTCCAGCAGTTCTACGATTTTATAGACGGTCAGAACGGCAACTATATGCCGATCTGGGACAAATGGGAAACCCAGATGTTCGGCGGCGAGCTTTCCGGCTTTATGTATAGCGAACCGTTTGGCCCCATCTGGACCGGCACAGAACGGGAGGCCTTCGACTACTGTGTGAAACAGTTTCATCTTTCCTGGCTCATGGGCTGCGGACAGGGCGGCATTCCCGCTCTTGGCACCCCGGCATACCGGGAGTATCTGAAAGTCTCCGCATCATTCGGCTACGATATCGCCATTGACGCGGTGGAAGCCAAGGAACGCACCGGCAAAATCACCACCATCTTCACCAACTACGGCGTTGCCCCCTTCTACTACGACTGGGTGCCGGAATATTGGCTGGTGGACTCCTTGGGAAATACCACCTGTACCTACCGTGATACCGATTTCAAACTGAGTGAAGTGCTGCCCAACACCAAGGTGGAAAGCGTCTTCTTCATTCCCGATGAGACGATCCCGGGCGATTACACCCTATACATGCGCTTCATCAATCCCTCCGAGGATATTTCTGAAAAAGCCAGACCGCTGCTGCTTTCTAACGACCATGCCACACAGGACGGTGTTTATGAGCTGGCAACCATCACAGCGCAATAAATTCAATATGATCTTCTCCCCCCTAAAAAAACGGCCCGCAGGGTAAAGAAACCTCTCTTGCCCTGCGGGTAATCCATTATTATTTTGTCATGATACCAAATCAGCCGACAGCGCAAGCTGCCGGCTGATTAAAATATGAATCCAACTGAAATTGGCTGTCGGGCCTTAGAACCAACCGTCTACCCAATCGCCGTCATTATCTCCGGTATTAGCCTGTGTCGTCGTAGTGGTTGTTGTGGTGGTAGTTGTTGTGGTGGCGCGTGTGGTAGCTTGCGTTGTGGCTCGCGTGGTCGCAGCCGCCGCTCGGGTAGTCGTATTATAACTGCCTCCGGTCGTGGCAGTGGTGGCGGCGTCCACCTTACCTGTCGTGACACCTGCGCCGACTTTTTTTGTCGTAGCTGCTTTCTTTGTGGTTGCTTTAGCGTTTTCGGTGGTCTTTTCTGTCTGGGAGACTTCTGTTTCCTCTGCGGCTTCTTCCGCCACGGAGGTTTCGGTTGTCGAAGCCGTCTCGGTCAGCACGCTGCCCGGATCTTCGTCATTGTCCCCAGCCGCTTCCCCGCTGTCCTCTCTGTTAAAGGAAATGGAAACATAGCCGTCCTTGGCATCAATCACACCCACCGCTACCAGTGTGGCAGCGGCAGCCGTTTCCACAGTAAACACAGCTGCAACAGTCAAAAGAACCACTCTTAATGCTGTCAAACCTTTTATGATCTGCATATCAAGTACCCCCGAATTTGTCCATGATGATATCTCATTGCGTTTTTTTGCTCAAAATCTGATTGAGTTTCTCCAAAACAGCCTGCTGTGCCGCAGTGGGGTTGGTATATTTCTCATACTGCTTCTGAGCCGCCTCAGCCACGCCGAAGAAGGATTTTTCCTTTGTCTCTGAATAAATCGTGTGTACCTGTCCGTCGGCATCTTTGTACCTCAGATATCCGCGCCCCTTGACATTGGTTCCAAAGAAACTTTCAGGAATGTTGACTAATACACCGGTATAGGTCAACTGCGAGCTATCCTCACTGTAGACATTCTCAGCCCGGATTTTTCTGATATGATCCGTCTCAAGCGTCAATTCCTGATCTCCCAACGTACCTGAACCGATAATCAACGTGCCGTATTCCACAATATTGGCAGCCTTGTAATTTTCATCCTTCTGAATCTGAATACCAAAGCGAATACCATAGGGATCGCTGAGTCTGATACTGGCACCCAGCGTTGTGAATGTAATCTTGGAGGGGTCTCCCACCGGCGGTGTGTACTTTTCACTGCCGAGCCTAGGATAGACCATCGGCTGCTGCGTCTTGGTCGTCATCACATACCCGCTGCATATATGATCCTGAGAGAAGGTCTGGCCATTAAAAACAGCCGTATTGGATCCCACGAGGAAATAACTGTAATCAATTTGACTTTGATCGTCCCATGTTGCATCAAGGCCGTACCAGTTACCGTCCTCCATTTGCACATAATTCCACATATGCGGACCGGAAGAACTGCTGGAAACAACGCCTGTGCCGGCAACCAGTACGCACGGGATACCAAACTTGCCGCAAAGAATCTTCATCGCCTTGGAATAGCCTTCACAGACAAAATACTTACCGTCCTGACCGCCTCCGAACAGAGGAGCTGCCGTATATGCGGCGCCGTATCTGTAAGAATCCGAACTGTTGGCCGCCGCATAGTGATAACCAGCATTCCGGCAAATGTAATCATGGATGGCTTTCACCGTATCATAGCGCAGAGAGGTTTCCCGCGCCGCGTCAATGGATTTGAAGGCAGCCTGTATGCCCGACTGCACGGTCGCGCGCTGATTGTAGTCATCGGCATAAACGGCGCTGGGCACAATCTTGAGCTCCTTAAGGTAACCCACTTGATTGCGAATATCGTAGGAACAGGAACCGGAAAAGCCTCTGACCCAATACGCTTCGGGGTGATCAAATGTAAACGCGGCTATGGCGCACAGCATCAGATCGTTGACCGAATCGAGATAATCGTCCCTTTCCCACTGTTTCGTTTCCTCGTTGTAGGCAGACACATCAAATGTAAAAGATTCGTTAAACGCGACCGTACACGAATCGTTCAACTGATTGGTCACATATGTTTTCACAAGGCCATCATAAAGTTTTCTCTCGTTTTCGTTCAGCTCATCGCCAAAGCAAGAGCCATAAACGGCATTGGCTATAAACCGTCTGCGAATGGTTTCAATCTCTCCGATTCCCTCGGCCGTCATGATATCGGGTACGGTGAGCTCTCCTTCCAGTAGCGCTTCCCGGTCGCTTTGCCGATCCCCGATCTCAGCCTTTTGGTTCTCAGCGCCGCCCGGCTCACTGTTTGTCGCCTCGCTCTCAGGCAAAGCACCGTCATCAGGCGCTATTTCGTTTTCCGCGACAACAACGTCGCTCGGAGAAACCGGCTCCTCTGCATGGGCAGCGAAAAACACCGTACCGGCAGCGATGACGGAAACGGCCAGCACCGAAAGCAGCGCCGTCCTGGCATGATCTTTCATTTTGTATCTGAGGTTGATTTTCACGGTCATTGTTCCATCCTTCCGTCACAAATTCCGTTGCTTCACAAGGCGGCAGCTCCCTCACATAGGCAAACTGCCAAAAAAATCCATATCCAGTTTTATTATACAAATATATACACAAAAAGTCAACACAATTTTAAAAAAAATTCTAAAACAAACACTCCCAAAGGGCATTTTTACACAATACGCAAAAATGCCTTTTGAGAGTGCAATTTGACAAATCCGGCAATTGTTCCGTGCGGCAGGATCAATTCATACGGTTCTCGGAGCCACCGCCGATATTTGTTATGCTTTATTCCCGGAAGACGCCGCCGTACAGTCCCGCCGCAGCCGGCCTTTTCCTTTAACATATTATGCCTCAAAAAACCCCGCGTTATGAAAAAAAGATATTGACAAGACTGGAAGAAATCACTATTATTTTAGTGTATATCTTTTCTTGAAGGAATGATGAACTATGAAAATCGCCATTTACGGATACGGCAATCTCGGCCGCGGAGTCGAACTCGCCGTTGCGCAGAATCCCGACACCGAGCTGTTCGGTGTATTTACCCGGCGCGCGCCCGAAACCGTCAAAACCGTGCTGGACAGCACCAAGGTTTACGCCGCCTCTGACATCACCCGTTACAAAAGCGACATCGACGTGCTGGTCATCTGCGGCGGCAGCGCCACCGACCTGCCCAAAATGACCCCCGCTCTCGCGGCGGATTTCAACGTGATCGACAGCTTCGACACCCACGCGGATATCCCCAAGCATTACGCCGCCGTGGACGCTGCCGCGAAGCAGGCCGGCAAGATCGCCGTGATCTCGGTGGGCTGGGACCCCGGTATGTTCTCGCTCAACCGCCTTTATGCCAACGCCATTCTGCCCGACGGCAAGGACTACACCTTCTGGGGCAAGGGCGTGAGTCAGGGACATTCCGACGCGATTCGCCGCATTGAGGGCGTGGCCGATGCCCGGCAGTACACCTGCCCCGTGCAGGCGGCGCTCGACAGCGTCCGCGCCGGCGAGAATCCCGATCTGACCACCCGTGAGAAACACACCCGCCTTTGCTACGTCGTCGCCAAGGAAGGCGCGGACAAGGCACGCATTGAGCGCGAAATCAAGACCATGCCCAAGTACTTCTCCGACTACGACACCACTGTGAACTTTATCACACAGGAAGAGCTGGACCGCGACCACAAGGGCATTCCTCACGGCGGCTTCGTCATTCGCACCGGTCAGACCGGCATAAACGGCGCACACAAGCACGTCATCGAATACAGCCTCAAGCTGGACTCCAACCCCGAATTTACCGCCAGCGTGCTCGTAGCCTTCGCCCGCGCCGCCTATCGCATGAATACCCGCGGCGAAACCGGCTGCAAGACAGCCTTTGATGTGGCACCGGTTGATCTCTGCGCCATGAACCGCGACGAAATCATCGCCCATATGCTGTAACGGTAGCGCTCCCTGCGGTCGCTCAAAGAAGAAAGAATAACGAATAATAAAAGAAGACGTGCGGCGCGTTCAAAAAAATATTGCAAAAAGTACTTGATTTTTGATAAGCAACGTGCTATTATTATTTGGTAAGCCTTGTTGAAAGGACTACAGGCGGTTGACGACAGTCACGGCAATCGCTTTATGCTGTTGAAAGAGGTGACAGACTATGCAGGAGAATTTGCATCCCACATACGAGGATACAACCATTACATGTGCTTGCGGCAATGTCATTCAGACACGTTCCACCAAGAAGGACATTCGTGTTGAAATTTGTTCTAAGTGTCATCCGTTCTTTACGGGCAAGCAGAAGTTGGTTGATACGGGCGGACGTGTTGAGAGATTCAACAAGCGTTTCAATCTCAAGTAATTTCTTCGTTAAGAATCGCAAAATAAAACAGGCGGTACTCGCTCTCTCGCGGGTATCGCCTGTTTTTTATTTTTTTATGCCGTTCCAATAGGCCTTGGCCGCCTGTTCGGTTTTGTTGTCGCCGTATTCGTAATAATGCGCGTCTTTGAGCGTGTCGGGAAGATACTGCTGACGGACGTAATGGCGCGGGAAGTCGTGGGGATAGAGGTAGTGCTGCCCCTTGACCGCCGCGTCCTCGCCGTCATAATGCTTGTTCTGCAACTGGCGGGGAATCGAGCCGACCTTGCCCGCATGAATATCCGCCAAGGCCGCGTCAATGGCGAGATAGGCCGAGTTGGATTTTGGCGCGGTCGCCACCAGCACCACCGCATCGGCCAGCGGAATACGCGCTTCCGGCAGTCCAACCATCAGGGCCGCGTCAATGCACGACTTCACAATCGGAATCAATTGCGGATAGGCCAGTCCCACGTCTTCACAGGTGCAGACCATCAGGCGTCGGCAGATGGAGGGCAGATCATTGGCCTCGATCAATCGCGCCAGATAATGAATTGCCGCGTCCGGGTCGGAACCCCGCAGCGATTTCTGGAAGGCGGAGAGAATGTCGTAATGCTCCTCGCCGTCCTTGTCATAGCGGAAGGCACTGCGCTGGGACAGTTCCCGCGCACGGTCGAGTGGAATCTTTCGCACGCCGTCCTCCGGCACGCACGACATCACGCACAGCTCCACCGAATTGAGCGACTTGCGCACGTCTCCCCCGCAACCCACGGCAATCTGCGCGGGCACGCCCTCTTCGATTTCGAAAGTCTCCCCCAGTTCCTTCTCCAGAAAGGCAAAGGCACGCTTCACACCGCGCTCGACCTCCTCAGGCGGCACCGGCTTAAACTCGAACACAGTCGAGCGGCTGAGAATTGCGCTGTAGACGTAGAAATAGGGATTCTCCGTTGTGGAGGCAATCAGCGTGATTTTCCCGTTCTCGATATATTCCAGCAAGGTCTGCTGCTGCTTCTTGGTAAAATACTGGATTTCGTCCAGATACAGCAGAATGCCGTTCTGCGCCATAAAGGTGCCCAGTTCTCCCACAATATCTTTGATGTCCTGCGTGGAGGCAGTGGTGCCGTTGAGCTTGTGCAGGCGGCGGTTGGTCTTGGCGGCGATAATGCCTGCCAAGGTGGTCTTGCCGATGCCCGGCGGGCCATAGAAGACCATGTTCGGGATTTGGCCCGATTCGATGATTTTCCGCAGCGCACAGTTTTCCCCCAGCAAATGCCGCTGCCCTATCATATCGTCAATTTCCGTCGGACGGATTCTGTCCGCAAGCGGTGAAGACATATTTTTTTATTACCCCTTTCCTATATTCTAATCACTATCCACAACTTAAGCACTCCCTCAGTCAGCTGTCGCTGCCAGCTCCCTCTCTGAGGGAGCTGGCTTGCCGAAGGCAAGACGGAGGGAGTTTATTTCCCCAAGTTGTGAATAGTGATATTCTATACTCGTTATCTCGAATAACTGCCGATTCTTCGCAAGCACTAACAAGAAAATACAAATATTTCAGAACTATAATCGGCAGGTATATTTGTTTTCGGGTATAATTGTAAACTCGGATGTATTCGCCCAACCTGATTCTTAATCCGAGCGTGTCTTGCTCGGCAGACCAAAGGTCCGCCTTGTGGGACGCTGTCCCACGCCCTGCAAGGGCGCTGCCCTTGACCCGCGAGGAGGTGCCAGCACCCCCTCGACTCCCGCGCTTCGCTTAATTGTTGTTGTCTGATACCTTGTCCGTATTGCTCACCAGTTCGGTGAGCTTTTCCAACAATTCCTGCGACTGCCGACGATACTTCTCCCAATCCTCCGCTGTGGCATGTTCTCCCAGCTTCGGCACCGAAGGGAAGCTTTCCAGAAAAGCGGAATGCCGCTTGGCTTCCTCGCTCGCCTCCACCAGTTCCCATTCATAATACGAAATGCCCAGCAGACCGCTGTACTTGTCCGCCCGCGCCGAGAGTTCGTGTGCCGCCAGCCGGTCATAATCCTCATCGGAAATATAGAAGCAGTAGTTTCCCTCTGCCATATGCACATCGCAATAGTGGAACGTCTCCCCCTGCGAAACTTCCTCCGCAGCACGGCTGGCGGGATAATCCATCACGCGGGAATCGGTCTGTCGAATCCACAGCCGGTTGACCGGCAAAATCGCCATAAAAGCATAAAAGAAGCACATCGCCGCGCAGACAATTCCCAGCCCGATCTGCTCCCTTTTGCCCCGCTGCACAAAGAAATCATACAGTAGCGTCAGCACAAATCCCAGCGCGAAGCCCAGAAACATATATCGCTTGACGGACACCAACATACCGAACTCCAAGACTTCCGTCAGCAGCAGCGCCACTGTGGGAACCGCGATCTTGCCAAAGCACGCCGGTTTTAATTTGTGATAGGCGGATTTGCGCCGAAATCCGGTGACAAACAGCGACAGCAAATGGCGGTACCGGAGAAAGCGCACATAAATCACCAACGGCAGCAAAGCCGCCACACCGCGCACCGCATCGCGGTAGGGCAGGTCAAACACCGCATTCACCAGAATCAGCCCCAAGGCGAAGAGCGACAGCAGCCAATTTCCGATATTGATGGCCCTGCCTTTTTTGTTGAAATATTTCAGCAGTGCGCCAATCGTACTTTCTTCGTTTATGTCAAGAAACCGCCGCTTGCCCCCGCGCGGCATCTTTTCAGTTGGATTGACCGTCACCTCTATCCCGCTCAGAAACGCCCTGACGGCAAACTGATTGTTGACGCCCGGCAGGTAGACATATTGTTTTTTTACTCGTTTTCCCTGGCGGTACGTGAGCAGCAAATACCCGCACAGGCGATTGAAATAACCGGCATATCGTCCGCCGATCTCCGCACTCACGATGTCGGATTTGGGGATGGCAAACTGCCTGCGAAGCAGCGGTTTCCGCTGCGCCAGCGCATCAAAATTGTAAACCGCCGCCGGATCAAGCGCGTTGGGGTCGTTGCTGATATAACCCGGTATCTCCACAAAACAAAAGCTGTCGCCCATATCCACCATCTGATACGGCACCTTCCAGAACACCGTCAGACATTTCTCGCCGTGCTCCGTCAGCTCGCGGTATTTTTCATCGGCCTTTCGCATCAATTCATATGTCGCACTGGCGTGAAGCATTTGTTCCAGCTTCTTGTCCGATTGATTTTGCTTTTCTATCCTTGCCATCTTACAACAGCCCCTTTCACTCTTAACGCCTGACTCTTGACTCCTAATTTTTTATCACGCTGTCCAGGCCGCGCTGAATCGCCACGTCCCAGAAGCCCCATTCATGCCCTGCGTCGGCCTGTTCAAAGATAAAATCCAACTTGTTGCGGTCGAGCATATCGCGGAACCGCACAACCGAGGGATAGAGATCGTCGCGCTTGCCGCAAGCCACATAGATCAACGGCTGTATTGACGAATAGGTATGGCTCTCGCTCACCAGATTATTCAAATCCATATCCCGCGGCACCAGCATTCGATCGCCCAATATGCCGCGCCAGACCCCCGTATTGCCCGCGCTGATTTCCTTATTCACAAAGTCCTCAATGTCCGCAATCGGCGACAGCGCGATACAACCCGCGTACTGTTCGGGATAGCTCAGCGCACAGCGCAGAGCGCCATAGCCGCCCATCGCCGCCCCCGCGATATAGGTATGCTGCCGCGTGAAGCCCACACGGAACATATTGTTGACCACTTCGGGCAATTCCTTGGTGACCATGGAAAAATAACGCCCGCCACCCGCCATATTGGCATAAAAGCTGCCGTCGCCGCTGGGAATGACCACCGCGATATTCTTGAAATAGGCATACCGCTCAATATTGGTGCGATAGAGCCATGTGTTGCAGTCGTCTGTGCGTCCCGGCAGAATATACAGCACGGGAAATCCCTGTGAAGGGGGATTGGTCACAGTATCGTGCGGGAGTATCACTGTAAAAGGCGTAAGCCTGCCAAGCTCCGAGGATAAAAAACTGCCCTGTAAAACCGCCATTGTTATCAACCTCCGGTCGTTAAGGAAACGCTGAATCAGTCGATTCTCGCACCGCTCAAAGACGTATCCTCGCGGCGCGGAATCGACGGCTGCGCCTTTATTCAGCGTATCCTTAGCTAATAAAGCTACTGACTATCATAGCATTTTTTCGCCTGTATGTCAATTTGTTGACGTGTAAAATTGTCCGAGATTTCATTTTTGCGGTATATCACAAAACACCCCGGAAACAGACCTTCACCTGTTTTCGGGGCATGCCTTTTCGCTTTTTTTCATTGATCCATCAGGTTCAGCGGATCATGCGTTTGGACTGATACATTTGCGCACCACATAACCGCCGCCGCAGAGCAACGCCACCACCAGCAGTGTAATCAGCACAAAGTGGGGCGAATCCGTGCGATGGTCAAGACTGAGCTGGGAACAATTCATAAACGCGCCGTTCAATTCCGTTTTCGGCGGAATCGACACGCTGCGAAGCGACGTACAATCTCCAAATGCACCGCCGATATACACCAGACCTTCCGGCAGATTCACGTCGCGCAGCGCCGAACAGCCGTTGAAACCGCTGTTGATGTAGAGCACCGAGTCCGGCAGTTCCAGTCTCTCGGCAAACGAGCAATTGTCAAACGCGCCGTCAATGGTGACAATACCCTTGGGAATGTGAATCGTTGACAGCATTTTGCTGCCGTCAAAGGCGTCGCCCAGATGATACAAGCCTGTTGACCACTCAATCTGCTCGATGGCGCTGCACCCGTTAAAGCTGCCTTGCCCCAGTTCTGTCACGCTCCGGGAAAATTTGACGTTTCGCAAAGCAATACAGTTGCGGAAGCTGTTGTTGACCGTCGTCACACCGAACGGAATCACAATTTCCTTCAGCCGCGGACAATCGCAGAAAACCCCTGTCAGCTCCGTCACACTGCCGGACAACGTCACGCTCTCCAGCTTGCCGCAGCCGCAGAAGCTCCCTTCCCCCATCGCCAGCACGGAGGACGGAACGGTCAGCGCGGTAATCTTATCGTTGCCCGCCATCACGTTGTCATCAATAGCCGACACGGCGCGCCCGTTGATTTCATCGGGAAGGGTCAGTTTGGATAAACTTCCCTTATATCCGCAGATCGTTACACCGGGAATCTCTCCCGAAAAATGGTACAGGAACTTGTCGGCGGAAATATATACGTTCACACCGTCAATTTTGCCATAAAACTGATCCTCATTCACATACTGCGAATCTGCCCATACGCTCACCGCACCGACCGCAAAACACAGCAGCGAAACGACCAGCGCACAAATTTTTTTCTTGATGCTGTTCAAAATGATTAACCGTCCTTTTCCAAAACTACTCCACAACCGTGGCAATAAATTTGCCCATACCGCTCAGGAGTATATCTTTGCGCCCCGCCGCGATGAGCACCGACTCCCCCTTGCGTGCAAACATTTCATCGTTGTTGATATTGAGCGTGCCCTCGATCATCAGCAGCGAAACAAAAGATTCGTCAGGCGCACTCAGCATGGCGGTTTCCTCTACTTCCCACAGCGACGAAGCGAAGTGTTCACTGCGACCGAGCAGCGTTTCATAGTGGCCGTCGATCTCCGCACGCGGCACCAGCGGCCCCGCCGGTACGGTCGGCGGCGCGGTGATGGTCACATCGAGCGCCTGCTCAATGTTGAGCGGACGGCTCTCGCCGTTTTCGTCCACACGGCTGTAATCGTACACGCGGTAGGACAGCTCGGAATTTTGTCCGATCTCCGCGAGCAGGATATCCCTGCCGATGGCGTGGAGCGTACCCGGCTCGATATAGAACGTATCCCCTTTTTTTACCTCGTAAGTATTCACGGAGGAAATCAGCGTGTCGTTTTCAATGCGATGCCGGAAATCCTCAATGGTCAGTTCGTCATTGAACCCGCAGATCAGATAAGCGCCGGGTTCGCAATCCACCACATACCACAACTGCACCTTGCCCGACTCCCCCGACACCTCGCGGGCATACTCGTCATCGGGGTGCACCTGCACGGAAATATCGTCCATCGTATCAATGAGTTTAATCAGCAGCGGAAAGCGTTCGTACTTGGTGCAGTTGACGCCGAAGAAATCCGGGTGTTCCGCATAAATCTGCGACAGCGGCAAACCGTCAAATGCCCCGCCCACCGCAACTGTTTCACTTTCGTCACGCGTGGAGAGCATGAGCGCCTCCGCGGTATGCTCATAAGGCGTATCCAATAAAAAATCGGTTTTCAGCTTGGTACCGCCCCAGATCAGATCGCGAAAGGCCGGCTTTAATTTTATCATGGTCGTCTCGGTCATTCATGACCACCACCCTTTCCATGTATCCCTTGCATTATACCATATAAATATGAACAATAAAAGCGAGAAGTCGAAATTCTCATAAAAATCTCGACCTCTCGCTGATTTTTGTGTAAAATATACAATATCAATTGCCGGCAGATTACTTGCCCATGATGGCATTGGCCGCCTTCTCGTATGCGTCGAGCGTGACGTCCGTGGATTCCGGCGTGCCGACAGCCGCCGCGTAGACCTTGATCTTCGGCTCGGTGCCGGAGGGACGCACGATGAAGGAACCGCCGTTTGCCAACTTGTAAGCCAGCACGTTGCTCTTGGGCAGCTTGATTTCGGTCTCGGTGCCGTCGGTGAGATTCTTCTGCACAGAGAGCTTGTAATCGCTCACCGTAACTACCTTTTCACCCGCGATTTCCGTCAGCGGATTCTGACGCAGCGTGTCCATAATCTGATTCATGACCTTCATGCCCGCTTCACCCTCGAACGCGTAGTTGAGCAGACGGTTGCGGTAGTAACCGAACTCGGCATAAATCTCATCCATCACATCGAGCAGCGACTTGCCCTGTTTCTTATAGTAAGCGGCCATCTCGCAAATCATCATGGAAGCGACCACCGCATCCTTGTCGCGTGCGTAGGTGCCGCAAAGATAGCCGTAGCTCTCCTCATAGCCCATAACGAAGCGTTCCTTTTCCCCGTCGGCTTCCAGCCAGCCGATAATCTCACCAATGTATTTGAAGCCGGTAAGCACCTTGCGCAGCTCACAGCCATACTTCTCGGCAATCTTGGTACCGAGATCGCTCGTGACAATCGTATTCACACAAACCGGATTGGCAGGCAGCGTGCCGTTCTCCTTGCGGCAGGAAAGCATGTAATTCATCATCATCGCGCCCACTTCGTTGCCGGACATCAGACGGTAGCCGTCAGCGGACTTGACCGCGATACCCACACGGTCACAGTCGGGGTCGGTAGCCAGCAACAGATCGGGCTGCTCAGTCTCGGCCAGCTTGAGCGCACAGGCAAAGGCCTCTCGGATTTCGGGATTCGGATAGGGACAGGTCGGGAAATTGCCGTCGGGCAGTTCCTGTTCGGGAACGACCACCACGTCCTGAATGCCGATTCGCTTGAGAATCGCGCGCACCGGCTTGTTGCCCGTGCCGCAGAGCGGGGTGTAAATCACCTTGAAACCCGCGTCCTTGCACAGACCCGGATTGACAGAGCACGCCTCCACATCGTCGAGGAACCGCTCCACCAAAGACTGATCGATCCACTCGATCAAGCCCTCGGCCATGAGCGCGTCAAAATCGCCGCGCTTGACGTCATTGAAAATATCCAGCTTCTGCATGAAGCCGTAAACCTCTCCGGCCGCGCCGTCGGTCATCTGACAGCCGTCTGCGCCGTAGCACTTGAAGCCGTTGTATTTCGCGGGATTGTGGCTGGCGGTAATCATGATACCCGCGCCGCAATTCAGCTCACGCACGGCATAGCTCACCAAAGGAGTGGGCATCAGCTCGGTATACAGATACGCCTTGATGCCGTTGGCCGCCAGCGTTGCCGCGGCACACTTGGCAAAATCGGTGGACTTGTTGCGGGAATCATAGCCAATGGCCACGCCGCGCTGATCGCCTTTGGCAGTGAGATAATCCGCCAAAGCCTGCGTCGCCATGCTCACGGTGTAGACATTCATACGGTTGGTACCGGCGCCGATTACGCCGCGCAGGCCGCCTGTGCCGAATTCCAGATAACGGTAAAATCTGTCGCTGATTTCCTCGTCCTTGCCTGCCACGGCCTTTAACTCGGCTGCCACGTCCGCGTCGTCCGCCTTCCCAACCCATGTTTCGTAAAGCTTCATTTCCATATCGTTTGCCATATTGATTGGCCTCCATTTCATAAATATATCAAAAGCAGACGCACACGACCCCACCCGATCGACAGGTCCGCCGTATGCCGTCACATTCAAATTCATAACCGTTATCTGTCTGTTTCTCATTAAAGATAACTAACATTATTATACTGTATCATCGAAAATTTGTAAAGCACTTCCCTTTTAAAATTCAAAACCAAGGCCACATTTCCACATTTTTCACATAAAATTCGATTGAAGTCGGCCAAAATTTGTGATTTTGTCAGTAAAAGACCGCCGTTCTTCCCTGTAATCGAAGCGCATATTTCGCCCCGGAACGGAGAAAATAATGCCAAAGGAGCTGATCTGAAATGTCAGAAAAAAAACTCACACCCCAGGAATACAACCGTATGGCACAGCAGGCCGTTCCCCCCTCTCCCATCGTCAAGGACTGTCTTGCGGCCTTTGTTGCGGGAGGCGCCATCTGCTGCGTCGGCCAGCTCGTGACCGACGTGATGCTCAAGCTCAATTTCGCTGAAAGCACCGCCAAATCGGCCGCTTCCATCACCCTCGTCGCCATCGCGGCCATCCTCACCGCACTGGGGCTCTTCGCCAAGATCGCTAAACGGGCAGGCGCCGGAACGCTGGTTCCCATCACGGGCTTCTCCAATTCCATCGTCTCGCCCGCCATCGAATTTAAATCGGAAGGCCACGTTTTCGGCATCGGCGCGAATATGTTCAAAATCGCCGGACCTGTGCTGGTTTTCGGCATTTCCGCCTCCATCATCTACGGCATCATCTACTGGATGTTTTCAGTCCGAGGCTAGAGGCAAGAACTACTTGTGATACTTGGTATCGGCATTAATGGAAAAGGCACGGTAGATCTGCTCACAGAGCATGACCCGCGCCAGCTGGTGTGGAAACGTCATGGGGGACATGGACAGCCGCAGATCGGCCCGCATCTTGACGGCCTCACTCAGCCCGTAGGAACCGCCGATCACAAAATCCACCCGGCTCCTGCCGTTGACCGCGATTTTCTCCAATTGCGCCGCCAGCGCCGGAGAGGACAATTCCTTTCCCTCAATGCACATGGCAATCACAAAGCTGCCGGATGGGATTTTTTCAAGAATACGCGCCCCTTCGGTTTCCACTACCTTGGCAATATCCCCCTCGGAATACGACTTGGGCAGACGGCTTTCGGGCAGCTCCGTAATGCCGAATTTGCAAAACGCGCCCAGCCGCTTGGCGTATTCCCCGCAGGCGTCGCGCCAGTACGATTCCTTCAGATTTCCCACACAGACGATATTCACTGCAAGCATGCTTTTTTCCTCCCTGTTTGATGAAACGCACCGCGTTGAGAAAATTCTCTTCGCGGTGCGTTCTTTCTTTGCTTTGTCAGTTTTTCAGCGAACCGTTCCTTCCGCCAGCATACGCACAAATTCCGTGTCGCGCTTCTGCCAGTCTTCGGTCTGAAGGCGTTCGTTGGCGGCGACAATACGCGCCGGCGTTTCCCACACGGGGTGGAAGCCTTTGGCAATCTCACTGGAAGTCATGCTGGTCGCGACGGTTTCGGACTCCGCGTCGCAGAAATAGAAATAGGAGTGACAGACATATTTGGTACCCTTTTGAAACACGTCCTCCCGCAGTTCCAGAATCTCGCCAACCGGACGGATACTTTCGGGAATCACCAGCAGGCCTGTCTCCTCGCGCACCTCGCGCAGCAGCGCGTCAACATGGCTCTCGTCCCTCTCCACGCCGCCGCCGGGAATTTTGTATTCTCCCCGGCCGCTGAGCTGCATCGCCATCTTGCCGTCCCGCAGGATGACAGCTCGCACGGTGTGCTTTTCAAACACGGGCATATCGTCGGTATAATTCTTCAAATCCATCGTGAGAAGTCGTTTCATCGTGTCAAACCGCCTTTCTGCATGATCGGTCGGGGGCTTTCATCGGATTCGCCCGACCTTACTGTCAATCCAAGCGCGTTTTGCTCGGTCGGCTAAAGCCTCCCTCGTGGGGCTTTGCCCCACTCCCCACAAGGGCGCTGCCCTTGACCTGCGAGGAGGACCAGTCCCCCTCGACTCCCGCGCTTCGTTTCATTCCTTGGACTACCGGTTGCGTCTGGAGCGTTCGGAACGGTCGCGGTCTCTGCGCCGGCCGGAAGAAGAAAGGCCACCGTAACCGTCGTCGGTATTGCGGTTCACATTTTCTGTGAACTTGCCGAAAATGGTATCCTCTTCCTCGTCGAAAGTAGGTTTCCCGAAAGACGGCTTGGTCTGCGGGCCGGATGTGTGGCGGAAGGTGCCGTTGGCCTCGCGGGTCATGAAGAGAATGGGATAGTCATCGTCTCCGTCATCATCGCCGCCATCGGAAAATCCACCGCTGCCATCAATGATCTGGCCGAAATCGTCGGGGCTCAGACTGCGGGAGCCTGTCGGCTCAGTCGGTTCGGATACGGTGAAAGCGTCGAGGTAATTGCCGCTGGCGCCCGAACCGACGGGAGCGGATTTTAAATAATCGTCATCATTTCCAAAGGGGATTTCCTCTTTGGCCTTGGTGTAGAAGCCGTCGTCGTTATCATAATCCTCATAATCGTCCTTGGGGCGAGACTGTCTGGCCGAACGGCTCTTGTATTCCCCGCGACTGTCATTGCCGTCATAGTCGTCATAAGGAATGTCACTGTCGCCGCGATAGCTCTGCCGACGCTTAGGTCTGGGGGTTCCTGAAACAGCGGGAGAGGCAGGCGGCATACCGGCCGCCTCGTATCTTCTCATGCACATGATATAACCGGCCGCCATACCCGCAGCGAACACCACCATCGCGCCGATAATGACCGATGCCACTTTGCCGCCGGTGCCCGCGCCAGACGAGGAACGGGACACGGTGCCGGCGTTCTTGCCCACGACGAACTGCGAAGATTCCTCCTCCGATGAAACCGCCTCGGAAGAAACGCTTTCATTGATACGGATAATTTCAATCTCCTTGTCATAAATGGGCGTCCACGTGACATTTTTGCCGCGGTTGTTGTAGGCGTGGTCGATCTTGGCCTTGATCTTGGTGGTGGTATCCGGCGCGTTTTCCTGCACGACAAAACGGATGGTAATCGTCTTGTCGTTGCCGATGGGCGTGGGCGTATTGGTGCCGGTCGGGTCGAAATAGGTCAGCGTGAGCTGTCCGCGGGAACCGGTCACCTTGTAGCCCTCGTCGTTGACCGGCGAGGCCAGCGCCAGCAAATCCGCATCGTACTCGATATTGATGACCATTTCCACATAACCATTGGCGCTCTTGGTCACCATTTGCAGACCGACATCGCAATAGTGTCCGTTCTGCACCGTATCCGCCGGCGGAATAATGGTGACGTCGAGGTCAACCGCCGCAAAAGCCGTGATGCCGGTACAGTACACAAAGCCCATGGCCAGCAGCAGAAACACCGCCATGGCGCGGCTGTATTTTTGATAGATTTTGTTTTTTCGGAACATCTTCATGTATCAAATCATTCCCCTGAAAGAAGTAAAAACGTGTCAATACGGAAAATTCATGCGTGAAAGATTATCCTAACTGCTCCTTCACCACTGCCGCCAGCTCGTCGGCCAGACGCAGAATCTGCGCTTCATTTTCCCCTTCGGTCATCACGCGGATCAGCGGTTCGGTGCCGGAAGGACGCACGATGACTCTGCCCGTGCTGCCCATCTCGGCTTCGGCAGCCGCGACCGCGTCCCAGAGCGGCTGACAGCCTTCCATCCGCTCCTTGCCGTCGGCGGCTACGCGCACATTCACCATCGTCTGCGGGAAGGGCTTGACCAGACCCGTAAATTCGCTGAATTTCTTGCCGCTGCGAGCCAGCAGGCCGCTGATCTGTACGGCGGTGAGCTGACCGTCGCCGGTGGTGCAGTGGTCGAGGAAAATCACGTGACCCGACTGCTCGCCGCCGAGGTTATAGCCTTTCTTGAGCATTTCCTCCAGCACATAGCGGTCGCCCACCTTGGTGGCCACAAAATCCATGCCGCGGTCGGCGCAGAACTTGTGGAAGCCCATGTTGGTGAGAATCGTGCCGACCACCGCGTTACCGGCCAGCACGCCGCGTTCCTTCATATCCTCCGCCATCAGCGCGAGAATGTAGTCGCCGTCCACGAGGGCGCCGTTGTTGTCCACGGCAAGGCATCTGTCCGCGTCGCCGTCAAAGGCAAAGCCCGCGTCAAAAGTGCCTTCCTTAACAATCTTCTGCAAACGGTCGATGTGGGTGGAGCCACAGTTGTCGTTGATGTTCACGCCGTCCGGCTCGCAGGAGAAAATGGTACAGTCCGCACCGAGGCGGCTGAAGAGTTTCTCCGCCGTCGCGGAGGCGCTGCCGTTGGCGCAGTCGAGCGCCAGACGCAGCCCGTCGAGCCGTACATCAATCGTCTCCGCCACATGCTTGACATACTCGTCCACCGCGTCTTTCACGCGTTTGACCATGCCCACGCCGCTGCCGGTAGGAACAGGAATTTCTTCGGCGTGATCAAGCACAATGGCTTCAATCTTGTTTTCCACCGCGTCGGGCAGTTTGTAACCGGTCGAAGCAAAAATCTTGATACCGTTGTATTCACAGGGATTGTGGGAGGCGGAAATCATAATGCCCGCGTCCGCGCCGTGCCTGACCACCATGTAAGCTACCGCCGGCGTCGGTACGACCCCCAGCAGCAGCACGTCCGCACCCACCGAACAAAGACCCGCAACCAGTGCGCCTTCCAGCATCGCGCCCGAAGCGCGGGTATCCCTGCCGATCATCACGACCGGACGGCGGCCGCCGTTGTCCTCCGACAGCACCAGCGCGGCAGCGCGGCCGATCTGCATGGCAAGTTCACAAGTCAGTTCCGTATTGGCAACGCCTCTCGCGCCGTCGGTTCCGAATAATCTACCCATTGTCATAACCTCCAAAATAAAAATAATATGATACAGACACAAAAAATAACCATCGGTTGTGTATCCGTATATTATAACACATGTCTTTTCTTTCGACAACCCCTATTTGAACTTTCAGAAAAAAGTTCAAAAATGACGCTTGACGGTGCAAAGAATTTGATGCGGCATGTGCTCCGCCCCACACGTTCCTCATGATTTCACGATCCGCATAAAAATGAATGATTTCCTTTTGAAAATTCCGCTTTGTTCGGTCGATTTGCCGATTTATGCAAAATTATACCGGTATTTTTGAAATGTTTGGAGATATTTATTGCATAATTTATGAAGCGTTTCTGTTGACATCATATCGAAAATATGGTAAAATTCGAGGGTGACAATCTTGTAAATCGCTCCCGGACGGCTTTCGCGCCGTGCGCGGGCAATGCGCCCCGATCATGCGGGGGTTTACTTTTTTGTCGTCTATCATCCGAAAGGAGCATGATTCATGAAAAAAGTACTGGTTTGTCGTGAAAAGGACCCGCGTGAAACACGCGTTCCGCTGGTTCCCGACGACATCAAGAAGCTCGTGGCCATGGGCTTTTCCTTCAAGGTCGTGAGCGGCGCGGGCCGCAAGAGCGGTTTCACTGACGAGGCGTACAAAAAGGCCGGTGCCGAAATCATCAGGAATGAGCAGGACGGCTACGCCGACAGCGAGATCGTGCTGCGCATTATGAAGCCCGAGAACGCCGACGGCCTCAAGGTCGGCACGCTGCACCTAAGCTACCTCGATCCCTTCAACGAGAAGAAGCTGCTGCACGAGTTTGCCGACAAGGGCATTCAGGCGGTTTCTCTGGAAATGATTCCCAGAACCACCCTCGCGCAGAAGATGGACGTCCAGTCCTCCCAGACATCCCTTGCAGGCTATGTGGCAGTCGTCAACGCGGCCGCCCGTCTGCCCAAAATTCTGCCCATGATGGTCACCCCGTCAGGCACCATCAACCCCGCCAGAGTGTTTGTCATCGGCGTCGGCGTTGCCGGCTTGCAGGCTATCGCGACCGCCAAGCGTCTCGGCGCGAGAGTGGACGCGTTCGACACCCGTCCGGTCGTTGAGGAGCAGGTCAAGTCGCTCGGCGCGAGCTTTGTCAAAATCGACCTCGGCGAGATGGGCCAGACCGATCAGGGCTACGCCAAGGAGCTGACCCCCGAACAGATCGCCAAGCAGCGCGAAGCGCAGGCCAAGGTCTGCGAGCGCTCCAACATCGTCATCACCACCGCCAAGGTCTTCGGCCGCAAGGCCCCCCGCCTCATCGGCAAGGATGTGCTCGACAGAATGCAGCCCGGCTCGGTGGTCGTGGATATGGCTTGCTCCACCGGCGGCAACGTCGAAGGCTCCAAGCTGTTTGAAGAAGTTGTGACCGACAACGGCGTCATCATCATGTCCGGCGACCTGCTCGAAAGACAGGTTCCCTATGACGCGTCCAAGATGCTCTCCGGCAACTTCACCGCCTTCCTCACGCACTTCTACAACAAGGAAGCGGGCGAATTTGAGGTCAATCTCGGCGACGAGATCATGAAGGGCTGTCTGCTCACCCAGAACGGCAAGATCATTCACGAACGTTTTAAGGAGGACTAAACCATGGCCACCATCGGCGAAATCATGCTTTTGATTTTTGTTTTCGTTATCGCAGGCTTCCTGGGCGTGGAACTGATCTCAAAGGTTCCCTCTCAGCTGCACACCCCGCTGATGTCCGGTACCAACGCGATTTCCGGCATCACCATCGTCGGCGCGATCTCCGCGACCGCCATCGCCGTCCACATCGGCCAGGGCTGGGTCGCGACGCTCTTCGGCTTCCTCGCCGTCGTATTTGCTACCATCAACGTGGTCGGCGGCTATCTGGTCACTGACCGTATGCTCGGCATGTTCAAGAAGAAGGAGGACAAAAACAAATAATGAATACGCAGCTTTCCAGTGTTATCATCACGGTGCTCTATATGGTCGCCTCTGTTCTCTTTATCCGTGGCATCAAGCTGCTGGGTAAGGCCGACACCGCGCGCAAGGGCAACCTCCTCTCCTCCGTCGGTATGATGATCGCGGTTGTCACCGTGCTCGCCGAAAAGGAAGTGGTCGGCTCCTTTACCGCCAATCCCTTCACCAACGGTTATGTTTACGTCATCGCGGCCGTCGCCATCGGTGCCATCATCGGCGCGGTGTGGTCGCAGAAGGTCGAAATGACCGGTATGCCCCAGCTCGTTGCGCTGTTCAACGGCTTCGGCGGTCTGTCCTCGCTGCTGGTCGCTCTCACGCAATACCTCAACGACACCCACGACACCACCACTAAAGTGGATCCCTTCACGGGCGTGACCTTGGGTCTGACCATCGCCATCGGCGCGATTGCCTTCACCGGTTCCGTCGTGGCATGGGGCAAGCTCTCCGGCAAGATGTTCAAGAAGTCGGTCGCTATCCCCGCCAAGAACTACATCAACGCCATTCTCGCGATTGCGGGTCTGGTCGGCATCGGTCTGTATGCCTTCAGCGGCGCAGACACGCAGCTCGCTCTCACCGGTATCGTGCTGGTGACCGTGACCTATCTCATCCTCGGTCTCACCATGGTCGTCACCATCGGCGGCGGCGATATGCCGGTTATCATTTCCCTCCTGAACGCTTTCTCCGGTCTGGCGGCAGCCTTTGCGGGTCTGGCGATTGCCAACTCCGTGCTGGTCGTCTCCGGCTGTCTGGTCGGTACCTCCGGTCTGATTCTGACCCTGATCATGTGCAAGGCCATGAACCGCACGCTTTACAGCCTGCTCTTCGGCAGCTTCGGCGCCAAGTCCTCCAAGAAGGGCGATGGCAGCGGCAAGGAACCCAAGTCCATGTCCGTGGAAGACGCCTACCTCATTCTTGAAGCTGCCAGCTCGGTGGTCTTCATTCCCGGCTACGGCATGGCCGTGGCACAGGCACAGCACGCCGTCAAGGAACTGGCCGACAAGCTCGAGGAGAACGGCGCGGAAGTCAACTTCGCCATTCACCCCGTGGCAGGCAGAATGCCCGGCCATATGAACGTACTGCTCGCCGAAGCCAATGTTCCCTATGAACAGCTCAAGACGGCAGATGAGATGAATCCCCAGATGTCCAACACCGACGTCGCCATCGTCATCGGCGCGAACGACGTTGTCAACCCCTCCGCAGTGGACGACGAGACCTCGCCGCTCTACGGTATGCCCATTATCAACGCCTTTGAAGCCCGCACGGTCTTCGTGCTCAAGCGCGGCAAGGGCACCGGCTTCTCCGGCATTGAAAACCCGCTCTTCACCAACGACAACACGGTCATGATCTACGGCGACGCCAAGCAGACCGTCTCTTCGCTGGTCAGCGAATTTGACGAGGGCTGATGAAACTGTCATAATTAAGCGAAGCGTGGGAGTCCAGGGAGTGGGACAGCGTCCCACAAGGCAAGGCAGCGCCTTACCGAGCAAAAACCGCTAAGATGAATGATGATGTCAGGCGAATGCGAAAAAGGCTCCCAAAAAATTGATTTCCATGTAGCCTGACACAAACAACAGAAGCGCGAAGGATTGATTCATGCAGTCCTCCGCGCTTTTTATTTGGATATAATTTGCCGTGATAGGTCATCTATTGTATTTCTGCCAGATAGGTGGCGGCTTCATCAGCGCTAAGGGCAAACTGCGATTGTATCTTCTCCCCGATGACCTCATCGGACAATCCTATAGAACGAAGAACTGCAATCGCACCCTCGATGCGACCCTCAGCGCGACCCTCGGCGCGACCCTCGGCGCGACCTATGACAATGCCCTTGCGCTCGCTTTTGTCCATCATATTTTGTATTGCCACACACATATCGACCGTTTCCTCCTTTTCGTCAATGGGAAAATCCAAACCCGCCACCGCTTTGAGCATGAAGGCGGTATCCCGTTTCATTCCGTGAAAGGCTTTATCTTCTCTCATAATCCGGCTCATCAGCTCTTCATCGTTGACAGCGTTAAGAAACGTCATCGCCTGCTTGAAATCTGATGTCAGATTGACCAGCTTTTCCCGTTCCATCGTCAGGGGACAAATCAGATTAATTCTGTAATCTGCCGCAAATCGTCGAATCCTTGGCTCGATGTCATCAAACATCTCATACAAGCTGGTGGGTGCGTCCCACTCTTTATCCCCAAAATAGATGTCCAATGTAATAACCGGCTTCAATCTGTTATGCTTTCCAAAATGGGACAAATATTCTCCCGATTCATCATTAACCGCCGATCCGTCTGTCCGCTCGGTGCGCTTCACTTGATTCTCGTACTGAATTGCGTCATACAGCATATTGCGCACCGGCATGGCATAATGAATATTGCTTTGATTTTCGACCCCAAATATCAGATAGGTGGCTTTGTCGTCCGTCATGCAAATCCATTCTTTCATGACATATCGGACTTTCTGCACAGAATGCTTACGATCACCCGAATAAGTCACCGCAATCGACGCCGTATCCAATTCCCGCAGGTCACTGGCCCGAATCACTGGCTCACCGTCGTAAATCAAATAATTAAATGCGTCGGCAAACACCTCCGGACGGCTCATGAATTGTTTAGTCAGTCTATCCTTCTCGCTCATCGGCAATCACCCCTTCCATCTACATCTTTATTATATCAAACCATGCGCGGGTTTGCAATAGGTTTTCCCTTGATTCCATGGAAATCCAAACCAAGGGGTTTCTCTGTTGTACCCACCCAAACCATTAAAAAAAGCCGACAAACCTTCTGGCCTATCGGCTCTTTTGTTTTATATCATCACACGTCAATCATCGACATAGTTGCGCACGCTCTGGATATAGTAGGAATCATCCTTGTTGAAGGTGAGTACATATTCCATAAACTTGTAGCATTCCACATTGTCGTTGGAGGAAGTGGTGTCGATTTCGTCCTGAAGCACATAGCCCACCACCAGCGAAACATAGTCACTCTTTTGCGCCATTTTGGTGATGACGGGGGCAGGCCCCAGCATCTCGCGCACGGAAATATGGAAACTGTTGTCAATGCTGTCATAATAGTAAATCGCGCTGCCGTCGGACTCGCTGAGCACGTTCATGTTCAGCTCCACTTCACTGCCGAACAACTCGCGTCCGGCCTGCGCCACCTGATCGGCGGGAATCACGATCTTGTCTGTCGCGTCATACGTGAACTCCGTGTTGGGGTCCTCCTTGGCCAGCGTCAGCACGCGCCAGATCGCACTTTCCAACAGCATCTGGTTATCCGCCTTATCCAGTGTTTCAAAAGGTGCGGGATCATTAAGCACCACGGGAGCAATAAAGCTGCTGTACTCGGCTTTTCTCTCGTTGGTACTGCCAATATTGTTGAAACCTGTAATCACCGTACCCAATGCGCTGACTAATATCATGACCGCAAAGAGTATTGCCACGCCGCCGATGAATGCAGACACCCTGCGGCGTGCGCGCTTGGTTCGTTTAGCCATACCGTCACCGTCCTCGTCTTCATCAAGCCACTGCTCCTGAAAATCAGCATCGTCAATATCGGTCGGCAATACAATGGGTCCCTCTGGCAGCTTGAACACTGCGGTGGGATTCTGCACTGCCGCCGAATGCAAAAACTGCATATCGTCCTGCTTCCGGGCAGCGTCGTTGTCAACCACGCTGCGGCTGTCATCGACGATCAGCACCGATTCAAATACATTTTCGTCTTTTTGGGGCTTGACACGCGGCTGATACTGCTTGATGACCTCGTCTTCGGACGATACAAAGACCGCCTCCTGCGTACCGTCGGGGCGTTCCGATGGCGGCAGCACACTGAAAATGTCCACCTGTTCGACGGCCGGTTCTTCCTCAGCCGGGGTGACATCGGTGTCATCACTTTCCTGACGGAGCACATCGGCCAGCTCGGCGACCTCCACCATCTTTTCCAGTTTTTCCTTCACCGCGTCTTCGCCGGAAACAGGCGCAGCCTCATCTGTCACCGCATCGCCCGACACATTGGTCTCCGCGAATACCTCGTCAGCAATCTCTGCGATATCAATTTCAACCTTGGCAACACTGTCAACGGCTTCCTCAATGGCGGACGCATCAAGCGTGACCTCTTCCTCCACAGGCGGCGTCTCCACTTCCACTTCCACGGAAGTTTCATCCTGTGCCGGTGTGAAGAACTGATTCAAATCCACGGCTTCACCGGTGATCTCCGTATCGGAAACAGGCGCCTCAACGCTGTTATCACTGTCTTCGGGCATATACTCCAGCGGCGCGTCCTCAATGGCCATATACGATTCCAGAAGCCGCTGAGAAAGGAGGCTCACGCTGTCATCGTTCCCCGCCGTGTCATGGTTAACGGTCTGGGACACTTCTTCCGCTTCCACGATAGGGGGCATGATCTCATGCCAGCCCTCACCGCCAAATGCAAATCCGTCCGTCTGGCCCTCACTGCGTGTGTCATCGACTGCTTTCTCCGACGCGTTCACCTGCTCCGCTGCGGATTCAAATGCCGCCGTTTCGTCCGGCATCTCGTCCACAGCCTCCGCAGTCTTCGCGATCTGTTCCGCTTCTTCCTCTGCGGGAACTTCCGGCTTGCCGAAATCCAGCACGGGAATCAGGTCGGCGGGTTCCAGCGGCGGATTGACATACGCGTCCTCATCGGTCATCGACTCTTCAGATTCATCAGCCACCGCGGCCTGCACTGCCTCGGCCTCCTGCGCTGCTCTGGCTTCCTCAGCCTCACGGGCATTCTCCTCGGCGATCAGGTCATACGGCAGCGCATCGTCCTCCCCCAGCATGACGGGTTTGACGGTCATGGGCGCGTTCTGTGAGGAAACCTCTTCAAACTTGACCGTCTCTTTTTTACTTTCAGTTCGTTTGCCGTCGGTATTGTTTCCCGATGGTGCAATCTTTGCATTGCTGTCTGCTTCCTTCATGGCAGATTCCTGCGCCTTCGGAGGGAAAGCTGCATCATAAAATTCGTCCCAATTGACGCCGACAGGCTTGGCAGCCTCCGCCGGATTGGGTTTGACGACAGACTGTTTCGGCATCTGGGTCTGTCGTTTCTGCTGGTTGCGCGTACTCTGCGCACCCGGCGCTTTCTGTACGTGCTGCTGTGTATTCTTCGCTCTTTGCGCGTTCTTCTTTGATTTAGCCATACTCTCCATAGCCTCAGGCGTACGGACAACGGCATCGTTCATTTGCTCTGATGCCGAATGCGCCGCCACGCCACGTGCGATCTTGTCAACGGCAGCCCTCTTGGCCTCCATCTTCGCCCTTCTGGCCTGCTCCATTTCCTGCTTATTGATGTTCTTGCGGCGGTGACTGCCGCCTGTGCGATAGGGGGAACCGTCCGCCTCTGCCTGACCGGGACTGCCGCGCCCCTCCAGTCTGGCCGCCGTCTCCGCAAGCTCGGCCATATCGCGCGACGGTGTGTTCTCCTGCGCACGTGCCGAAGGAGTCTGTTGCAGCGGACGATTCTCAAGAGGGGGATATCCTCCGGCGGACGGCACACTTTCGGCAAACCGTCCTGCCGCAGGAGATACAGGCTTGGCAGCAGGCTGACTTCTGCCCGCGTTGGCGGGCGGCCAGACCGCGTCGGTCATGGCGGCGCGGCTGTAATCATAGCGCGGCGCACTGCCTGAACCTGCGCTCGTCACTGTCGGATTGACAGGTGAAGGCTCATTCATGGAGCGCTTCTTGGCACCGGGGTGATAATTGCCGTCCGATGAATACCCTGTGTAGGGATTGGGACGGTTGCTGTATTCCTCACTGTAGCGTTTCACAGGTTTCTTGTTTCTTTTGCGGCGCGGCTGATTGTTGGGATGATAACTGTTGTTGCTTGCCACGGAAAGTCATTCCCCCCTGCTTGCTGATTGTTCGGGATCTTATCTGATCTGCCCGTCTCCCTCGATGATAAACTTCGAGCTGGTGAGCTGCCGGATGCCCATCGGGCCGCGTGCGTGGAGCTTCTGGGTCGAAATGCCGATCTCGGCGCCCAAGCCGAACTCACCGCCGTCGGTAAAGCGGGTAGAACAATTGACATATACGGCCGCACTGTCCACACTGGCAGTGAATTTCTCCGCGCTGCCATAATCCGATGTCACAATGCACTCGCTGTGCCCTGTGGAATACCTGGCAATATGGGCGATCGCGTTGTCAAGCGAATCCACCACCCGGCAGGCGAGAATATAATCCAGAAACTCCACCGCGTAATCCTGCTCGGTAACGGGGACTACACTGTCCCCCAGAATTGCCGCCGTGCGGCCGCATCCGCGTATCTCGACGTTCTTCTCGTCCAGACGCGCCTTGATCGCGGGGAGCGCCGCCTCGGCGATATCCTTATGAACCAGAATCGTCTCAATAGCGTTGCAGACGCTCGGGCGGGAGGTCTTGGCATTGTAAATGATATTCGCCGCCATTTCGATGTCCGCCGTTTTGTCCACATACACATGGCAGTTGCCCACGCCGGTTTCAATCACCGGTACGGTGGAGCTTTCGACCACGGCCTTGATAAGACCCGCGCCACCTCTGGGAATCAGCACATCAATATACTGGTTGAGCTTCATCATCTGGCTCGCCACGCGGCGGGACGTATCGCTCACCAACTGAATGCAGTCCGCAGGCAGCCCCGCAGACGCTACCGCGTCCCGCAGCACCTCGGCAATGGCGATATTGGAGGCAATGGCCTCCTTGCCGCCCCGCAGGATACAGACATTGCCGGATTTCAGACAAAGCGCCGCCGCGTCGGAGGTCACGTTGGGACGCGCTTCATAGATAATGCCCACCACACCGAGCGGTACGCGCACCCGGCGGATTTTCATGCCGTTGGGACGCACACTGCCTTCGATAATCTCACCGATGGGGTCGCCCAGCGCCGCCACCTGACGAATACCGTCAGCCATGCCCGCGATACGTTCGGGGGTCAGGCGGAGACGGTCCAGCATGCTTTCTTTCACGCCGTTCTCGGCGGCGTTTTTCATATCTTCCTCGTTGGCCGCCAAAATCACGTCGGTCCTCTCCACGAGAGCCGCCGCCATCGCTTCCAACGCTTGATTTTTCAGATTTGTTCCCGCAACGGCCAGCACCTTCTCGGCGTTCTTGGCTCGTTCACCCATCATGTCAAGCTTCATACTGTCATCGTTCCTTCCAATCATATTGTAAACAGGTGATCGCAAAAGTCGAAAAATCGCGTAATACAGGGCACAGACGCTTTTTCTCCGTTTGAACACGGCGCTGTTTTGGCATTCGCCTGACCCCGTCGCAAATCCAAGCGCGTTTCGCTCGTTCGGCTACGCCTCACTCGTGGGGCGCTGCCCCACGCCCCGCAAGGGCTCTGCCCTTGACCCGCCAGGAGGTGCCTGCACCCCCTGGACTCCCGCGCTTCGCTTAATTCTGTTTCGGACTGTCGTCACGCACCGGCAGAAAATGCGTTCCCGTAATCTTTCCGTCCACCAGATCGTACAGGTTATTGGGGTTATCGCTGACGATGTAGGTATCAATCCCCGCCCCGCAGGCAAATTCCGCCGCCTGGAGCTTCGTGACCATGCCGCCGGTGCCGCGCTTGGAACCGGAGCCGCCCGCCATTTCCTTGAGTGCCTCGGTAATTTCCAGCACCACGGGAATCTGCACGGCGGTGTCGTCCTCGCGGGGGTTGCGGTCATACAGTCCGTTGATATCGGTAATCATCACCAACGCCTGCGCCCCGACCATATTGGCCACGATGGCTGATAGATTGTCGTTGTCCCCGATGTTGTTGCCGGTCAGCTCGTCGATGGCGACCGTGTCATTTTCGTTGACAATGGGGATAATCGACATATGCAGCAAGGCGGAAATGCACTCAATGACATTTTCTCTGTGATGCTCGTTTTCCACATCGTAGCGGGTGAGCAGAATCTGCGCCACATTGATGCCGTACTCGGAAAAAATCTTGTCATACAAAAACATCAGCTCGCACTGACCCACGGCGGCCATCGCCTGACGGCCCGCCACGTCCTTGGGACGTTCGCTCATGCCGAGCTTTCCCACACCCACGCCCAACGCGCCCGACGTGACCAGAATGATCTCACGTCCCGCGTTGCACAAATCGCTGATGACACGGCAAAGGTGGTCGATGCGCCGGATATTGGGCTTGCCGTTTTCATAAGTCAGGGTAGACGTCCCCACTTTTATCACAATCCGCTTTGCGTCTTTGATATTAGCCAAACAATGTCACTCTCCGAAATTTTTCACCTGAATGCAACGATGAAAAATGAATCAATCTGCTCCCCGTATTATAACATAATTTTTGCCCGCATTCAATCGCTAAATATGCCTAAATTTGTACCCGAAACCCACAAAATACACAACATATTGAATTGAAGGTTTTTTGATACTTCACAGGTTTCAGATATCCCGATAATACAGTTCATTATACCATAGAATTTGACAAAAAGTTGAGTTGTTACAGAACTGTTATTTTTTTTTACGATTTGCCAAATGCAATTTGCAAATTCGATTTGGCAAAAAGACGGCAGTCTCCCAAAAAGGAAACCGCCGCCTATTTGTCATATCATACCGTCACTTTACGCACAGACTACTCAATGTTCATCACGCCGCTGATACGCGCCAATTTGGCGGTAATCTGCGCCAGATGTTCCTTGCTGCTCACCGAGATGGTGGCGGTAATCACTGCGGTGCCGTCCTTCATTTCGCGGGAATTGAGCATACTGATACCGATATGCAGCATGGAAAGCTGGGTGGTAACATCGGCGAGCAAGCCCTTCCGGTCGTTGCAGGTCAGGCGCAGCGTGGTCTTAAATTCGCGATAGTCGCATTCTTCCGTCCAATACACCTTGATCCAGCGCTCGGGCGCTTCGCACTTTGAGAGATCGGCGGGAACGTTAGTGCAGTTTCTCTTGTGTACTGACACGCCGTAGCCGCGGGTAATGAAGCCGATAATCTCGTCACCGGGCAAGGGATTGCAGCAGCGCGACATCTTGATCTGACAGCGATCCAGTCCCTCCACGCGCACACCGAGGTCACGCTCGGACGTGTGATGACGGTGTTCCTCAGCGGGCGTCAGCTTGACGGGTTGTACCGGCTTGACAATCAGCCGGTCGTAGTCCTCCCGCAGACGGGGCATGATCTTGGTCATGGTAATGCCGCCGAAGCCGATGGCCGCGTAGAAATCCTCCACCGAATCGGTGTGGGCTTTGCGCATCTGCTCCTGCATGAACTCGTCAAATTTTTCCTCCGGAATGATCAGACCGGCGCGTTTCATTTCCCGTTCAAATTCCGCGCGGCCCTCCAGAATATTCTCGGCGCGACGCTCATTCTTGAACCACGAACGAATCTTGGTTTTGGCCTGACTGGTTTTGGCCATGCTCAACCAGTCGCGGCTGGGGCCGTTGACAATCTCCTTGGTGGTCTGAATTTCCACCACATTGCCGGTGTGGAGCACGGTGTTGATGGGGACAATCCGGCCGTCGATCTTGGCGCCGATCATGCGGTGCCCCACCTGACTGTGAATGGCATAGGCAAAGTCAATCACCGTGGAACCGGACGGCAGCACCTTGAGATCCCCTTTGGGAGTGTAAACGTAAATCTCATCGGGCATCAGGTCGTTCTTGATGAGCGTAATCACGTCAGCGCTCTCGCTGTCCATCTGATTCTCGATCATCTCGCGAATCCACGTCACCGAGCGTTCAAACAGCGCATCGCTGCTGCCGCCGCCGGCCGCCTCGCCCGTCTTGTACTTCCAGTGCGCCGCAATACCGTATTCCGCCGTGCGGTGCATATCACGCGTGCGAATCTGCACCTCGAATGGCACAGCCACATCGTTGGGATTGTCGCTCTTGCGCATGACTGTGGTGTGCAGCGACATATAGCCGTTGGATTTCGGCGTGCTGATATAGTCCTTGAAGCGGTTGGGCAGAAAGGTGTAGGTGTTGTTGACCACACCCAGCGCCGCGTAGCACTCCGCCACGGTATCCACAATCACACGCACAGCGTAGATGTCGTAAATATCCTTAAAGCTCTTGCCCTGCACGATCATCTTGTGATAAATGCCGTTGACCGACTTGACCCGCCCCGACATGGTAACATTGGGAATATACTGCACCAGCTTGGTATAAAGCTCCTGCTTGATGCTCTCCAGAAACGCCTCACGGTTGGACTGCTGCGCCGAAAGCATATCGCAGATTTCCTTGTAGACGTCCGGCTCGAGATAGCGCAGCGACAAATCCTCCAGTTCTTCCTTGACGGCGCGAATGCCCAGACGGTGCGCCAGCGGTGCATAAATCTCCAGTGTCTCGCGGGCAATGTCGCGCTGCTTCTGGGGATACATCGCGCTGAGCGTGCGCATATTGTTGAGCCGGTCGGCCAGCTTGATAATCAGCACGCGGATATCCTTATTGCTGGCGATCAGCATACGGCGCACATTCTCGGCCTGATGTTCCTCACGCGTTTTCAACCCCATCTTGGTGAGGTTGAGCTTGCTCAGCTTGGTCAACCCTTCAATAATCTGGGCAATGGTGCTGCCGAAATTCTTTTCAATATCTTCTGACGTGACAGGCGTATCCTCCACCACATCGTGCAGCAGCGCGGAAACCACACTGTCGGTATCCATGCCGAGCTGCACCAGAATATCGGCCACCGAAATGGGGTGAACGATATACGGTTCTCCGGACTTGCGGGTCTGACCCGCGTGCGCCTGATTGGCAAACAGATAGGCCTTCTCGATCACGGCCATATCGTAATCCTTGCCGCTGCGCGAAATGTTTGCCACCAGCTCATCATAAGTCTGGTAGGCCTCGACGACATTGTCCGTGTAATCGCGCTCATTCAGCGTATCTGCGAAAAAATGCGTCCGGCCACTGTCTGGCTGTTGCTGCTTCTCTGTCATATTTTCCCGCATTCTGCCAATGTCATCCGCCATATCATTTCCCTCCTCAATCATTTCATTGTATGATTCATCCTCATCAATACAGTCACAAAAGTAAAAATAGCAAAAAGCAAACGATAGCAATCACCGGTTGATGTAGCCCACGCGTCCGGCTGTGGGCGTTTGTTCCAGGTCAATTTTCTTTCCATCCTCGTTGGGCTGTACCGCTGTGAGCCGCAGCACGAACCCGTCGTTCTCACTCGTCAGCAGACCGCCCTCTGTCAATAGCTGCAAAGCCGTCAGCAGCTTGCCAAAACCGATGCCGCCGCGCTTCATACGGCAGCCCAGCACATCCGCTCCCCCACGGTAGCCCTTGGCCGCCGTACGGTAAACCGCGCCCACATCGCCCCGCGTCGGTCTGAGAAGCGCCAGTTCCTCCGCGTCCATTGCCTCATCGCGCATGAGCTTTTCAAACAACTGCCTTCCCTCGTGAATCTCATCGAAATGCGTCTCTGACAGCCGCATATCCCGAATCACGACAGTGAGGCTCTCCTTTTCGCGATAAATCGTCTTGTCCAGCGTCACGGCAATATCCACCACATCGCCTATCTGAAAGGGAAAATCCTCACTCAATGTGGAAAACTTCATGGCGGAAATCACCGTGCCGCCCCGCTCCATGGTTACTTTCTGATGTTTGCCGCCCCCTGCGCCAAAGATATCCACAATCCGCAGTCTCATGACCGCCACCAGCGGTGTCGGATTATCCGCGCCGAACGGCTCCAGCAGCTCCTGCGCACGGCAAAGCTCCAACGTAATCTTCGACGGCGGCAACTGGCAGTCAATTTTCAACACAGGCGCCGGCATTTGCGGAAATTCATGTGCGGCGTAGTCATTGATCGCGCGGCGGAAATCTTCGATTTTGTCGGCTTTCAGGCTCAACCCTGCCGCCAGCGTATGTCCGCCGTACCCCGTCAGATGGTCGGAACAAGCCGCAATCGCGTTGTAAAGCGAGAATCCCTCCACACTGCGGCCGGAGCCCTTTGCGTCCTCGCCGTCATAGGAAATGACGATGCAGGGCTTTCCGTAGCGTTCACAAATGCGTGAGGCAAAAATCCCCGTCACACCGCGGTTCCATTTTTCACCCGCGATGACCAGTACGCGGTCATAAAGCAAAGACGGTTCCCGGGCCAGCAATTCCACGAAGTCCCGGGCAATGATCTGTTCGATGGCCTGACGTTCCCTGTTTTCATCGTTGAGCTGTTCGGCAATGGCAGCGGCCTCTTCCTCGTCCTCTGAGATCAGCAGCCGCACAGCACGTTCCGCACTGCCCAGACGTCCTGCCGCGTTGATGCGCGGCGCGATGACGAAGGCCACATTGGTGGAGGTGACCGCCTTATTGCCCAGTCCCGCCAATTCCATGAGCGTTTTCAGTCCGATGCGCTCGGAATTTTGCATCATGCGCAGTCCCAGCCGCACCAGCCGACGGTTTTCCCCTGTCAGACTCACCACGTCGGCAATGGTTCCCAGCGCAACCAGATCCCCGCAGTTTTCCAGCACTGCCATTGCGTCGCCTTCCAGCGCACAGACCAGTTTGAACGCCACACCTACACCTGCATACTCCACAAACGGACAGCGGCTGTCGCTGCGATGGGGATTGACCACCGCCACCGCATCGGGCAGACTTTCGCCCGCCATGTGGTGATCGGTGACAACCACTTCCATGCCCAGTTCCTTGGCATGGGCCACCGGCTCGATGGCGGTAATGCCGTTGTCTACCGTGACAATGAGCGACACGCCGCTTTCACGCAGTTTGTCAACCGCGGCACAGTTCATGCCATAGCCCTCGCGTTCCCGGTCGGGAATGTAATAGGTCACATTGGCCCCCACCGATTCCAGATAGGAATACAGCAACGCGGTCGAGGTAACGCCGTCCACATCGTAATCGCCATAGACTGCGATACTCTCAAAGCTCTCGATGGCGCGGCGAATGCGCTCCACCGCTTTTTCCATATCAATAATGGTAAAGGGATCAATGAATTCCGCAAAGTCATCATCGATCCCCAGCATGTCAGCAATTTCATTGTCAGTGACAAAACCGCGCGACGAAAGGAGGTGCGCAGCAAAGCCGTCAATTTCAAAACGCTGTGCAATCGTTTTCGATAAAGCCTTATCGGAATTTGCAATTTGCCAACGGCGAAAAGACACTGGACTCACCCCCATAAATGAAAAAAGAACGAATAAAAATGATAGACGACATGAGCCGCCTGTCATTTCAGCTTCACGGTTTCACGATAGTATAATATAGTATGATAACATAGTCGTCTTGTTTTTGCAAGTCATTTTTTTTACAAATTGGACATATTTTTTTTGATGACATGAGACAAAAAATCCGTTGGAATGGTCATTCCAACGGACATTCTTCGCTATTTTCAACGTTACCGGAACATATCCCGGTCGCGGAAAACCGTCTCATGCAGGGCGCACAGCTTGTCAGCCAGGCAAACCAGCACCGCCTCACGGCATCTGGGAATATGGGTCAAAGTAAGCGGCCACATATGGCTTTCGATGATATTTTCCTCTTTCGACGACAGCGCATAGCGCTTTCTGGCATTGGCCAGCGCCGTCAACGGGTGACGGAAACCATGCAGTTTCGCGTGAACGCTGCGGTCATGCCAGTCATAGAGATAATAGTCATGCAGAAACGCCCCGCGCACCAGACACTTTTTGTCGGCATGAAGGTGCAGCGCCCTGTTTAGCAGATAGCTCATGCCCACCACGTTCATCACATGGGAATAGGTGGTAATGTGTCCGTGCTGGATAAAGCCCTTCATACGCTGCGCCTCTTCCGTGTCCGCAATGCCGCGCAGATATGTTTCAATGCAGCGCCGATCGGCGTCATCGAGTTTCATTGCAGTCCCTCCCTTGTTAAAGCAAGCCGCGGTATTGGGCTGTATCTGTATTCGCCCGAACCTGTTGCAAATCCCGGTGCATGGCGCTCGGTCGGCTAAAGCCTCCCTCGTGGGGCGTTGCCCCACGCCCCAGTGGTGGCGCTGCCCCCACGCCCCCGCGAGGAGGTGCCAGCACCCCCTCGACTCCCACGCCGCATGCGCGGCTAGTTATTGCCAATCGACTTGGCTTTCTTCGCCAGACGCAGCACCGCGTCCTTGATGCGGTTGCGGTTCTCGGAATGTCCGCCCTCATTTTTGAAGCTGCGAATGGTCTTGACCGCCGAGGATTGCAGCCAGTTGACCTTGAAATTCGCGCTCTTGAGTTCCTGCTCGATGATGAAGTCCTTCATCGCGGAAGAAAGTGACAGCGCCTTGACGTTGGCCAGCTTGCCGCTGACGGTACTCTCCAGCTCGTCATACTTGTCGGCAATGGCCTGATTGGCTCTCTCTTCCAGTTCCTTCATGCGGCCCACGAAGTCACTCAGACTCGACACAGTGAGCGTCGCGTCCGCCGAAACCACCGCTGTGAGCAGCAGCGCCGCCAGATTCTGCACCGCGTCGGGCAGCGCCTGAATCGGCCCGAACACCACCGGCTGCAAAAAATGAGACACCACGACCCCCGCCGTGCCGAACAGCAGCGAAGCGGGCAGGCAGATGTAGCCGTTGAGATTGAGCGGCATATTGCTGTAATCCCACCATGAGGCGTGAAAGAATTTTTCCAGTGCATACGCCGTGCCGTATTCCAGCACCGCCGAACTCACCATGCACACCAGAAACGTCAACCACAAATTCAGCCCCGTGCCGATGAAAATGAAAATCAGCGCACCGAAGCCGTAGATGGGACAAATCGGGCCGATGAGAAAGCCGCGGTTGGACCACTGCTTTTCGCGAATGCTCACCAGCGCCGTTTCATACACCCACCCGAAAAAACTGTAAAGAAAAAAGCAGATCACTGCTTCATTAATCGTCAAGCATACCACTTCCGACAATAACAAAATTCATTGATACACAAGAAATCATACTGCATATCAATGAATTTGGTAATACATAATGATGAACAAAATGTGAAGAATAAAATCTTTCAACGCTTACCCTTTATATCTGTTCTTCCACGTTAGCCATACGGACATAACGCCGCAGGGGATATTCGCCGTCATGCGATTCCCCCACGAAGGTTGCGGACATATGGCCGACAGAAGTCACGCGATTGACGCCGCTGCGAATCAACCGGTCGGTCAGCTGTGCGCGGTCTTCCTCATCGCAGAGCAGTCCCGCCGTCTGCAAACAGCCCTTCTGCCGCCGCAGCACCGGCAGAATGCTGTCATACGGCAACCGCTTGACCGCCAGCCGTCCGAACAGATCCGAAAGGGCAAGCTCACTGTCCTCGCAGGCGGTCAGGCTGCATTGGAAGCCGCGGTAGATATTCTGTTCCGCTTGCCGTTTGCCGGTCAGGTAAGATTCCAGCTCTGCGCTGTATCGCTGCAACGTCATTTCCGCCGCCGCGCCGATGTCGTTGATCGGGTATTTCCGGCGGGCAGCCTCCAGATACGGCAGGAACGCATTGCAAAACGTCCTGATTTCGTCCATCTCTTCCGTATCGAGATAAATCACCTGACACGAGCTGCAAAGCGTTTGCCCGGTCTTGACAATATGCGCCGCAAGCGCGGTCAGATCATCGGTTTTACGCTGCCAATCGCCCGAAAGATAGGCAAAGCTCAGGCGATGCCCCCATTCGATGAGCTTCGCCCCCACCGGCGCAAGACTCCGCGCCGCCGCCACAGCTGCTTCGCCGCCCCACACGACAATGCCGTCCGCCATAGCCGCGAGCCGCTTCATCGTCACAAGGTCGTCGGAGGGCGTATCGAACACATAAATAAACGGGCTGAGTTTCGGCTGAATTTCGACGAGCTTTTGCAGTGCCAGAATGGTCACGCCGCTGTCGGCCTGCGGCAACTTGAGGATGTTCACATTGCCGGTCAGCAGCCCTTCCACCCCGGTATAAGCGGGCAGAAAGTCCAGATTACCCGCCGCGATGTGAAACAGCGTCCCCAGCGGCACCGGTCTGATTTCGATGCCCGGCAAACCAAACGCCGCCTCATTGTGCGCAGGCACAAAGAATTGCGTTCCCAGCTCCGTGACCACCTTTTTTTCCAGATAGCCCCGGCTGAGCAGCTTCACGGAAGCCAGCATTTCCTCCGCCGCCTTACCAAGGTCCAAGGAGCCGATCAGCGCGTCAAATTCTCCCGCCGCCACGCGCCGGCCAAGCACATCAATCGCGTCAATGACGGTTTCGGTGTCAAGCGTTTCGTTCATGCGTGTCTGACAAATGGTTTCTTCCAGCGTTTCCAGAATGTGGGATTGTTCATCAGTCGGATAAATCCTGCCGCCTGCCAGTATCATACGCTCGCCCCCGCTTCTTTGAGAATGTCCGCAGCCCCCGCCGCGCAGGTCTTGATGTCTTTCAGCCCCACTCGGCCGATAATTTCCAGATAAGGCGACGGAATGCCGCAGCCGCATGACGCGCCGTCGTGCAGTACGCCCAGATCATCAGTCATCACGCTGAGAATCGGCGTCGCTTTCACCATCGGAGAGATGAGGTTGACCAATCCGATCTGCCCGTTTGGAAGGGGCTCCAGCGTGTTCACGTCGCGAATGATGACGCGGCTGTACACCGGCACATGAAAATGATGGCGCGGGCAGTCGCAATATAAAATCGGATGCTCTACCGCGCCGAAAAATTCCACAATATTACGGTCGTCAAGGCCGAACACCTTCTTGGCCAGCGCGTAAAATGCCGCTTTGTCCACAGCCTCACGGTAGAACTGCTTCCAGCCGCCGCCGAGCATGATTTTGGAGCCTTTGGGCAATCTCAGATAAATGCCCCTCTCGTCGAGCATACGCATGGTGAAATAGGTATAAGACGGAAAACCCATGAACCGCAGCGGAAAACGCGACCGGGCATATTGCAAAATCGCCCGGATGACCCCTTCGAGATCGGGGATATACTTGCCGTCAGTGTATCGCAGGGCATACGTGCGATGCAGCTGCGGCGTAAAGAGCGTCGCGCCAAAGGCCGTTTTGGTGACGGCAGTGTGATTGCTTTTGTGCGGTTTGTAACCGAATACCACATAATTGCACGGGCAAGCCGAAAAGAGCTTGCGGCGATTCACCACTTTCAAGACCATGTGCAACCCATTAAGCAAATCCCCGCAGGAAAAGCCGATCTGACTGAATTGGCCGCCGGTTCCCGATGAAGTCGCCGTGACAGGCATTTTCCACGACGGCACGGAGTACATCTGGTGCCGTTTGAACACCAGCGTAGGAAGAAAGGGCAGTTTCGCGATGTCCTCGTAGGTCCGCAGCATCGCAGGCGAAAAGCCCCTGCCGTCCAGAATCGCCCGATACCGCGCGTTGTGCTCGTACTGGTAGCGGCAGTTTTCTCTCACCGCACGAAGAAAAAGCGCATTGGTTCCGGCCGTATCATAGGGATATTTCCACCGGAAGAGCCGGCTCGTGGTATTCATTGTTTCATCATCTTCCTTTTTATAGCAATATTTTTTCCTTTTCCCAAAACACTATCGTCTCAAATCATCTTCCTCTTCATCTTGGCTGTCGTCTAGTCCCAGCTCACGCATATGATTCTTGCCGATATTACTGCCCATATTCTGAAAAAAGTGCGTGGCCACGCCGCACACGCCTGCCAACAACGCCATCACCGCCAACAGTAAAATGATGTAAATATTCATCGCACACACCTCAGCCCTCAACGCGTCTCAAATAGATCCCACAGTGCAAACCGGTCAATACACGCCCGGATATCCGCCGCGAGATAGTTCCCCAGCGTTTCCCTGTCGGCCCATTGATAAGCGGAATGCTCGGGTGAAAGCCGTACCTCTCCCCTATCCGCTCTGCTGCACAGATAGGTAATCACCACAATCTGATAAGCGGGATTCATGCGCACGGTGTTGACATACAGCAGCTTCATGGGGACAATATCCAGTCCCGTTTCCTCACGGTATTCCCGCACCAGCGTTTCCTCTGTGGACTCGCCAAATTCCATCGTGCCGCCCGGAAATTCCCACCAGCCGATCGCATCGTCCTCCATGATTTCCCTGCGTCGCACGATCAGCGCCTTGCCGTCCTCAATCAGAATCCCCTTGACCGCCACATAAATGCTGCTCTTTGCATCATCGTTCATTTTTTGATTCCTCCTATCCATCGCACTTTTCGTTATGCAGCCAATCATTTATTTTCATAAAACAATATTTATCCTTATAAAAAGATAGGAACTTATCAAAAAAGGAGCATGACAACCCCTTGTTGTCAAACTCCTCTTTTTTTCACTTAGCGATATTTGGTTTTCATATATAAAACAGTACAATTGGTTTTGCAAAAAACAAACAGAGGAGAAACGTTCACACACACTGATACAACCGTGAACTCCGCCTCAAGCCATCAAACAACCCAACTCGAAAAATCCGCTGTCTGCCGCAGATAAACACATGTGCAATTGATCGGGAAACCGATTAGTTGTCTAAGTCAAATTCCAGCTTTTCGCCGCAATTGGGGCATTCCATCTCGCCGACATTGATGAGCTCTTCATCAAGGCAGATGGTATCGCCGCAGGTCGGACAAGTGACTTCATAATAAAGTTCGTCCTTGGTCTTCTTAGACTTCTTCTTTTTCTGCTGCTTGCTGGGAGCAGGCTTATTGCCATCGACCTCATAGAGATCCTTTTCAATCGCGCCGAGATCCTCATCTACTTCGTCCAGCTGCTGCTGGAACTCATAGAAGCCATCTTCAAGATTTTCCATATCCAGCACGATATCTTCCAAAAGCTCCATCAGATTTCTGATAACCTTGGTATCCTTTTTGTCATCGTTCAGATTCAAACCGGCTACCAAGCCCTTCAAATAAGCAAGCTTCTCCAACTTATTCATAGCAATTTCCCTCTCTGTTCAATATTTTTCAAAACCAAATGCTAGTAATATCCAATCACCTAATTACGCACGTTCCATATAAAGACCCGTTCTTGTATCAATACGGATCATGTCGCCTTCCTCGATAAAGAGCGGCACCTTGATTTCCGCGCCGGTCTCGAGCGTTGCGGGCTTGGTGGCGTTGGTCGCGGTATCGCCCTTGAAGCCGGGATCGGTCTTGGTAACCTTGAGTTCGACAAAGTTGGGAGGCTCGACGCCAAAGACATTGCCCTTGTAGGAAAGCACCTTGCAGGTCATGTTTTCGGTCACGAACTTGAAACTGTCGCCGAGTGTGCTCTCGTTGATGGGGAGCTGCTCATAGGTCTCGGGATCCATAAAGTAATACAAGCCGCCGTCCTCGTAAAGATACTGCATATCCTTGCGCTCGACATAAGCGGTGGGGAACTTGGCCGACGGATTGAACGTGGTTTCGGTCACGGCACCGGTAATCACATTGCGCAGCTTCGTGCGAACGAATGCGGCACCCTTGCCGGGTTTGACATGCTGAAACTCGATAATAGAATAAACGGCTCCATCCATCTCAAACGTAACGCCGTTTCTGAAATCTCCTGCTACTATCATTTAGTTTTAACCTCCATGAAATAACTTACCGCTTAGTATTATAATACAAAAACATCATAATTGCAAGTCATTTTTATATATTTTTTAAATTTTTTTGTTAGTTTTTTGAGCAAATGCGTATGATTGTGTGTTAAAAGAATATCACAGTTGCAAAAACGCCCTGTCCATATCGGTCAGATGAATCGCGCTGTCCTCTGTTTTATACATCATGTTTTCAATTCTCACACCGTACTTGCCCGGAATGTAGATACCCGGCTCCACGGTAATCACCGCACCGACGGGAATCTTGCCGCCCTTATAGGATACGGCGGGGAACTCATGGATTTCCAGCCCTACGCCGTGGCCGGTGGAATGCCCGAAGTATTGACCGTAACCCGCCGCCTTGATGACATCGCGCGCCGCCGCGTCGCATTCTGCGAGATCGTCGCCGCCCGCCACCAGATAATCCATGGCGGTCTGCTGGGCTTGCAGCACGACATCATAAATATGGCGCTGCTCGTCGCTGACCGGACCGTAGGCCACGGTGCGGGTCATATCCGAATGGTAGCCGCCCACGACGCAGCCCACGTCGAAGGTGATGAGATCGCCCTTGCGGATGCGGCGCTGTCCGGGAACCGCGTGCGGCATGGAACCGTTTTCACCCGAAGCGACAATGGAGTCAAACGCGAGCTTCTCCGCCCCCAGACGACGGGCATAGAACTCAAATTCAAACGCCAGCTCCGCCTCCGTCACGCCCTCGCGCACCAGCGTGTAAACGTGCTGCAAGGTCTTCTCGGCAATGGCCTGTGCCGCTTTCATATAGCGGATTTCCTCTTCGTCCTTGTGAACGCGCAGGGATTCAATCAAACTGTCCAGACCGCCTTCGGCGGTGAGCACAGCGGGCGCGAAGATGTCGGAGAGTTCTGCGAACTGCGTCAGCGTCATGCGGCTTGACTCCACCAAAAGGGTCTTGGCGCCCAGCTTGTCAATCACAGCGCCGCCGCATTCCTTAAACTTACCGATGGCGTACTCCGTCACCTCGCACCAGTCAATCGCATTCTGCGCGGCCTCGGTGTAACGGGAATCGGTAATGTAGACACAGCCGTTTCTCGTGACCACGAAAAAGCCGTTGTCGCAGTTGAAGCCGGTAAAATAGCGCCCGTTGATCTGAGACGTAATCAATGCGCCGTCGTACTCTGACGGAATCAGTTCCAGTAACGCGGCCGTTCTCTGTTGAAATTTGTTAGCCATAAGCAAAAAGCCTCTTTCTAAATATAATATGCGGTTAGCCGATCAGTGAAGCCAGCGCCTGCACGCCCAAAATATAACTGTTCGAGCCGAAGCCGCAGATTTGTCCGACACATACGGGCGAAATCACCGAATGATGGCGAAATTCTTCCCGCGCGTGAATATTGGACATATGCACTTCCACAAATGGCAGCGGCTTGACGGCAGCAATCGCATCACGCAGGGCATAGCTATAATGTGTCCACGCGCCCGCGTTGATGACCACGCCGGCATAAGTACCTTTTGCCGTGTGGATTTTATCGAGAATCACGCCTTCGTGGTTGCTCTGGATAAAATCCGCCTCCAGCCCGAGCGACTGCGCGTATTCCTTTACCCGCTCACAGATGGTTTCCAGTGTCTCGGTACCGTAAACGCCGGGTTCACGCACCCCCACCATATTGAGGTTGGGACCGTTGATAATCAAAATCTTCTTCATCGTTATGTATAGCTTCCTTTATGCAAATTTATCACTATCGGTTGTAGGGAACCTCGCCAAGTTCCATCGGATCGGGATTATCAAGAATCCACTTCACAGCGGCTTCGGTGATTTCGTCCAAAATGTTTTCGTCAACGCGCGGCGACACGCTTTTGATTTTCCTGAGAGTCGTCTCGTCGGCCGCCTTGCCGTCCGCCATCAGCACTGCAAGGTGATTACGCATGGCGCGGAAATCCGCGTCCCAGTTCATGCCGCCGTTATCCAGAATTTCATGCCGCAGCCTGCCCACAATCCGAATGACCTCGCCCTGCACGAATTTGGCTGCCCCCGTTCCCGGAACGAGCATATCCCACAATTCATTGTACTGCTCTGTCCACGTCTCGCCTTTCACGCTGATCGGCGCGCTGCCGACGTACTTTTGCAGGCGCGGCACGGGCGGCACATCGAAAATTTGGTACAATTCCTGTAAAGCCGCATCGGTTTCGTCGAGGTATTCGGGGTTGAAGCTGTCGCGGTAAAATTCAAAATTCGTACCGATTCGTGTAACCTTCTCCCGCATGGACGGGGTGATTGCAATTCCCGCGGCGAGCAGCACCTTCGCGACTTCGACCATATCGGGAATATTGGCGTTGCCGCAGCGGGACAGCGCTTCCTCCAGGGCGTTGTAATGCGAATAGCCGCTTGTCAGCTGTACATCTGCCCCATTCTCTAACAGCTTTTTCACGCCCTCGATGCGGTAATACATCGCCGCGTAAATCAGGGCCGTGGGCGAATTTTCTTTTTGGAAATTGATATCCGATCCCAGCGACAACAGCAGTTCGATTCGCTCGGGCTTGTGCTGTGCCGCCTCACTCAGCGCGGTATGGCCGTAAGCGCCGGCATAATTGATGTCTGCGCCGTATTCGGTTACAAGCCATTGGGTAACTTCGTCCGGAAGATTGTTGTCCATCAATCCGACACTTTTATAGTAATCGTTGCTGTAGGCATTCGGCTCACATTTACTGAGAGCGGCTTTGATTTTGTCAACGTCGCCGGTTTGGACGATTTCGGAAAAATTTTTCGGGAGAGTTTTGCGTTTTGCCATTGTGATTTTCACTTCTTTCTGTATTCGCCCAACCTTGTCAGTTATCTTGGCGCGTTTTGCTGCGGTCAGCTTCGCCGACCTGTGAGGGCCAGCCCTCACACTCCCGCAAGGGCTGCTCGCCCTTGACCTCGGCAGGAGGACCAGTCCCCCTGCACTCCCATTGTTGCTCCGCTCTGTTTATCGCAGTGCGTCGTAATAGGCTTTCATAGTCGCCGCGTCGTCGGTCTGTGTGCCGGCCGATTCGCAAATGACGGTCGGTGACATGTCACGCTTGACAAATTCCTCCATCAGCGGTTCAAAATCCGGGCCGTAGATGTCATCGGCAAAGGTCAGGTGACGCTTCTCGCCGCCTGTGGTGTACTCGATTTTACTGAAATGAATGTGCATATGACGCAGTCGGTCGATACCGAGCGTATTTTCGATCTCGTCAAGCGCAGCGGCATAACTCATATGGCCCTGCAAACGGCTGTTGAGATGTCCGAAATCCACACAAGGAATGATTCTCTCGTCCAGCGTGCAGAAGTCCAGCACTTCCGACAGGTCGCCGAGCTGATTGATTTTGCCCATGACCTCCGGGCAGATATGAATATGTCCCAGCCCGTTGTCATCGAGATAGGCCTGCGCCTGCGCCAGCGTTTCCTTGGCCATCGCGGTCGCGTCAGCGCGGGATTTCTTGCCCAGTCCGCCGGGGTGAACCACAATTCTGTCCGCGCCCATCCAATCGGCGGCCTGCGCGCTCTGGAAAATGTATTGAATGGAATTGAGCCGCTTCTCTTCTTCCACTGAGGCCAGTGAAATAAAATACGGCGCGTGAATCGACAGTTTGACGCCGCAAGCGTCCGCTTTTTCTTTAAAAAGCCGCGCCTTGGGTTCCTTGACCATCACGCCGCGTCCGCACTGGTATTCAAAAGCGGTCAGTCCATTGGCCGCAATCCATGCAATCAACTTTTCGGTGGATTTGATTTTCTCCGCGACAGAGCGTTCACAGCTCCCCGCCGGGCCAAATCTTGCTTGCCCCATGATGGCAACGCCTCCTCTAATCTCTCCAAAATGTCATGACCACGCGCTCCAATGCCCGCTTGAAGCAAAACGGCGCGCTGGATTCAAGCAGATACGGCACTGTCAGAATCGTATACGCGCCCAGCAGATTGCCGCCCATCATGTCGGTAAAGAGCTGGTCGCCGATCACGGCGGTCTGCTTCGGCTTCACGCCCAGCCGCCGACAAGCGCGGCGAAACCCTACCGGCAGCGGCTTCTTGGCGCTTCCTTCAAATTCCAGCCCCAGCAGTTCGCTGAATTTGCGCACCCGTTCGCCGTTGTTGTTGGAAACCACCATCATTTTCACGCCTGCTGCCTTCATACGGTTAATCCACTCGACAACGCCATCGGCGGGTTCTGGATTATTATGGGTCGTCATCGTATTGTCAATGTCGAGCAACAGCGTATTGACGCCAATGCTTTGCAAATGCGCGGACGTGAGGTCAATCATCTTGTCGATGCGCTCTTTGGGTTTGAATAAAGCCATAGCCGCCCTCCATATCATCGTTTTTTGTCAACACAAAAAGCGCAGGCACGCCGAATCGTTCAGCATACCTGCGCCTGATGTTCAGAATCGGCAATGAAAATCCGATATCCTGAAAGCTCGCAAGCAAAATTACTTATACTTGCGCTTTCTGGCAGCTTCGGACTTCTTCTTGCGGCGTACAGAGGGCTTCTCATAAGCTTCTCTCTTGCGGACTTCCTGAATAATACCCGAGCGAGCGCAAGACTTCTTAAAGCGTCTGAGTGCGCTGTCAAGAGACTCCTTGTCTCTTACTTTGATTTCTGATGACATTCAACTTCCCCTCCTTCCGCACAGTCACGGAACCACTGTATCGTGATTCCATATAAATATACCACACGAAAGGCGGCTTGTCAAGAGTTTGAATGAAAAAAATCCAAAAATCAGCGTATATTTTTTGCAATATTGGCAAAAATACCGTGTTATTACCCGATTATTTCGCCACAATATTGACCAGTCTGCCGGGAACATAGATTTCTTTCACGATATTTTTCCCGTCGAGCAGGGAAGCAATCGTCGCGTCCGCCTTGGCAGCGGCAATGGCCTGTTCCTGCGTGGCGTTGGCGGGGATATGAATACGCGCGCGCACCTTGCCGGTAATCTGCACGGCGATTTCGACCGTTTCGTCCACGCACTTGGCTTCGTCGTACTTTGGCCACGGCTGATAGACGATCATATCGCCAAAGCCCTGCGCTTCCCAGATTTCCTCGCAGATGTGGGGCGCAAACGGATCGAGCAGCATGAGGAAGATTTTGTACTCTTCCTTGGTGATGGAGCCGCACTTCTCAATATCGTTGAGCCATGTCATGAGCTGGGCGATGGCGGTGTTGAATTTCAGGGTTTCGATGTCCTCCGTGACCTTCTTGATGGTCTTGTGGACAGTGCCCTCAAATGCGGGGCGAATACCGCCGTCGATCACCTTCTCCTGGAGGTTGAAGGTTCTGTCGAGGAAGCGCTTGCAGCCCTTGATGGAGCTGGAAGACCACGGAGCGGCCTTCTCAAAATCGCCCATGAACATCTCGTACAGACGCATCGTATCCGCGCCGTAGGTCTCGACGATTTCATCGGGGTTGATGACATTGCCGAGCGACTTGCTCATCTTGACGTTGCCTTCGCCGAGAATCATGCCGTGGCTGGTTCTCTTGGCGTAAGGCTCCTTGGTGGGCACCGCGCCGATATCATAGAGGAACTTATGCCAGAAGCGGCTGTAGAGCAGATGCAGCGTGGTGTGTTCCATACCGCCGTTGTACCAGTCAACCGGCGTCCAGTATTCGAGCGCTTCCTTGGAAGCGAGTTCCTTGTCATTGTGCGGGTCGGTGTAGCGCAGGAAGTACCAAGACGAACCGGCCCACTGGGGCATGGTGTCGGTTTCGCGCTTGGCAGGGCCGCCGCAGCAGGGACAGGTGGTGTTGACCCAGTCGGTCATTGCAGCCAGCGGGGATTCGCCGTTGTCGGTCGGCTCATAGGATTCCACATCGGGCAGGAGCAGCGGGAGCTGATCTTCGGGGAGCGCGACGGGGCCACACTTCTCACAATGCACGATCGGAATGGGTTCACCCCAATATCTCTGGCGGGAGAAGACCCAGTCGCGCAGCTTGTAATTGACCTTGGCATGACCGATGCCCTTCTCCGTGAGGAAGGCAATCATCTTTTCCTTTGCGTCCTCCACGCTCAGACCGTCGAGGAAACCGGAGTTGGTGAGAATGCCGGTGGCGCAGTCGGTAAAGGCTTCCTTCTGCACGTCTTCGCCGCCCTTGACAACCTCGATAATCGGCAGATCGAATTTCTTGGCAAATTCCCAGTCGCGGGTATCATGAGCGGGCACCGCCATGATCGCACCGGTACCGTAGGACACCAGTACATAGTCGGAAATGAAAATCGGAATCTCGGTATTGTTGACCGGGTTGACGGCTTTCACGCCGTTGAGCTTGACGCCGGTTTTCTCCTTGGCCACTTCGGTGCGCTCAAAGTCGGACTTCTTGGAGGCGGCGAGCTGATAGGCGCGTACCTCGTCGATGTTGGCAAGCTTGTCAGCCCATTTCTCAATCAGCGGGTGTTCGGGCGAAATGACCATGTAGGTCGCGCCAAAGAGGGTATCGCAACGGGTAGTATAGACGGTGAGAGTATCGCCGAGCGTCGTGGTGAAATCCACCTCGGCGCCGGTCGAACGGCCAATCCAGTTTTTCTGCTGCACCTTGACGCGGTCAATGTAGTCCAGCTCGTCAATGTCGTCAATCAGGCGCTGAGCATACTTGGTAATCGCGAGCATCCACTGGCTCTTGACCTTGTGGACAACCTCGCTGCCGCAGCGTTCACACACGCCGCCAACAACCTCTTCATTGGCCAGCACGCACTTACAGCCGGTACACCAGTTGACCGACATTTCCTTCTTGTAAGCCAGCCCCTTCTTGAAGAGCTGGAGGAAAATCCACTGTGTCCACTTGTAGTAGGACGGGTCGGTGGTGTTCACTTCACGCTTCCAGTCAAAGGACAGACCGAGGCTCTTGAGCTGGCTGCGGAAACGGTCCACATTCTTCTTGGTGACGATGGCGGGGTGAATGTGGTTCTTGATGGCGAAGTTCTCAGTCGGCAGACCGAACGCATCCCAGCCCATCGGATAGAGTACGTTGTAGCCTTCCAGACGGCGCTTTCTGGCGACAATGTCCAGTGCCGTATAAGAGCGGGGGTGTCCGACGTGCAGACCCGCGCCCGACGGATAGGGAAATTCTACCAGCGCGTAAAACTTGGGCTTGGAGTGGTCGATTTCCGCGTGGAAACAATCGGCATCCTCCCATCTCTGCTGCCATTTTTTCTCAATGGCCTGAAAATCGTATTTCATAGGTTTCAATCCTTCTTTTAAAGAAAATAACGGTAGTACTAATAATTTACAGCAAACAGGCGGTTTTGTCAATGAAAAAGTGTAAAAAAATGAAACGCGCCAAAGAAAAGCACAATTAGCGAAGCGTGGGAGTCCAGGGGGGCTGGACCTCCTGGCAGGGGCCTGGGGGCAGCGCCACCAGCGGGGAATGGGGCAGCGCCCCATCAGGCAAGCTCAGCTTGCCTGGCACCACGCGCTTGGATTCCCGATGCACCCCGGGCATACAAACCTCACTTCCCCGCAAAATATTCCTCCCGCAAAATCCCGTAATACGCCACATCGCCGATGCCCTGATTGTTCAGACCTCGCTGCCGCAGCGTGCCCTCATATTGCAGGCCGCACTTGCGCATCACGCCGCCCGAATGCGGGTTGCGGGGGTCGTGACGGGCTTCTACGCGGTTCATGCCGACCTGCTCAAACAGAAACGCAATCACCGCGCCAAATGCTTCGGTCATGATGCCTTGGTGCCACCATTTTTTCCCCATGCAGTAACCGACCTCCACCCAGCCGATGCGCTCGTCCATGTTCACCGCGCCGATACTGCCGATGGGCTGTCCAATGGCTTTCAGTTCAATGACCCAATCGTAAAAATGATTGTTTAGATAGTTATTGCACACATAGGCAATATACTGCCGCACGCCTTCCACATCGCGATAGGTCGGCCACGTCATAAATTTGGTCACCTCGTCGTCGCTCGCCCAGTTGTCAAACATCGCCTGCGCGTCCTCCGGACGCAATCTTCTCAATATCAATCGTTCCGTCTCGATGGTCTGTGTTCCTATATGGTTCATGGTAGAATGCTCCTTCCAGTCTATTTGTATTCGCCTGACATGGTTATGTATCCCAGTGCGTCTTGCTCGCTCAGCCTACGGCTTCGCTCGTGGGGCGAGTGCCCTAGCTTTCGCTAGCGAAAGCTTACGCCCCGCAAGGGCTACTCGCCCTTGACCTCGGCAGGGAACCAGTCCCTGCACCCCACGCCGCATTCGCGGCTAATTCTTTTTTTCTGCTACAAAAACGGCGCCTGACTTCCAGTCAAACGCCGCTCATTTCCATCATGCCAATCAGTCAAAGTCAAGCTCCAGCTTCTGGCCGTCCTTCCACAATCTTTCCAGATCGTAAAATTCTCTGGCTTCCTCGCTGAACACATGCACCACCACGCTGCCGTAATCCATGACAATCCATGAATTAGAGCCGTGACCCTCGATGTGATCGGGGACAATGTCCTCCTGCTTGAGTTTAAATTCCACCTCATCCGCCAATGCCTTGACATGGGTGGAGTTGCCGCCTGTGGCAATCACGAAATAATCCGCCAGCGTTGTGACCTCACGAACATACAGTACCGAAAGGTTCTGTGAGAGCTTATCGCTCAATATTTTTGCGCACGCAAGCGCCAAATCCTTGGATTCCATTTACATTCTCCTTTGTAAATTTGTTTTAATGATATCAATATGAAAAAAATCAATCGTACAATACCGGGAACTTGATGTCCTCTTCCGTCAGCTTTTCACTGTACGGCATCATATATTCATTGATAACCGCAGCCGTCTCCGCTTCGTCGCAGACATAATAAGAGGGATTTGGCTTGACCCAATGGTCGGTGCCCGGCATCGTGAACATATTCAGTGAATCGGTACCGCACTGTTTGAACGGCGCGATAAAGGAACGGATTTCCTCCAGACTCATGTCGGTGCTGAAATTGCCGTAGGCCGCCCGCAGAATACCCAGCATTTGCAGCGTGGACATGTCCGACGTCTTCTCCAACATCGCATGGATAATGCTGCGTTGTGCCTTCACTCTGCCGAGGTCACCGTCAAGATAAATCTGGCGATTGCGCATGAAATTGAGCGCCATGCGGCCATCGAGATGATTGTCCCCGGCAGGAAGTGTCTCGTAATCGGTCTTGTTGGGATAAACTCTGGTTTCCTGCTCCAGATAGATATCCACGCCGCCCATCGCATTGACGATCTGCTCAAATCCCTTGAAGTCGAACAGCACATAGTGGTCAATCGGCAGGCTCAAACGGGTATTGATACAGCGTATCAACGCGCTGATATTGCTTTCTTCCTTCTGTGTGACCTTCCTGCCGCAGACGGTGTGTCTGCCGTTCTCAATTTCTTCCTCCGCCACGGCCCGATCGCATTTATCGCACCAGTCAACCGTCTTGGGATTGGCGTAAACCGCGTTGATTTTGTGGGGAGAAAGGCTGTCGCGCCCTACATAGGTGTCGCGCGGAATCTGTATCACGTTCATCTTGTGGGCTTCGTTGTCAAAGCATAGCACCCAGATACAATCGGTCAGCTTGCTGCTCTTGTCCACCCCTACAATCAGAAAATACGTAACTTTATCCCGATTTGCCTCTTCGGTAATCAAACGCTCCTGAATCGCGTTGTCATCAAGCGGACTGTCGGAAAACAGCGACTTGGATTTGTAAGCCGAAGCAACCGCAAAGGTGGTCAGCACCGTCACCGCCATCACAATGGCAATCGCACCGGTGAGCAGGCGTCGTTTCTGTGCCGCAGCCCGCTTTCTGGACGAACCGCTGACAGACGGCCAAAGGGTTTGCCGCAAGCCCTCCGCAAAACCGCCGACATTTTCCGTATCAGCGCTGGGGCTACTTCTGCCTTTTGCCAAAGTCTGAGACGTACGCCTAGCGGAAACTGCCGCGCGCCGCTCGGCCATAGCCTGTTCCCTTGCCCGCTTGCGGGAAGGGGCACGCTTGGTATAATGCGCGTTGTAATAGGCGTCCCGCTGCCCGATCAGACCCGCGCCATATTTTATCCCGTCATCGTCATATGCTTCGTCGTATGCCGGATCGCTGTCATCGTCATACGCGTCATATTCGTCATAATTGTCTCTGCGGTAGGCCAATGCGGCATTCCTCCTTTGCGGATACGGCAGAATCTATTTTTTCCTTGCGGGTTCCTTGGCAGACGCCTTTTTTGCAAGAATAATTTCGTTATAGGCGCCCACGGTATCGGGGTGCATGGGCGTGTGATCGTCCAGACGATCCTGAAGACTGGCGGCCAGTGCCGCTTCCATGGCGGCTTCCAGACTGACATCCGCCGCTTTGCGAATCTTGTCAACGCCTTTGTAGTCGCGTTCCTCCGAGGTACAGTCGGCCACATAGATGATTTTTTCCAGCAAGCTCATGCCTGCCCGCCCTGTTGTATGGTAGCGAATGGCATTCATAACGTCCTGGTCGTCAATACACAGCACCCGTTCCACATAAACCGAACCAGTGACAGCGTGCCAGAGCTTTGGCGCGTGCTCCTCATAGATGCCGAAGGAAAGCCCCCATTTGGCCATCATGTCGAGCTGCTCCTTGTTGCTAATGTCTTTTGTCACATCGTGGAGCAGACCCGCCAACTCCGCCTGATGAAGATCGCCCCCATATTTTTTAGCGAGGCGCACAGCCTCTTTGGATACATTCACCGAGTGACGAAAACGCCAATCGGTCAGACGTTCCCGAATTTGCTGTGTATAAAATGCCCGCTCTTTGTCAGTCATACAGCGTTCAACCCTTTCACACTGTCAATTCACGATAAAGCCCGTGGGTCTCAATATACCGCGCCACCCCCGGCGGCACCAAATCATCAATCGGCAGCGAACACCTGACCCGCTCCCGAATTTCGGACGAGGAAATGTCCATCGGCGGCACGTCCGCGACAATGCCGCGGCAGCCCACCCCCGCGAGATGGTGCGCATATGCTTCCAGCTCCTGCGCGGAAATGCCGTTCCGCGGCATTGTGCAGAAAGTAGCTAATGTTTTCAGCCGTTCAAAATCATACCACGTTTCCAGCGTGACAAACATATCCGCGCCCATCACCATATAGATATCGCTGTCGGGATACTGTTCGTGCAGCGCGGACAGCGTGATGACAGAATAGCTGCGTCCCGCGCGCCGCACCTCAAAGTCGCTAACTTCCAACCATTCCCCCGCCTCCTGTGCCGCCAGACGGCACATAGCCAGCCGCATTCCGCCCGGCACATCGGCGGGCGTTTTGTGGGGGGACGTGCCGGTCGGCACGATCAGAAAATGATCCAGCGCCAGCCGTTCCCGCCAGACCTCCGCCAGACGCAGATGCCCGTTGTGGGGAGGATTGAAGGTGCCCCCGAAAAAGCCGATTCTCATGGCGTTATTTTCTGCCCTTGGCCTTGGGCAATTCGATCACGGGATTTTCCTTGTTCACGCGGAACAGGACAAACTTGCGACCGATCACCTGTACCACATCGGCGTGCGTCGCGGCGGCAAGCTGCTCCGCACAGGCACGGGCATCAGCAGGAGACGTTTCCAGCGCCTTGCCCTTGACCAATTCACGCGCCGTCAGCGCGTCCTCGGTCTGCTTGACAATGTTGTCGGTCAGGCCGCCCTTTCCCACCATCACGATAGTATCCACGTCGGCCGCGAGAGAACGCAAAAACGCTCTCTGTTTACTGCTCAGCATATTGTTTCCTCCAAATACCAAATCATACCAATCATAAAAATGATTGTACTCCTTTTTTCGCCTGTCTGCAATATTTATTTCCAAATTTCGACAAAAATAATATTTTGCCGTCACTTCTCCGCCAATTTCTCTGCCAGCAGGCGCAGCGCCTTGCCGCGGTGACTCAGCTTGTCTTTTTCCTCGCCGGAGATTTCAGCAAAGGTCTTGCCGTTGTCGATATAGAACAGCGGGTCATAACCGAAGCCGTTCTGCCCGCGGTATTCAAAACCGATTCTGCCTTCACATTCACCGCGCACCGTGAAGTAGGAACCGTCGGGATACACGCAGCAAATCACGCAGACATACCGGGCCGTGCGCTGCTCAAAGGGGACGCCTTCCAGATTTTTGAGAACCAACTCGTTATTGTCGTCATCGTTGCCGCCGGAATACCGCGCGGAATACACCCCCGGTGCCCCGCCCAGCGCGTCAATGCAGATACCCGAATCGTCCGCCAATGCGGGCATTCCGAGCGTCTTGGCAAACGCGGTCGCCTTGATGATAGCGTTGGCCTCGAAGGTTTCGCCGTCCTCCACGGGGTCAATGTCCTCGCCGCCGCACTGGGACGGCAGCAGAATTTCAATGTGAAGCGGCGCGAGAATGCGCTCGAATTCCTTCACCTTGTTGGCGTTATGCGTCGCTACCACAAACTTTTTCTTTTCCATGTTATCGCTCAATCCTCATCATCAAAATCGTCGTCATCATCGAAATCGTCATCATCAAAGTCATCGTCGTCGAAATCGTCAAAATCGTCGTCGTCATCATCGTCGTCGGTGCCGAAGAGCTTGTTTTCCACACCCATCTTGTCGGCGTTGTCAAAGAGCGCTGCGGCAAATGCCTTGGGATTGAAGGGCTGCAAGTCCTCGATGCGCTCTCCCACACCGATGTATTTCACCGGCACGCCCAATTCTTCCTTGATGGCCAGCACCACGCCGCCGCGCGCCGTGCCGTCGAGCTTGGTCAGGATAATGCCGGTCAGTCCGGCCGCGTCCTTGAAGGCGCGCGCCTGATTGATGGCGTTTTGTCCCGTGGTCGCGTCAAGTACGAGCAGCACCTCGCGGTCGCTGTCGGGCGCTTCGCGGTCGATGACGCGGTTGATCTTGGCAAGTTCGTCCATGAGGTGTTTCTTGTTGTGCAGACGGCCCGCCGTGTCACAGATCAGGATATCCGCCTTGCGTGCCTTGGCCGCGCTGATGCCGTCAAAAACCACCGCCGCCGGGTCGCTGCCCTCGGTGTGCTTGACGATGTCGCACTTGGCACGCTCCGCCCAGACTTCCAACTGCTCGATGGCTGCCGCGCGGAACGTATCCGCCGCCGCGATGACGCATTTCTTGCCGTCCTTGCGGAAACGGGCACACAGCTTGCCGATGGTGGTGGTCTTGCCCACGCCGTTCACGCCGATCACCAGAATGACGGACGGCTTGGTATCAAGTTTGAGCGACATATCGCCCTCCAGCATTTCGGCAATGGTCTCCACCAGCAGGTTGCGCACTTCCTTGGGGTCGGTGGTACCCGTCTGCTTCACCTTGTCGCGCAGGGTATCGCAGATTTTTTCGGCAGTGAGCATTCCCACGTCGCCCGCGATGAGCAGTTCCTCCAATTCCTCAAACAGTTCCTCGTCCACCTTGGTGAACCGCTTGAACAGCGCGTCGATCTGTCCCATAATGCCGTCGCGCGTCTTCTTTAAGCCTTCCTTCAAGCTCTTGAAAAAACCCATAATGTTTTCTTCCTCCTATAAAATCAAAATAGCAAATCCTCACAGCCATTGAATAAAAGCCGTCTTATCCTTACGATTATACCCCGCCCGTTCATAAAAGGCAAGGGTGCTCTCCTGTTTGGCGCCGGTCAGCAGCATCATTTTGTAACAATTCTCGCGTTCTGCCAGTTCTTTCGCGTAACGCAGACAGGCCGTCGCCAGCCCGCGCCCGCGATACGTTTCATCTGTCACCACATTTTCGACAAAGGCATACGGCCGCAGTCCACGCGTCAGATTGGGAATCACCACACAGGTGCAGGACGAAACGATTTTACCGTCCTCCTCTGCCACAATGATATGATAATTCTCGTCCCGCAGGATTTTCCGCCAAACAACGGCGGTTTCTTCATTCAGCGTGGGAATGTCGGTTTCATGCAAATGCGTGTAAAGACACATTAACCCGTGAAAATCATTTTCGTCAATCTCGCGTATTATCACAAAACTTCACTCTCCACTCTTCCCCCTATCAATACCGACCTGATTCTTCGGTCACGCGCTTCAAGTATGGCAATTCGGAGGTTAAATCCGCCCGCACGCTTTTTTGCCAGAAGTATTCTCCCACAAAGAGCAGCCGTTCCAGACCGCGTTTATGAAAAATCGCTTGCAGCAGACGGCGGCGGGAGTAAATTTTGCGGCTGGCATGAATGATTTCCAGCTGCAAGTCATAGGGAGAGATTTTTTCGGGATAATGCACTACGTTGCCGTTGTATTTCGACCAGTTGCGGTGTATCAATTTGTCCTTGTGTGTCTCATAGACAGGCGTTCCCGGGACAAAATACATGGATTGTATCAGCACACCGCTGATATTGTGTGCTATCACAAAATCGGCCAGCCGGTCGCCCACGCCTTTTTCGTGATTATCCGCGCCCATGATAAACAACCCTCTCACCCGCAGACCGTGGCGCTGGATATTCTGCACGGAACGCTCGATGTCCCAGTAGGTACTGTGCTTGTGATAATTTTCAAACGCTTCGTCTTCGAGGAATTCAATGCCCATCGCCAGTTCGTCAAACCCTGCCTGCTTGAGCAGTTCCAGCATTTCATCATCATAGCCTACCTCAAACCGCGCCTGAATCGTGAAGTGATAATGAATACCGCTGTTAATGATGGCATGAAGCACCTCTATGGCCCATTCGCGGTCGGCAAAGAAATTGTCGTCGGTAATCCAAAGCATTTTGGCCAAACGGTGGTGCTTTTTGTCGTGAAAGTCGATGGCTGCGCGGATATCCTCCACAATATTCTGCGGCGAACGCTTGCGCACCTTCCGTCCGAAATGCCGCACGAGGGCGCAGTAGTCACAGTTGTGCGGACACCCGCGCGAGGCGTGAACCTGCGGCCACAGGGTATTATGTCCCGCCATCTTTTGATAGCGATAGAGTAAATCGCGGTCGGGAACGATGTCGATATTCTCGGGCGGACAGCGGTTGCCCGTATTGACAATTTCGCCGCCGCGCCGATAGGCAACGCCTTGGATTTCTTCCACGGGAGAACCGCTTTCCAACACGTCCATTAATTCCAAAATACTTTCGTCGCCCTCGCCCAGCAGCACATAATCGCAGTGCTGACAGGCCTCGGGATAATTCATGGAAGCGTGCAGCCCGCCCATGACCACTACGGCCTTGGAATTCCGTTTGATGTGATCGGCCAGTTCATAGCCGCGGTTGGCCGCGAAGGTGAAAATACCAATAAACACGATATCCGCGTCCAGCACGTCCTCCCATTTGATTTTGGAGATGGATTCGCTATACATCAGCACGTCGTCATACTGCCGCTTGACAACGGTGGCCAGCGTCAGCAGACCCATAGAAGGTGTGCGGATATATTTATCGTACACATATAAATTTTGGATAGATGGGCGATAGGGTCGAGTGCCCGGTTCGATGAACCTGATTTTTTTTAATTCCATGATACTGTCTCCTAATGGCGTTTTTTGAAAAACATATCCCAATCATTCATCAACCATATCATTTATCATACCATACATCCCCCAATATTGCAATCCATTCCCGCAAAAATGACCCCTAAGCCAAAAATTCAGGCTCAGAGGTCACTTCGTTATGCAATTTTCACACTACTCCCCCTATCCCAAAAGGGAAAATCCGTCAGCGCAGCGTATCGAGAAACGCCTTGAAATTGGTCAGATCGGCTTCGGTCCGGTTGCCGGGTTCGTCGCGCCACGGCGTAAACGCAAACACATATTCGATACCGTCATTGTAGAGCACGGCATGATAAATCTCAGAAGCGACGAAAATGCCCGCTTTCAGTCCTTTTGCCGTGGTATAGGTTTCCTGCATTTCCGCGTCGGGATAGCTGTGGATATATCCGTCACTGATGCTGCGGTCGGTCAGGAAACGCGCTTCATAGCTGATACAGTAGGCGTCCTCACCCTCGCCCTGCCAATTGCCCTCGTCGTCAATGATTTCATGGAACAGGCAGTAGGCGTCATCTTCAATCGTAATCAGTTCACCGCGATGCACTGCAATCATGGTGACGGTAGGCGCGTCGTTTTGGGAGGCAAGTTTGCTATGCAGCAGCGTGACGCCGAGGTATTTTTCCGCGTCTTTGACCTGCCGGAACTGCTTCACTTCATCTTCTTGGGTAAATGTCACATCGTCCTTGATATGGATTTTATCCATCGTGCCTTCCAATACCGCATAATCGCCGTTCATTTCCACCCAACTGTTGAAAAGCCGATCCGCAAATGCCTTAACCTGCGGCGCAAATCTCACGCACGTCACACAGATCGCCACTGCTGCCGCCGCTGCAACCGCCGATTTCCACATTTTTCCGGTAACAAAGAAACGATTCTTCGCGCCTGCTGCGGGATACACCGCCGCCTCTACATATTCGGGATTGATGAGGCTCATTGCTTCCAGCACACCCGTTTTGTTTTCGTTCTTCATAAATTGTAGCCCTCTTTCTGCAAATAGTGTTTGAGTTTATTCCGACAACGGAACAGCATGGATTTGACCTTGCTCTCCGACATACCGTACCCCACCGCGATGCGTTCCACCGAATCCATATACCAGTAACGGCGGACAAACACGTTGCGTGTTTCTTCCGGCAGTGTGCCGAGAAAGGTGTTGAGCAATTCCCGCAGCACGGTGTCGTCGATGAACTCATCCACATCGTTTCCGCCCGGAATGGTATTGGCCAGCTCGTCGGTCAATTCCTCCACCGTTGCCTTGCGCTTTTGCGTATGGCGGCTGCGGCAGCGGTTGAGCGCCGCGTTGCGCACCAGATGAGTCAGGAACGCGTAGAAATAATCGTAGGGTTCATGCGGCGGTATCGCGTTCCACGCCCCGAGATACACGTCATTTTCGCATTCTTCCGCCGTTTCCGCGTCCTGCGTAATTTCATAAGCAAGGTACTTCAACCGGCTGCCGTATTTGGTCTGGGTCTGCCCAATGGCGTTTTCGTCCCGCGCGACAAACAGGCGGACAATCGCTTGGTCTTCCATGGTGTTTCATCACTTCCGTTGTTGTATCTTTCGTAAGAGGCCTCTCGTATAGTAGAAGCACGGTTTTCCATGAGTAGGTTGCATTCTTTTTTATTTTTTATATTTTTATTTTCCTAAAATAAAAGCAGTCCCCCGGAAAGGGAACTGCTTTGGTGATCGCCTGAGCGATTCTGTTATCTGAGTGCGTCTTGCTCGGCAAGCTACGCTTGCCTCTGAGGGCTAGCCCTCAGACTCCCAGTGGTGGCGCCGCCCCCACACCCCTGCCAGGAGGACCAGTCCCCCTGGACTCCCATTGTTGGGCGCGTCGGTTATTCTACACCCAGTTTCTCGCTGATTTCGTCAATTTTCAATTCCAGCAGCTTCGACACGCCGTCCTGCTGCATGGTCACGCCATAAATCATATTGGCCACTTCCATCGTGCCTCGACGGTGCGTGATGATGATATACTGCGTCGAATCGCTCATTCTCCGGCAGTACTCCGCGATATTATCGACATTCCGCTCGTCCAGTGCCGAGTCGATCTCGTCCAGAATACAGAACGGTGAGGGATTGACCTTCATAATGGCAAAATAAATCGCCACAGCGATGACCGTCTTTTCGCCGCCGCTGAACAGGTCGATATTTTTGATGGTCTTGCCCGGCGGCTGGGCGTGAATCTCTATACCGCAGTTCAGCACGTCGCTACGGTCGGTGAGTTCCAGATATCCGCTGCCGCCGCCGAACAACTCCGTGAAGATGTGTTTGAAGTGCGTATTGATTTCGTCAAATTTCAGCACGAACAATTCCTTCATCTGCTGGGTCAGCGTTTCGATGAGTTTATTCAACTCCGCCTTGGACTTCTGCACGTCGGCAATCTGCGTCTTATACATCGTGTATTTTTCAAATACCTCTTTGTATTCCTCCACCGCGCCCAGATTGACCGGCTCCAGTTTCTTCATCGCGCCGCGCAGTTCCTTGACCTTGCGCTCGGCCTCCCGCTGGTTTTCGGCAGGCTCAAACTGTTCCTCCGCCTCGCGTCGGGTCAAATTGTACTCCTCCAGCAGCTTCATGATGATTTCATCATATTCCCGCTGGGCTGCCACGCGTCGTTCTTCCAATCGCGTGACCTCTCCTGTGATGGCTTCGCGCTGTTCGGATTTCTCTTTGGACTGCTTGCGCAGCTCGTGAATCTCGCGTTCGGTCTGCTCACGCTCCTTAGCGAGCGTTGTCATACCTTCGCGGGAAGCGACCGCCTCGGCGCGGCACTGCTCCGCACTCTTGCGCATAGCGGCGGCCTGCACGGTGGTTTCCGCGTTCTGCGTCTCCAATTGAGCAATCTCGCGCTGCATGCCATCTATACGCTCGGTCTGTTCCTCACGTCGGCTCTCCATGTCGGCGATGGACTGCTTGGCCGCTTCGATATCCTTCGACAGCGACATCACTGCCATACTCGCTTCACTCAACGCAAGGGAAATTTCCTCCCGCTTGCGGGCAGTCTCGGCGCGGATATCGCTGCTGCCTGTAATGTCCTGTTCAATTTTCTCCAACTGCTCTTGCAGCGCGGCTATGGTATTTTCCGCGTCCGCCACGCGCTCCTGCAAAGATAACGTGCGCTCGTCCGCGCCGCCTCGTTCGGCGGTCAAACGCTCCGTTTCGGCAATCAAGGTGGCAAGATTGGCGGACGTGTTTTTTAAATCCGTTTCAAAGCGAATCATGTCATTGCTGACCACCTGCCGCTTCTCGTCGTTTTCGCGAATCTTTGCTTTGAGATCGGCAGCTTCCTGTTCCAGCGCGGCAAATTGCGCTTTGAATGTCTCGCTTTGCTTCATGCAGTCGGCGGCCTTTTGTCGCAGGGCTTCAATCTCACCCTTGCGCGCGAGCAAGCCCGCGTTTTTGGCGAGCGAACCGCCCGTCATGGAGCCGCCCGCATTCACGACCTGTCCGTCCAGCGTGACAATACGGAAGCGATAGCCGAATTTTCGCGCCATGTTCACCGCGTTGTCGATGGTATCCACAATGCAGATTTTTCCCAGCGCATTGGAAATAATGCTGGCGTACTTTTGGTCATAGCGCACCAACTCCGCCGCAATGCCTATGTAGCCTTCACAAGCATCAAGGCCGTGTTCGTTGAAACGGGCGGGCTTGATGGTGGTGAGCGGCAGGAAGGTAGCGCGTCCCGCCTTGCTCTGCTTTAATTGGGCAATGGCGCGTTTGGCATCGTCCTCGTTGTCCACCACGATATTCTGCATATTGCCGCCCAGCGCGATTTCAATGGCGGTCGCGTATTCGTTCGGCACGTCCATCAGGCGGGACACCGGGCCATGAATGCCGTGCAAAGTACCGTTCTCGGCCATCTTCATCACGGAACGCACGCTGCCCGCGAAGCCCTCCATGCTCTTTTCAAGGTCTTCAAGAATGCGCGCCTTGCGCTCGTGACCCTTTGCGTCCAACTCGGCGTTTTCGCTGTCGCGCCGAACCTGTACGCCCTGCTCGCGGAGTTTTGTCAATTGTGCCTGCCAAGCGTCCTTCTCGCCGTCAAGTTCCAGCAACCGCGACTGTGCGCCGGTAATCGCCTCTTCGGTCAGCGTTTTGGCGGATTGCAGCTTTTCGATCTCCTGCTGACGGCGCTCGATTTCGCTGTCCACGTTTTCCAGACGGCTGTTGATTTCCCCCAGCTGCGACTGCGCTGTCGCCAGCGCCACTTGTGCTGCCGACAGTTCCGCCGTCATCTGGCTGCGCTGGACCATCAAACCGCCGATTTTCTTTTCAAATTCAGTGTCATCGGTGCGCAGTTCATCGGACTGCCGTTTCAAATCCTCGGCCAGCGCCTGCTTTTTGTCCAGTTCCGTCTTCTTGTCGGCGATTTCCTGCCGCTTGCGCTCCATTTCCAATTTCATGCTGTCGCCACTGCGTTGAAATTCAGCAATTTCCTCTTGCAGACGCGCGATGCGTTGGGTACGGTGGGAAATATCATTCTCCAACACGGCGGCTTCGCCGTCAGTCTTGGCGGCATTTTCTTCCAATTCCGCAGAATGGCGCATCATTTCATCTCGCTTGGCGGCCAGCTCGTTGCTGTGATGGAATTTGCTCTCGATGTCGGCCTCGATTTTCTCAATAGCCTTGTCGATTTCCTCCTGCTGGGAACGCGCCAGCGTTTCCTTGTAATCCCAGTCGCGCAGCAGTTCCGCCGAACGGCTCAGCGTGGTCAGCCAAAGGCCGATCTCCACCGTCTTTTTCTGCTCCATCAACGCGAGATACTGCTTGGCCTTCTCCGCGTCCTTGCGCAATGGCTCGACGCGCCCTTCCAGCTCGGACATAATCACGTCCAGATGTACCAGATTTTCCTCAGCGCGGGCGAGATTGCGTTCCGCCTCCTGTTTGCGGTAACGGTATTTGGAAATGCCTGCCGCTTCCTCGAAGATACTGCGCCGCTCCTCGGAACGGACGTTCACCACGTCGGCAACCTTGCCCTGTCCGATAATGGAATAGCCGTCGCGGCCCATACCCGTGTCCATAAACAGCTCGTTGATATCTTTGAGACGAACCGCCTTGCCGTTGATTTTATATTCACTGTCGCCCGAACGGTAGTATCGCCGGGTAATCGCGACCTCATCGCTGTCAAAATCCAACGCGCGGTCGCTGTTGTCAATGGTCAGCACGACTTCAGCAAAACCAAGCGCCTTGCGCTGAGTCGTGCCGCCAAAAATGACGTCTTCCATCGACTTGATACGCAGAATGCGGGTAGCCTGTTCGCCAAGCACCCAGCGCACCGCGTCGCTGATGTTGCTTTTGCCGCTGCCGTTGGGGCCGACAGCCGCCGTAATACCGGGCACAAACGACATCTTCACCTTGTCGGGGAAGGATTTGAAGCCCATCATATCGAGTGATTTTAAGTGCATAGCCAACTCCTCAAAAAAATAAGCGCGAAGCGCGGGGAGTCCAGGGGGTGCTGGCACCTCCTGGCGGGGTCCAGGGGGTGCTGGCACCTCCTGGCGGGGTCCAGGGGCAGCGCCCTTGGCGGGTGTCTGAGGGCTGGCCCTCAGAGGTCAGTGAAGCTGACCGCAGCAAGACGCGCCAAGACAAAAGAAAGACTCAGGCGCATACAGACTTAGCCCGCCATCAAGCCTTGTATTCCATATAACGGCGGTAGGTTTGGAACCCCACCGATTCATAAAATTGCCGTGCGCCCTCGTTAAATTCCCAGACGTCCAACTCCACCGTGTCAAAGTCCTGTTCCGCCGCGTATTGCTTGATAAAATTCATCAGCGCCGTCCCGATGCCCTGCCGCCGGTAACTCTCGTCAACGCCAAACTCCGTTACACGCAGATAGCACCGTGCTTTGCTGTAGGGTGATTTCGGCTTTTCAATCATTTCGAGAACCGCAAAACCACCAATCCTGCCTTCCATGTCTGCCACCACGATTTTGGTGTATGCGTCCTCATACATGTCATCTATCAGATTGGCCAGCTTTTTTCCGAATTTCCCGCGGAAAATATCCGGGCGGCCCTCGGCATGAACCTCATGCACCTGCCGCCGAATGGCATTGACCTGCGGCAGGTCGGATTTTTTGGCAAACCGTATCATCATTTTTCCCTTCGCCCCACTGTCATTCTTCCGGCTCAATTTTACATGTTCTTCGTTCTGTCCCATTTTCAAACTCCATTCCCTTGATTTTCACATACCAGCCCTCTTGGGCGAGCTTCACAAGATTGCATTTTTTCTGTCCGCTGGCTTTGGAAACGTCGTGTTTGTCCACATACACCACAAACGCGCCGCCGTCCGGGTAACGCTCCATTAACCGCCCGCGGATTATCTGATAATATAATATTCCCTCGCACAACTCGCGGAAAGCGGGGTGATAGGCGCCGCCCACGCGCTGTCCCTCCACACCGTCGGAAGCGTGAAGTCCTAATTTAATGACGTTGATTCCCTCGTCCTCAAAGAATGCCAGCAGCCCCGCGCAAAGCGACGCCGCACTTTCGTAATTGGGCGGCACATACTCTCCCGTGCGCATTCGCTCTGCCAGTTCCGTTCCTTCCAGTACGACGGTGGGATAAATCCGCACGGTATCGGGTTGCAGGGCGGCAATTTCCCGCGCCGTGAACCATGCGCCCTCGTCATCATCGCCGTCCAGCCCCGTCATCATCTGCAAACCGAGTGAAAATCCATATTGCCTGATGAGCTGTGAAGCGTTCACCACGTCCTCTGCCGTGTGACCGCGCCGGTTTCTTTGCAGCACATCGTCCCGCATGGACTGCGCACCCAGCTCGATGGAAGTCACACCGTACTGTTTCAGAATGTCCAGTATTTCCTCATCAATCGCGTCGGGGCGGGTGGAAATCCGAATGCCCGCCACATCACCGCTTTTGACAAATTCATAGGCCGCTTCCAACAATTCCAGCATATAGCCACGCTCAATGGCCGTGAAGCTGCCGCCGAAAAAGGCGATCTCCGCGCGGCTCCCGTCAAAATGCGGGGAGGACAGTGCCGTATGAACCGCCGCTTGCACATCGTCCACAGTGGGCTGTGCCGCCGCACCCGAAATCGTGCGCTGGTTGCAGAAAGCGCACTGATGCGGGCAGCCGTTGTGGGGAATAAACAGGGCAATATTCGCGTGTTTGCCGCTCAATGCTTAATACCCCAGCAGCAGCAGCGCTTCTCGGGCGGCATTCTGTTCGGCTTCCTTCTTGCTTTTGCCGCCGCCTTTGCCGATGACATTGGAATTGAGATGCACCTCCACCACAAAATGTTTGTTGTGGTCGGGACCGCTCTCCCCTACCAGCACATAGCTGAGTTTTTCCTCGGCATTCTGCTGAATGATCTCCTGCAGCATGGTTTTATAATCCTTGCTGCGGTGGAGATTCGGGTGTTCCAGCTCTTCCAGAATAAAGCCCATCACAAATTTCCGCGCCTGTTCCATACCGCCGTCGAGGAAAATCGCGGCAATCAAGGCTTCAAACGCGTCGGCGAGAATGGACGGGCGTTTATCGCCGCCCGTGTGACGTTCGCCGCGACCGAACATGATATATTCGCCGAGCTGAATTTTCTTGGCAAAACCGCACAGCGTAGACTCGCAGACAAGCGAGGAACGCAGCTTGGTCAGGTCGCCCTCCTGCTTGCTGCGGAACTTAGCATAAAGGTGCTCCGACACCACTATGCTAAGCACCGCATCTCCCAAAAATTCCAGACGCTCGTTGCTCTGCAAATGCTTGCCCTCGTTGGCATAGGACGAATGGGTCAGCGCCGTCAGAAGGTACTTGCGGTTTTTAAACTGATACCCGATCGTATCTTCCAGATACGACGGGTCAAGATGTGTTTCTGACATAGTTACAAACTTCCTCTCCGTTATTTGATTGGTTTCAACATCACATGATGAAAAAACGCGATATCTCTGAATGCGGGAATTTCCTCGGCCTCACATTCCAGCGCGTACAGATTGGCAAGCCAATCGGGCTCCGTTTTTACATCGTTCCGCTGCAAGCCATAAAACATTCTCACGCCGTAGAGCTTGTCAATTGCCAAAAGCCCCGCGCTGTCCCGCGCCAGCTCGTCCAACTCGTATTCATGCACCTCGCCGAAATTGGACGACGTGCCGTTCTCACCGCGCAGCAGGCCGATTGCCTCGTCAATGCGGTATTCAAAGACGGCCTTTTGCATGATTTTTCCCGCCTTGTTATGCCTGACGACAGACACCACCCCATCAGGCTGCAAAAGGCGATAAAATTCCCGCAGCAGTGCCGCGCGCTCCTCGGCATTTGCCAGATATTCCAGCACGTTATGACACACAATCACATCATAGGAACGGTCGGGCATTGCTGCGAGTGTTTCCATACCGCCGACAATTTGCTGATAATCGTTTTCGCAAAAACGACGCGTCAAAATTTCCTTATTCGGCTCTACGGCCGTCACGTCGTTGCACTGCGCTAAATGATTGGCCGTCACACCAAAGCCGCTCCCGAAATCCAGAATCTTCCTGCCTTCATAATTCAAATGGTGCCACACCATTCGGTAAAACAATTTGCCCCACGGCTTACTGAGGTAATCCAGATAGCCCTGCACGTTCACGCTCATTTATAATCCCTTTCCATTATGCATTTTTTCAAGTTCCTCGTTCATTTTACGGTAGAGCGCCTCTACCTTCGCCCAATCAGTGCATTCTTCCGGGGTGCAGGGCGCAGAGAGAAGCGCGACCGCTTGGGAAAAACCAATTTTCCGCTCGGTGTGTTCCTTCGCCAAATATGCCTTGTCCACCTCGACCGCGCCCCAATCTTTTCGCAGAGCGCACTCCCCCTGTTTGTCCATCGCTTCAAAAAATGCCGTGTAAAACCGCTCCACCTCGCTCACAAATGCGCGGTAGGGCAATTCATATACGCCGCAGGGAACCGTCCAGATATGGCCGCCGTTGTCCAGTCGGTCGTTACTTTCCCAACATATTTTAATGTTCTCTCCGCCGCGGCAAAAGGTGAAATGCGGCCCGCCGACGAGGTGTCCCGAATCAAACGAGCGTCGCTGATACCACTCTGTCAGCGATTCGTATAAGTCCCAGTAGGCGTCGTCATCGTCGTCATCATCGTCGCCGATCTGCGCGTCATTCCAGTGGTGTACCCTGTCCCGAAAGGTATCCAGCCTGTCATACAGCGCGGCAGGAATCGGCTCTCTCACAAAACGGAAGGTGTCCGAAAAATCCTCCAGAAAACGGGACAACTGATAATCGTTATAACGCAGGTCACAATGAAAATGGTCAATGGCAGCTTGGGAATATTCATAGATATTGTTTTCTCCCACCGTAATCCAAAGCTGTCCGTCGGTCATGCCGAACCATTGCAGACTTGGTTTCGTTCCGCCCCACGGCGTGATGTCGTCAAGCGGTTTCAGTGAAAAATTGATTTTGAAGTTGCTCATGTTCTGTATTCGCCCACCCCTTATCGGTTATCTTGGCGCGTCTTGCTCGCTCAGCCAATGGCTTCGCTTGTGGGGACGCTGTCCCCACTCCCCTGCAAGGGCTCCTCGCCCTTGACCTCGGCAGGGAACCAGTCCCCTGCACCCCATTGTACGGGCGCGTCTTTATTCTTCGCTGCCTGCGCTGATATCCGCCGCAATCTTACCGATCACGTCACTCGATACAAACTCGCGGGTGAGCTTGATGGCGTTACAGATCGTAATGGCCTTACTACTGCCGTGCGCCTTGAACACCGGCTTTTTCACGCCGAGGAACGGCGCGCCGCCGTATTCGTTATGGTCCATCGACTTTTTGACCTCGTTGATATCGCCCAGCATGACCGCCGTTGCCAGCTTATTCTTGACGTTTTTGGTAAAGACGTCCTTGAATTTATGCGCCACCATCGACGCCACGCCTTCATAGGTTTTCAAAATGATATTGCCGGTGAAACCGTCCGCCACCAGCACGTCCACACCGCCTTCGGCAATGTCACGGGTTTCAAAATTGCCGATGAAATTCAGATTCGGCTCCTTTTTCAGCAGTTCAAACGTCGCCTTGCGCAGTTCGTCGCCCTTGGTTTCCTCGGTGCCGATATTGGCCAGACCGACGCGGGGACTTTCCACCCCCATGACGTTTTTCATGTATACCGAACCCATATGGGCAAACTGCACCAGCATTTCGGGGCGGCAGTCGGCATTCGCGCCGCAGTCAATCAGCATGAACATACCGTTCGCGTTGGGCATAATCGGCGCAAGTGCGGGGCGCTTGATGCCCTTAATGCGCTTGACAATCAGCGTCGCGCCCGTGAGCATCGCGCCGGTGCTGCCGGCACCGATCATCGCGTCGCCCTCGCCGTCGGCCAGCAATCGGAGCGCCAGCGCCATCGAGCTGTCCTTCTTGGACTTCATCAACTCGGTGGGGTGGTCAGACATACTGATAACGTCGGGCGCGTGAACGATGTCCATGCGGTCGGGGGAAATCTCGTTTTCCTCTGCCACCTCGCGGATTGTCGCCTCGTCGCCGGTCAGAATGATATCCACATCGTCAAATTTTTCGACCGCCATCGCGCAGCCCTTGATGATTTCCAACGGCGCGTTATCTCCGCCGAATGCGTCAACAATAATTTTCATACTTTTCACCGTTATCCTCTCTTTATGTTAATTGTCAGTGCATCATACTCTCAAAATAAACCATCGAACGCGCGCTCAACGCGGCATACCGTTCCCGTTTGTCCCGGATTTTCGGCTCGATGGGCGGCAGGATGCCGAAATTCGCCCCCATCGGCTGGAAGTCCTTGGTTTCACGGTTGCAGATGTGACCTTGCAGCGCGCCCAGCATCGTGAAATCCGGCAGAATCAACCGTTCCCTGCTCTGCAAGGTGCGCACGGCATTAATGCCGCACAACAGACCGGAACCCGCTGACTCCATATATCCCTCTACGCCCGTGATCTGACCGGCGAAGAAAATATGCGGGTGGTCAATCATGGAATAATCGCCGTTGAGCAGCTTGGGAGAATTGAGGAACGTGTTGCGGTGCATCACACCGTAGCGCATGAATTCGGCGTTTTTCAGTGCGGGAATCATGCCGAACACCCGCTTTTGCTCCCCGAATTTGAGATTGGTCTGAAAGCCCACCAGATTATACAGCGTGCCCTCGCGGTTTTCCTTCCGAAGCTGCAAATTCGCCCACGGACGATGCCCTGTGTGCGGGTCGCGCAGACCCACCGGTTTCATCGGACCGTAGCGAATGGCGTCTTTGCCGCGCGAGGCGAGAATTTCAATCGGCATACAGCCCTCGTACACCTTCACGCCGTCTTTTTCGAATTCATGCAGGGGTGCGCGCTCGGCGCTGACCAGCGCTTCCTGAAAGGCTTCATACTGCTCCTTGTTCATGGGGCAGTTGATATAATCGTCGTCCCCGCCGCGATCGTAACGAGAGGCGGCAAACGCGCAACTCAAGTCGATACTCTCGGCGGTCACAATCGGCGCCGCCGCATCGTGGAAATTCAAAAATTCGTGGCCGCATAATTTGCCGATTGCCTTGGAAAGCGGTTCGCTGGTCAGCGGTCCCGACGCGATAATGACCACCTCATCGTCGGGAATGTCCGTGACCTCCTGCTCGATGACTGTGATATTGGGGTGACTGCGTATCGCGGCAGTGACCTTGGCGGCAAATTGATTTCTGTCCACCGCCAACGCGCCGCCCGCCGGAACGGCGCATTCGTCCGCGACCCGCAGCAGCAGCGAACCCAGCCGCCGCATTTCCTCTTTCATCAGACCCGCCGCGGAATCAATGCGCGCCGCTTTGAGCGAGTTGGAGCAAATCAGCTCCGCGAAGTCGGGATTCTTGTGGGCAGGGGTAAATTTGACCGGCTTCATTTCAAAGAGCCGAACCTTCACGCCGTTCTCGGCGCACTGCCACGCCGCTTCACAGCCTGCCAGACCCGCTCCTATGATGGTAACACTCATTCGGCACCTTCCTCGGTCGTTTCAATATTCCGGCTGTAACCGCACTCCTTGTCGGCGCAGTACAGCTTGTTGATTTTCTTGGTTTGCTTTTTATAGAGAATCTTGCCGCACTGCGGGCACTTCTCGCGGGTCGGTTCGTCCCACGACACAAAATCACACTCGGGATATCTGCCGCAGCCATAGAACACCTTGCCGCGCTTGGATTTCTTCTGCACGACCTTGGCGCCGCACTTGGGGCACTCTGCGTCAATCTCATGGACAATTTTCTTGATGTTGCGGCACTCCGGGAAGCCGGGACAGGCAATAAATTTGCCGTAACGCCCCGTCTTAATCACCATCTTGCGCCCGCACTTCTCACAGACAATGTCGGTTTCCTCATCGGGAATCTTCATGTCGATGCCTTCCATCGCCTTCTTGACGTCGGAAAGGTTCTGTTCAAAATCCCCGTAAAATTCGCCCAGAGTGTCAATCCATTCCTTGGAGCCGTCGGCAATGCTGTCGAGATTCTTTTCCATGCCGGCGGTGAATTTCAGATTCACAAACTTGGAGAAACGCTCCTTGAGCAGCTTGTTGACCAGCTCGCCGAGTTCGGTGGGACGCAGCGCCTTGCCGTCGCGCACCACATACTCGCGCCCCACCACCGTGGTGATGATTGTGGCGTAGGTGGACGGCCGGCCGATGCCGTTTTCTTCCAGCGCCTTGATGAGTGTGGCTTCGGTATATCGTGCGGGCGGCTGGGTAAAATGCTGCTGCTCGCCAATTTCCTTGACCTTCAGCGGCATACCCTCTTCGAGCGGAGGCAGCGCGCCGCTGTTCTCGTCGTCCTCGTCCTTGCTCTCTTCATACAGCACCGTGTAACCGTCAAATTTCACCGTATAGCCTGACGCTTTGAAGAGGTATTTCCCTGCCGTGATGTCCACGCTGATGGTATCGTGAACACACTGCGCCATCAGGCTGGCGGTAAAACGCGACCAGATGAGCTTGTAGAGCTTGTATTGGTCGGACGTCAGGCTGTCCTTGATGCTGTCCGGGTCGAGCGAAGGCATGGTGGGACGAATCGCCTCGTGACCGTCCTGTGCGCCCGCCTTGGTCTTGAAGTTGTAAGGCTTGGACGGAAGGTATTTCTCGCCCCAGCGATTGCGGATATACTCAGTGCCCTCGGCGCGCGCATCGTCGGAAATGCGCAGCGAGTCGGTTCTCATATAAGTGATGATACCGACCGCGCCCATGCCTTCAATTTCCACGCCTTCATATAATTCCTGCGCCACTTTCATGGTGCGGCGGCTCTGGAAATTGAGCTTGCGGCTGGCCTCCTGCTGCAAGGTGGACGTGATAAAGGGCGGTGCCGGCGTCTTGCGGCGGGTACCTTTTTTGAGCTTGGAAACGACAAATTCCGCCTGCTCCAACTCCGCCAGAATACCGTCGGCCTGTTCCTTATTGGCAATCTGCATTTTGCCGTCCTCGGCGGTGCCGTAGAACTGCGCGGGGAAAGCCTTGCGGCTGCCCTTGGGAATAAACTTGCCCTCAATCGTCCAGTACTCCTCCGGCACAAAGGCGCGGATTTCCTCTTCTCTGTCACAGATGACACGCACGGCCACCGACTGCACGCGCCCGGCGGAAAGCCCGCGGCGTATCTTCTGCGAGACAAAGGGACTGAGACGATAACCGACAATTCTGTCAAGCAGACGGCGGCACTGCTGCGCGTTGACCAGCTTCATGTCAATGCTGCGGGGATTCTGAATGCCGCTCTGCACGGTTCCCTTGGTAATTTCGTTGAATGTCACGCGGTTTTTGTCATTCAAATCCAGCCCCAGGATATACGCCAGATGCCATGAAATAGCCTCTCCCTCGCGATCCGGGTCGGTGGCGAGATAGACAAAGTCGCTTTTCTCCGCAGCCTTTTTGAGCTTGTCAACCAAATCTTCCTTGCCCTTGATAATCTCATACTTCGGTTTGAAATCGTGTTTGACGTCAACGCCCAGTCTGCTTTTTGGCAGATCCCGGACGTGCCCCATGGACGCGATCACGTCATATCCCGCACCGAGGTATTTTTTGATGGTTTTCGCCTTAGCAGGCGACTCAACGATAACCAGTTTAGACAACGATATCATGCCTTTCCTTATTCGTGATAGATTGCCCGATCATGTGTTATGACTTTCCCGTATATCTTTTTCCGGGCAGAATATTTACCGCGCCGTAAAGCTCCAGCTCGGTCATGCACTTCATCGTTTCCGGTGCGGACAGTCCGGAAGCCACAGCGATTTCTTCCAGTTGCTTCGGAACATCGTCCAGCACCTTCCACACCTTAACGGCATTCTCCGATATGCCAACGGGCGGATTTTTTTCTGTTTGTGCCACAGTGGCCGATGGGACACGCTTTGGCGTATATTGCTCTTCTTCGACAGCGGTCTCAATCTTGGGCGGCGTCTTTGGGCGCGACATACCGGCATCCGTTTTTACCGAAACGGATGGCTCCCGCTCCCACTTGGGACGCACGCCCTTATCCCATACACGGGCATTCTTGTTGCCGAGATTTTCCAGCCGCAATCTGTGCGGAAACTGTACCACATACTCTTCCAGCACATCATACGCATTTGATACGGGTTTCGCACCGTCAGAAATCAGACGGTTGACGCCCTTGGCTAATGAATGGTTGATCTGACCCGGTACAGCAAAAATATCCTTGCCCTGCTCCAGCGCGAGATTCGCCGTAATCAGCGAACCGCTCTTGTCGCCCGCCTCCACCACAATCACGCCCAGCGACAACGCGGAGATAATCCGGTTTCTGATGGGAAAATGGTAACTGAGCGGCGGCGCGCCCGGCGGATACTCTGAAATCAGCGCACCGCTGGTGGAGATCACCTTGCGTAATCCCTCATTTTCCAGATTGTAGCGGGTATTGATGCCGCAGCCCAGCACGCCCAATGTCCTGCTGCCGCCGATGAGCGCACCCTGATGCGCGGCAGTATCAATCCCTCTGGCGCAGCCGCTGATGATAATCGCACCGCAGGCAGAGAGTTCACGCGCAATGCTCATGGCGGCATCGTAGCCGTAACGGCTGGCGCGGCGCGTTCCCACCATCGCAACGCAAACCTCATCGTCCAGCGCAGGCAATTCTCCGCTGATATACAGCGCGGCGGGATAATCGGGAATGTTGCGCAGTCGGAGGGGATATGTCTCATCGTCCGGCGTCAGCACTTTGTAATGCAGGCGACCGCACGCCTCCATGATTTCCACAGCCGCGTCAAGCGGCGTTTCGGCCATTTTCCTGATTTCACCCGGCACCAGCAATCCGCTCAGCCGCCGTTCAATGTCATCGGATTCGTAAACCGCGCGACAGGATCCGAAATAATCCAACAGCAGCGGAACCTTCCGGCTGCCCTCTCCCATCACTAATTGCAGCCATACGCCATAAACCGCCTCATCTGCTTTTTTCGCGTTTTTCATTCCGTTCATCTACGTCCCTCCCGTTCGATACTAATCCTCTATAGCAGTGTGAGGTTTCCCTGATTGACACAACTCACTCATTTTACAATTATATATAGTATATAGTGTTGTCCGATTAAATTTATGAATTTTTTATTAATAAAGTAAAATATTGTCAATCGAATTTTCACTTCCAAGGCCAACCGACCTCTTCGTCATACAAAAACAGGAAGCGCACATCATCAAACGACGATGTACGCTTCCATCTCTCCGGATACAATTATTTCATATATCCCCGCATCATTTCCCACATTAAAATGGCCGCTGCTGTCGCGGCGTTGAGTGACTCGGCCCGTCCGTTCATGGGAATGGTCACTTTCTCGGGGCAGGCATCAATCAACGCTTCCGTCAGGCCATTGCCCTCGTTGCCGATACACATGATGGCCCCTTTGAAAAATTTCATCGCGGTCACGTCACAGGAATCCCCCCGCGGCACTGTTGCCATGGGTCTCATGTTCCGTGTTACCGCTTCACGCATGGCCGCAGGGGCATCAGTTGTGCGGTAAATCGGAATGCGGAACATCGCGCCCATACCGGAACGCAGCGCCTTTGGGGAAAAGCAGGAGGCGCTGCCGTCTGTCAGAATGATACCGTCAATGCCCAGTGCCTCGGCGGTGCGAAAAACCGCCCCCACATTGGACGGATCCTGCAAATTTTCCAGCAGCACATACTGCCCCGTCGGATTTAAATGCGCCAAATTTTCTTCCACCGCCGGCGTTCTGACCACGAGAAAAACGCCTTGCGTCGATTCGGTATCGCTAAGTTTGCCCGCCATGTCCTCAGTAATCTCATAGACCGCGCGACAGTGCGCCGTCAGTTTTTCGACATAATCGGCGTATTTTTCCATCGCCGCCGCTGTCACAAAGAGTTCTTCTCCTACGACGCCGCTTTCCGCCGCATCGGCGCAAAGACGCGCCCCTTCGCAGATCATCAGTCCGGATTTGCGGCGTTCCTTGGCGCTGTCCATTAACTTGACAGCCCGGCGGAAAGCGGGATTATCACGTGATGTAATGGTTGTCACGGTCATCTCATCAGTCCCTCCCCATCAGATAAAACAAAAACCACGCCGGAGAGCTTCCGAAGAAACTGACGCGGCGCGGCTGACACCGACCGGAATGATCGGCAGATATGCAAAAATTACTTGCGGGCTTCCTTCGCGGTCTCAACCAGAGCGGTGAATGCCTTGGGATCGCTGATCGCGATTTCGGAAAGCATCTTTCTGTTGAGCGTCACGCCAGCCTTCTTGAGACCGTCCATGAACTGCGAATAATTGATGCCGTTGAACTTGCAGGCGGCGGAAATTCTGGTAATCCAGAGGCGGCGGAAATCGCGCTTCTTTGCCTTGCGGCCGATATAGGCATAGTTGCCGGACTTCATGACGGCTTCTTTGGCCATCTTGAAGTGCTTGCTTCTTGCACCCCAGTAGCCCTTAGCGAGCTTCAGTGTCTTTTTTCTTCTCTTGCGTGTTGCGAGAGCTCCCTTTACACGTGCCATTGATATGTTACCTCCAATAGATAATAGTCTTGAATTTCAGTGCTGCTTCCCGGAGCGTGTGGCTTATTTGTAGGGAAGCAGTCTCTTTACCTGAGCGACATTGGTCTTGTCGGTAACAGCGATCTTTCTCAGGCTTCTCTTGCGCTTGGTGGACTTCTTGGCGCTGTTGAGCTTATGTCTTCTGTTTGTCTTGCCGTGCAGAACCTTGCCGTTCTTGGTTATCTTAAAACGCTTCTTCGCACCGCTGTGTGTCTTAATTTTGGGCATTTGGGTATCCTCCTCAATTGAATCTTACTTGTTGGGCCTGGCCGCAAGGAACATCATCATGCTGCGTCCTTCAAGCTTTGCGGGCTTTTCCACGACCGCTACGTCCGCCAACGCCTCGGCGAATTTTTTCATGATTTCCAAGCCGTGTTCCGGATGACCCAGCTCACGTCCTCTGAAACGAATCGTCGCCTTGACCTTGTCCCCGCCCTGAACGAACTTGATGGCCTGCTTGACTTTGGTTTCAAAGTCATGCGTATCAATGTTGAGCGAAAGTCTGACCTCTTTGATATCAAACGTGCGCTGATTCTTTTTGGCTTCCTTCTCTCGCTTCTGCTGTTCAAAACGGTATTTTCCGTAGTCCATGATTTTGCAGACGGGCGGCGTCGCCTGCGGAGCGATCTTGACCAGATCGAGATTGGCCTCCGCTGCCTTGCTGAGCGCCTCCGACGAACTCATGATACCGAGCTGATCGCCGTTGGAGCCGATGACGCGTACTTCCCTGTCACGAATGTCTTCGTTAATCTGCACCTGTTGTTCTTTGGCTATGACCAAGCACCCCCAAATAAAAATAAAATTTTGTAATGCAACAAAAAACACGGGGCAAGATATCGACCTTCCCTCGTGAAAACACTCAACATCAACGCACTAAAACGCATTGAAATGAATATTGACCGTCCGCCTATCCAAATCAGAACGGAGGTGAGGGCAGTCAAAACCTGCCAACTGCTTTATTGTCTGAAATACTATACCACACTTTTCCGGCATTGTCAAGTGTTTTTTTAGCGGAAAGTCAGAAATACGCTCCGAAAAAATCCTGCCATTTTCAAAAAAACACTTGACAAACGCAAATGGGCGTGCTACTTTATGTTTAGAAGCTAAATTTAGTTGCTAAACATATAGAAACCGAGGTGTTTCCATGGAATCCTCCGAGCTGCTCACCAAGGCCTACCGGCTCATCAATCTCTACAACGCCAAGGCCAAAAAGCCCCACACGTACACAGACGGACTTGTCCTCTACCCTGCCCAATCCCACATGGTTGAAATCATCGGTGACAACGAGGGCATCACCGTCACCCGCATCGCCGAGGAGTATATGATTACCAAAGGCGCTGTCTCACAGATTCTCAAATTTCTCGACGAGAAGGGTCTGATTACCAAGAAGCCTTCCGACAAGGGCGGCCGCACCACCGAACTGTACCTGAGCGAAGAAGGCAAACGCATTCTCGCCGAACATCGCGAAATGCACCGCCCGATGACCGCACCGGTCGCGGCGCTGGCCTCACAGCTTTCTCCCGACACCATCGCCATTCTGGAAAAAATGGCGGATATCATCGAAGAAAATATACGCACGCTTTAGAAAGGACTTGATTGTATGACGTTTGAAACATTAGGCAATCCCGCCAACCCCGCCGCCCTCCTGATTCACGGTATGCTCAGCAGTTGGCACGACTGTGAGCCGTTCGGGAAATACCTCGCCGACGAATACTATGTCATCATGCCGACGCTGGACGGTCACGGTCACGACGGCACCGACCTGCTGCCCGTGGAGGAAGAAGCCAAAAAGCTCACCGCCTATCTCAAAGAAAACGGTATCAAATCCCTCGCGCTGGTGCAGGGCAGTTCCATGGGCGCGGAAGTCGCGCTGGCAGTCACCAAACAGTGCGAGATAGACGGTATTCCCGTCACATGCAGTTTCTTTGACGGCGGCCCCTTCTTCCATTTCACCCCCTTCTTCCGCCGCGTGATGTATAAGAAATTCAGCAGTCTGGTGAAGGTGTTCGACACCGACGATCCCGATGAGGCCTACCGGAATATGATAAACAATCCCTTTGTAAAATTCGTCGCGAAGGACAAAATCAGCCAATACGAGGGACTTATCAAGTCGATGGCGCGGGAACGCCGCACCTTCTCCAAGAAGACCGTCAAAAACATGGTCAAAATCTGCTACAAATGTGACCCGCCCGCCTTCTCGGCCGACGCGCAAAAGCACTTTGTCTTCTTCTTCTCGGACGAGGAACCCGCCCGCGATTCCCGCCCCCGTCTGATGAAGCTCTATCCCCATGCCACCTACGAGGACATTCACGGCTATGCCCATTGCAGCTATCAGACCGCCGAGGCCGAAGCCTATGTGCAGAAGCTCAAAAAAGCAATTCGCGACAGAATGTAATATTTCATATCATCAGCTTTCCATATTCCCATCACCGCCGCAGTTCCACCTCTGCGGCGGCGGTTTTTTGCCGTTCCGTCCGCCCTATCACAAAATTCCCGCAAATTCTCTTGAAAAAAGAGTAAATTGCATATTGAATCCGCCCTGCCATATATGGTATAATGATTGTCAATAGCCATTTTACCAATGAAACGAAACACGGAATAGCAAAAGATACAAGGAAAAGAGGGACGACAACAATGATGATTATGGGTGTTGACCCGGGATACGCCATCGTGGGCTTCGGCTTCGTGCGCTATGAACCGCCCCGCTTCATTCCCGCCGAGTACGGCTCCATCGTCACCAAGGCAGGCGAGCCGTTTGAAAAACGGCTGGAGGTAATCTTCCGCCGCACCGTCGAGCTGATTGACAAGCGCAAACCCGACGCCATGGCCATCGAAAAGCTGTATTACGCCAACAACGCCAAAACCGTCATCGGTGTGGCGGAGGCACGCGGCGTGATTCTGCTCGCCGCGCAAATGCGGCACGTGCCGATTTTTGAATACACGCCCCTGCAGGTCAAGCAGGCCGTCACAGGCTACGGGCAGGCCATCAAGCCCCAAATGCAGGAGATGACCCGCCGTCTGCTCTGTCTGCGGGACATTCCCAAGCCCGACGATACCGCCGATGCGCTGGCGATTGCCATCTGCCACGGACAGAATTGCAAAGTGACGCGCCGACTGGATTTGTCGCAGTATAACTTCAAAAACAACAACCACAACTAACAGAAAACAGGGAACGATAGTATGATCTACAGTCTTACCGGCAAATACCTCACCGCTGAACCGGGCTTTGTCGTCATCGAATGCAGCGGCGTAGGCTTTCAGTGCTTCACGTCGATGTCCACCATCACCCGCCTGCCCGCGCAAGGTTCCACCGTCACGCTCTACACCTACATGAACGTGACCGAAAGCGCCATCACACTCTACGGCTTCTCGGAGAAAACCGAACTGAGCTGCTTCAAAATTCTCATCACAGTCTCGGGTATCGGCCCCAAGGCCGCACTCTCCATTCTCTCCACACTGACCCCCGAGGAAGTCGCGCTGGCAGTCGGTTCGGGCGATTACAAGGCCATCACCCGCGCCAACGGCGTAGGACCGAAAATCGCGCAGCGCGTGGTACTGGAGCTGAAGGATAAATTCAAGAGCATGGGTGCGCCCGCTGACCTTCCCGCCGGACGCGGCGCGGTACCTTCCGCTTCCAACAATGCGGCCGCCGCCATCAACGCGCTCATGGTACTGGGCTGTCAGCCTTCCGAGGCAGCGCAGCTGGTCGCCAAGCTCGACGCAACGCTTCCCACTGAGGAGATTATCCGCCTGGCGCTGGTGGATATGGCCAAAGGTCTACAATAAATGTGGAGGGAATGACAATGGCACAAGTCAATTTTTATGACAACGTGGATGACAGTCTGCTGAAATTCGCCGTGATTCTCGCCCGCAGCGGGGGAAAATGGGTCTTTTGCAAGCACAAAGAGCGTAACACCTATGAAATGCCCGGCGGCCACCGCGAACCCGGCGAAACCATCGAGGAAACCGCACGGCGTGAATTGTATGAGGAAACCGGCGCGCTCACATTCGAGCTGACGCCCGTCTGCGTGTATTCAGTCATTGACCCCCACAATTTCAACGGCGTGGAAACCTTTGGTATGCTGTACTTCGCCGACATCACGCAATTGGAAGGCGCGCTGCACAGCGAAATTGAAACAATCATTCTGACCGATACCCTCCCCGCGCAATGGACCTATCCCGACATTCAGCCGAAATTATTGCAACGCGCGGCAGCCTTAGGATTAAATTAATCACATCATCACACCGTTTTTCAAAAGGATTTTTGAAATATGAAAAAAAAGAAAGAAAATGAGATCAGTTCCGTGTCGTTTGACGAGGCCGAAAACGCCTACTTCGACGGTGCGGACGATATGGACTACGAAAACCGTATTGTTGACCCGGTGTATTCCCCCGAGGACGCGGAGGCCGAGAATCCGCTCCGCCCCCAGACCCTCGACAGCTACATCGGGCAGGATACGGTCAAGGAAAATCTTTCCATCTATATCAGCGCGGCGCTGGCGCGGCATGAGAGCCTTGACCACTGCCTATTATACGGCCCGCCGGGTCTTGGCAAGACCACGCTCGCGGGCATTATCGCGCACGAAATGGGCGTGGGCCTGCGCATCACCTCCGGCCCCGCGATTGAGCGTCCCGGCGACCTGGCCGCGCTGCTCAGTTCGCTGAACCCCGGCGACGTGCTATTTATCGACGAAATTCACCGCCTGTCCCGCACCGTGGAAGAAATTCTCTACCCCGCGATGGAGGACTTCGCCATCGACATCATGACCGGCAAAGGGCAGGGTGCGATGAGCTATCACCTGCCGCTGCCGAAATTTACGCTTGTCGGCGCGACTACCCGCGCGGGACAGCTTTCCGCCCCCCTGCGCGACCGCTTCGGCGTGGTGCTGCGTCTGGAACTCTATACCCCCGAACAGCTCGCCGACATCGTGGAACGTTCGGCCGGGATTCTCGGCATTGCCATTGACCGCGAGGGCGCACTGGAACTGGCCTCCCGTTCCCGCGGCACGCCGCGTATCGCCAACCGCCTGCTCAAGCGCGTGCGCGACTTCGCGCAGGTCGTGGGCAACGGCGTGATTACCTGCGAGATCGCACGCATGGCGCTTGACCGGCAGGAAATCGACGAACTGGGACTTGATAAAATCGACCGCCTGCTGCTCTCGGGCATCATCAAATTCTACAACGGCGGCCCGGTCGGTCTGGAAACCATCGCCGCCGCCATCGGCGAAGAAGCCGTCACCATCGAGGACGTGTACGAGCCGTACCTCATGCAAATCGGCTTTTTGGCGCGTACACCCCGCGGACGCTGCGTGACAAACGCGGCCTATCTGCATCTCGGCATGAAGCCGCCGCACGCGGCTAGCGCCGGCGACCAACAGTCGCTGTTTGATTGACACCGAAATTTAACCAATTTTTCCGAAAGGAATGGAATCCATCAACTATGAAAATTACTCTTGACAGAGCCGCCTTTTACGGCACGCTCGGCGAAACGATTGACATCTATCAGGCGGAGCACGCTGTAGCCGCCGCCTTCCACCGGCTTGGCGGCCGCGCCAGCACGCGCGGCAACCGGCAGAGAGTGGTTGTCGGCCACGACACCAGCACTTCTTCCGACATGATGGAGGCCGCTGTCTGTGCTGCCTTGTGTGCGGCTGGCGCGGACGTGCTCACACTGGGTACGGTGCCTTCGGGCGCCGTCTCTTACCTGACGACTCGCTGCGACGCGCTCATGGGCGTCATGATTACGGGCGGTTCCTTCGATGACGACGCGAGCGGCTTGAAATTCTACCGCAGCAACGGAAAACCCGTCACAGGCGATCTGCTGCAAGCCATTCACGCCACCATTGACAGCCACGCCTCTCTGAGCAGCAAGCAGGCCGGCAGAATCGCACAGGCCGACAGCCGTGTGCTGAACCTCTACCGTCACCACCTGCTCACCGCCTCCAACTTCACCATCTTTGAGCAGATGAAGGTCGCCATTGACTGTGTCAACAGTGCCACCGGGCAATTTGCCAAGGATCTCTTTGAACAGATGGGCGTGGACGTCGCTGTCTATGAGCGCGACCCGTCTCTGTCCGACGTGACATATCCGAAATCCGCCGCTATCACGGAATTTGTCAAGGACTCCCACAGCAGCATTGGCTTCACCTTCAACGTCAACGGAGAAATCACTCTGGTGGCCGACGCTTCCGGCAAGCTGCTGGATACCGAAAAGCTCGCCGCGATTTTCGGACGCGTCCTCGGTTCGGTGCCGCACGACGACACCACGCCGCAGACCGTCATGGTCAGCGAGAGCTGTCACGCCGCCCTCGCACCCTATATCAAGTCGATGGGCGCCGAATGCCGCACAGTCACAGGCGACTACAGCTATCTCACCGAAGAAATCGAGAATTTCGACGCCGCCAGCGCCGAAGGGCAGGGCGTGATGATGGCGGTGGACCGCGATGCGGGCCTGATTTTCCCGCGTGTGTCCGCTGTGCCGGACGGTCTGCTGACCGCCGTGATGCTGCTCACCTGCATCAATCGCACCGGACTGTCACTCGAAGAATTGTCCCGCGACATACCGAAGCTCATTCGCAGTGTATCGGTCGTGAATATCCCCTCGGGCGCTTTCCTGCCCAATTTCCGCTCCACCGACCTGCCTGACCAGATCAATATGATGCGTTCCTATCTCTCGGGCGACGGCAGGGTTTCCCTCACCAAACCGGAGCGCGACAAGATCGAAATCATCGTGGAGGGCGTCGATCACCGACAGGTAGAGAACGTCACCCAGCAGACCGAACGACTGGTCCGCAAGAGTTTACGCGAAAAGAACGGTCCGATTTACGAGCAGTCTCCCGACCCGAAAAACGCCGATAACGACAAGAAAAAGGAAACAACGCAGTCATGAGATATTCAAACGACTGGACGGAATACGAGCTGATTGACGCCTCCTCCGGTGAACGGCTGGAACGCTGGGGCAATATCATTTTAATCCGTCCCGACCCCCAGATCATCTGGAACACTCCCCGCAAAAATCCCCTCTGGCACAATGCTCACGCCCGTTATCACCGCTCCTCTTCGGGCGGCGGCAACTGGGAAGTGATGAAAAAAATTCCCGATGTGTGGCAGGTGCATTACAAATCGCTCACCTTCAACATTAAGCCCATGGGCTTCAAACACACGGGTCTTTTCCCGGAGCAGGCCGTCAATTGGGACGATATGGCCGCCATGATACGCGGCGCAAACCGTCCCATCAAGGTGCTGAATCTCTTCGCTTACACCGGCGGCGCGACGCTGGCCTGTCTCTCGGCCGGCGCGAACGTCTGCCATGTGGACGCTTCCAAGGGCATGACCCAGTGGGCGCGCGAAAACGCCGCTTCGTCCGGCCTCGATAAGCTGCCCCAGCGCTGGATTGTGGACGACTGCATCAAATTCGTGCAGCGCGAAATCCGCCGCGGCAGCCGTTACGACGCGGTCATCATGGACCCGCCCAGCTACGGAAGAGGCCCCGGCGGCGAGGTATGGAAACTGGAGGATCAGATTTATTCTCTCGTCGAACTTTGCGCCAATGTCCTCACCGACGATCCTCTCTTTTTCAACATCAACAGCTACACCACCGGCCTGAGTCCCTCCGTCATGAATTACCTCAACGGCGCGATTTTGCAGCCCAAATTCGGCGGCGTCATCAGCGCGGAGGAAATCGGCCTGCCCGTCACCGAAACAGGTCTCATTCTCCCCTGCGGCGCAACGGCAACGTGGCGCAATAGCGCGCCTGCGGCGCTAAAAGAATAGTGAATAACGAATAATGAATAAAGAATCATATTGGAGCGCTCCGCGCTGGAATATATTTTTTATATTTTTATATCTTCAAAGGAATGTATTATGGAACACACAAACATTACCTCAGACAATCTGGAAGTGCAGATTTCTGCGCAGGACGTGTATTTTGCGTACGAAAGCACTGACGGCGGCGAGCCGAAGGAAGTGCTGCACGGCGTTTCCATCGACATCAGAAAGGGCGAATTTGTCGCGCTGCTGGGGCACAACGGCTCCGGCAAGTCCACTATGGCCAAGCACATGAACGCCATTCTGCTGCCTAGCGGCGGCAAGGTGCTGGTCGGCGGCATGGATACGGCCGACGAGGAACTGCTCACCGAAATCCGCCGCACTGTGGGCATGGTCTTTCAGAATCCCGACAACCAGCTTGTCGCCACCATCGTGGAGGAGGACGTCGCCTTCGGCCCCGAAAATCTCGGCGTGCCGTCGGAGGAAATCCGCGTACTGGTGGACGACGCCCTCAAAACCGTCGGCATGTATGAATACCGCCGCCACGCCCCCCACAAGCTATCCGGCGGACAAAAACAGCGCGTCGCCATCGCGGGTATCATCGCTATGCGCCCCAAGTGTATCGTGTTTGACGAACCCACCGCCATGCTGGACCCGCGCGGAAGGCAGGAGGTCATGGATACCATCGACAAGCTGACGGGCGAACTCGGCATCACGGTCGTACTCATCACCCATTACATGGACGAGGCGGCACGTGCGGATCGCGTGATCATCATCAATGACGGCAAGATTCTCACCGAAGGCACGCCGAAAGAGGTTTTCTCTCAAATTGATATGCTCCGCGCCGTCCATCTCGACGTACCCCAGCCTACCGAACTGGCGCAATCTTTGCGCGACATGGGCTTTTCCGGGATACCCGCCGATATCTTGACTCCTGAAGAATGTGCAAAAGCCATTTTCGCAGCGAGACAACAGCAATGAATGTGGGCATGATTCATTCGTAAGGAGGACATTGGATTGGCATTAATTGAAACACAAAATCTGCGCTATATCTACGGCAAAGGCACGCCATTTGAAAAAGTCGCGCTCCACGGCGCGGACATCTCTATCAATGAGGGCGAATTTATCGGCGTGATCGGTCACACCGGCTCCGGCAAATCCACTTTGGTGCAACTGCTCAACGGATTGCTGAAACCCGAATCCGGCAAAATTCTCTTGAACGGCGTTGATATCTGGGCCAAACCCAAAGAAATCCGCAAAGTTCGCTTTGCGGTCGGGCTGGTGTTTCAGTACCCTGAATACCAGCTCTTTGAAGAGACGGTCTATAAGGATATCGCCTTCGGCCCCACCAACAAGGGCATTCACAACAAGGACGAGCTGGACGCTGTCGTGCGGCGGGCGGCGGAATTTGCCGGTCTGAAGGAGTCGCTGCTGGAAAAATCCCCCTTTGATCTTTCCGGCGGTGAGAAGCGCCGCGCGGCCATCGCGGGCGTGATCGCCATGGAACCGAAGGTCTTGATTCTGGACGAGCCGACGGCGGGACTTGATCCCAAAGGGCGCGACAGAATCCTGAATCAAATAAAAAAATACCGCGAGCAGACCGGCAGCACCGTGCTGCTGGTGTCCCACTCGATGGAAGACATCGCGCGTGTGGCCGACCGCGTGCTGGTCATGAATCACGGCAATGTCGAAATGTTCGACACCACTGAAAATGTCTTCAAACAGGGCGAACACCTCGCCGAAATCGGCCTCAAAGTGCCGCAGGTCACGCAGGTTTTTCTGGAATTGAAAAAACTTGGCGCGGACGTGGATACCGGCGTTTACACGATGGAACAGGCCAAGGCCGCCGCGCTGGCTTATCTGCGCGGCGCCGGAACGGAAGGAGGAAACGCATAATGATTGCCGATATCACTATCGGGCAGTTTATGCCCGGCAAATCCTTCATTCACAAGCTCGACCCCCGTATGAAGATTATCGTCATGACGGCGCTGATTATCTTTGTGTTTCTGGCGAAAAATATGTTTTCCATGGGGCTGATGCTCGGGTTCGTGCTTGTCGCCATGCTGCTGACGCGCATTTCCCCCGTTATGTATTTCAAGGGGCTGAAAGCCATCTGGTTTCTGATTGTCTTCACCTCCGTGCTGAATATGCTGTATCTGCGCGGGGACACGGTGCTGTTCCAATGGTCCTTCTTCACCGTCACAAAGGAAGGCCTGTGGCAAAGCGCTTTCATCGCCATGCGGCTGGTGCTGATTATCATTATCAGCTCGATGCTGACCTACACCACTTCCCCCACTGACCTGACCGCCGCCATTGAACGGCTGCTCAAACCGCTCAACGTCGTCAAGGTGCCGGTGCATGAGCTGGCTATGATGATGACCATCGCGCTGCGATTTATTCCCACGCTGCTGGAGGAAACCGAAAAGATTATGAACGCGCAGAAGGCACGCGGCGCCGATCTCGAAAGCGGCGGCATGATGAAACGCGCCAAGGCGCTCATTCCGATTCTGATTCCGCTCTTCATCTCGTCCTTCCGGCGCGCCTTTGAGCTGGCTACCGCCATGGACTGCCGCTGCTACACGGGCGGCGAGGGACGCACACGGCTGAATGTGCTGCGCTACCGCTTCCGCGACATTTTCGCATTCGTATTGGTGGCCGCCGCTTGCGGAGGTATCATCTATTTGAACACACTGGCGCCGGCTTTGGTACATTGAAATATAAACCGCTCGGAAGAGGCTCATGAGCAGGCCTCTTCCGATTTTTTTCCAACCCTCATAATCTCATATCGGTTGCAATTCTGCCTATGATATGTTATAATAGTAGTGCGGCGAAAGGAGAGGATATACTTGATACAGGAGAAACACGCCACGTTAGTAGATGAAAAAAAACGGGCGATTATCAAGCAGCTTCGCCTGATTGACGATGCGTTTTTTGCCGTTTGCTTTGACAACGACCCAGCCTTGACGGAATGGATGCTCAAAATTATTCTGGACAGAGATGATTTAACGGTAACGGATGTCAAGACGCAGTATTCTATCAAAGGACTTGGCGGGCATTCCGCCGTATTAGACGCTTTGGCCAGGGATCGGGATGGCAAAGTCTACAACATCGAGGTGCAAAAGCCGAATGAGGGAGCCATTCCCAGACGTGCCCGTTTTTACGGCAGCCTGATTGACAGTGAATTTTTCAAAAAAGGACAAGCACACGAGGAACTTTGTGAAATTTATGTTATCTTTATCACCGAAAATGATATTTTAAAAGGCAATCTGCCTATTTATCATATCGACCGCGTGATTCGCGAAAATGGCAGTTTATTTGACGATGGCGCACACATGATCTATGTCAATGCGTCATATACTGATATCACACCGCTGGGTGAACTGATGCATGATTTCATGTGCAGCAATCCGAAGGAAATGTTCTATGCCAATCTGACAAAAAAGACACAATATTACAAGGAAGATAAGGGGGAACATACTATGTGCCAACTGTTGGAAGATTACATTCAGGAACGAACCGAAACTTACAAGGTAGAAATAGCAGAGGCTGAGGCAAAAACCGCAGAGGCTGAGGCAAAAACCGCTGAGGTTGAGGCGAAAGCAGAGGCCGAAAAGAATCAAATTGCGCTGCGACTGGTAGCAAGTGGCTTCACCATGGAGAAATCGGCTGAAATTACCGGTCTGCCCGTGGAGACAGTCCGCAAACTCGCGCAGGCTTGATGTTTTAAATCACTTACGCGAAAAAATCAAAAGCCGCGGACGGTTGGTTCCTCACAGGAGGAAACGCCGTCCGCGGTTTTTACTTTACATTTTTATTTGATGGCGTTTGTGCCGTCAGAAGCGATTATTCTTCTTCTTCCTCTGCGGCCTTTTTCTTTCTGTACGCCAGCACGCCGCCGATGCCGCCGAGCGCTACGACACAGATCAGCACGATGGGGAGCGCGCTGAAATCACCGGTATTGGGATTCTTCTGCCCCGTGCTGGGCGCAGAGGACGTGACGGCGGCAGCCGAGGCGATATCCCCCACACCGTAGGGGCTGAAGGAGCCGCACCAAACGCTGATCCAGCATTTTTTGCTTGCGCTCTTTTCAATCGTTGCGCTGTGCTGGGAAACACTGCCGACCAACTCGACTTTATTGCCGTTTTTCTCATCAATATGGAAAACCTTGGCGTTTTTCAGCTCTTCCTCGGTAAACTCGTTCAAATTCAGCTCGACATTAAAGCGCTGATTTCCGATGGGCGTCACGGTCTTGCCGCTGTCTTTTGCAACAAGTCTAACATCGAATATCACGCCTCTGCTGAAATCTACATTCTTACCGGCGCTGCTCTTCTTCAGAATATCCAGATATTCCTGCGCATCGGAACTGCTGAACTTGATGATCTTAGCTGTAACCTCATCGTACTTATACGATTTCGTACCGTCTGTGGCAAAGGGAATATCATCGTATGTCGTTTGCTTTTTTTTGTCATTTGCGTCTACTTTATCCTTGGCTTGGCTGTAATTATCAGTCGTTTTATCCGAAACGCTGTTGAGAATCTCCTTTGCCTCTTCATTTTTATCTTTGGCGTCATACCACCATTCATAAATCTGGTCCGTGTCGGCGTCTGCGCCCTTGGCGTTTTCATCGTCAATCTGTTTATACAGATCCTCCGCCTGCTGGCTCAACTCATTTGCCGCGCCAATCTTTTCCGCATCGCTTGCCAGCTTGATGGTAACTTGATTCTTGGAGTACTGAATCAAAGACTCAGTATTGCTCAGCGACTTGGGCAAGTCCTTGTATGTCGTCAATTGGGCTTTGCCGGCAACAGAGGCAGCGGCGTAGGCCTCTTTTGCGTTGTTATAATTCTGGGTAGCCTCGCTGATCTTCGCATTGCATTGTACCTTCGCGGCCTTTCTTGCCGCCTCGTCATTGGTATCTGTTTTTTTGATAATATCATACACCGCGTTGGTGGCTTCGTCCGCTGCGGCAATATAGTCCACGGCCTGCTGCAAATACATCTCGTCAACGGCAAGCTGGGCGTCCTTGACGGCCTTTTCCGCCGCTTCTACAGCAGCTTTGACCTCAGCATATGTTTTTTCATCGTCTGAACTAACCGCCGTTGTAGAGGAGCGCACCTTGTCAAGTGCCTCTCTCGCGTTATTGGCACTTGTTTTGGCATTCGCCAAATCGCTGCTCTTCGCCGCCGGATTGCACTCAGTCGGCTTATTCGGATGCGCGGCTTTCTGCTCTGCAAGGTTATTGGTCACTGCTGTGGCGAAGCCTTTGGCAAGACCAGCCTCCGTATAGGCATCATGCAACCAAGTTGCTTCCGCTGCCGTCAGCAACCCGGTCAAATTAGTTTCACTAGCCTTTAATGCCGTCTGTCGTTTTAGCCTTACTGTTCTCAGGCACTAGCGCCAATGCGGTTTCAGCGTCATCTAACGCTATGAGTGCCGCATCATATGCAGCCTTCGCGAGCGCATATTCATCAGTTCCGTTTACTGTCGTGACATGCTCCTGCACAATTTCCGCGCTTCTTACGGCCTCATCCAGATTCGTCTGATCCGTGTTTGCCGGATCGGTCGGAGAAGCGGGCGTTCCGTCTCGCGTGGGTTCGCCCCCGCCGGTTTCATCGCCGGTTTCGTTACGGGTATCTCCGTCGGTTGCATCGCCAGTTCCTTCTGCTGGTTCTTCCGCCGGTACCTCCGCCGGTTCGTCGTTCTGCCCGTCTGTCAAATCTTCGCCGGTTTCATCGACGTTTTGCTCCGCCGGCTCTGTCGGGGTAATTTCGTCCGCAAACACCGTCACGCCCGGCGCGGTCACCGGGGCATAGCGTCCGACAAGCTCCCTCACGCCGACGGCCGACACGATGAGTGCCGCCGCCACAGCCACACTCAACAGACGCTTCGGGTTAAGTTTCATTGCTTTCATAACCATCTGACCTCCTAAAATCATAAAATAATAAAATGATGAAACATATAATGAAAAATCAACAATCAACATAGTATTCAAACTATCATCAATATTTTAGCACAAAGTGATGCTTTTGGGAAGATGTTAGTTATAACTTTTTTGGTTTTAGCCTATTTTTGTAAAAAGTGTCAAATAATTAGTATCATATATAGTTATTATCACAATTTCATCTTCTCTTATAACCGTCACTTGCAAAATATGATGAGATTTGATATAATAAAATCGGAAATACTCGAAAGGGGTGATGTGCAATGCAGAGCGACGAGCGTGATAATGGGAACCAATCCATTCCATTGATTGACGATGAAAAACGAAATGTTATCAGACACCTCAGACTGATAGACGACGCTTTTTTTGCGGTGGTTTTTCAAAACGACACAGAGCTGACCCAATTTATCCTGCGAATCATTCTGAACCGGGATGATCTGGTAGTCACGCGCGCTTCCACACAGTATTCCATCAAGGGACTGGGCGGACACTCTGTGATACTGGACGCGGCAGCAGTTGACAAAGACGGCAGGCTGTATGACATTGAGGTACAAAAACCGGAAGAAGGCGCCATTCCCCGGCGAGCCAGGTTTTATGGCAGTATGATGGACAGCGAATTTTTCAAAAAAGGCGAAAAATACGAAGATCTCCGCGAGACGTATATTATCTTCATCACCGAAAAAGATGTTCTGAACGGCGGCTTGCCTATCTATCATATTAATCGGGTCATTGAAGAGATGCAGCAGCCGTTTGACGACGGACAGCATATCATTTATATCAACGCGTCACACGCTGACGACACACCGCTGGGTATGCTCATGCACGATTTCACGTGCAAAAATTCTCAAACCATGTATTATTTCCCATTGCAAGAGAAAGCAACGTATTTTAAGGAAAAAGACAAGGAGGAACCCGAAATGAATCAAGTTTTGGAAGATTACGTCAACAAGAGATTACTGCCATACAAGCTGGAAGCCGAAGCCGCCAAGCAGGCAGCAGCAGCAGCTCAGGCCGAAGCTGCCAAGCAGGCCGAAGCCGCCAAGCAAGCCGCAGCAGCTCAGGCCGAAGCCGCGAATGAAAAAGGCCGGATTGCGCTGCGACTTGTCAGAAAGGGCATGAGCGTGGAGGAATCGGCGGAAATCACCGGGCTGTCGGTTGAAGATGTCAGAAAAGTCATCGAGGCATAATTTCCTTCTCGCCTCCGCTTGTAGTCAAATCACTATCCACAACTTAGTAAAATCAACAAATACTCCAAACGCCGTAACCTCTGCACGGGTTGCGGCGTTTTTTGTGATTTGACCTTCTTCACACATCTGGAGCAAAGGGCCGCAATCCGAACGAATCCGAACTGCGGCCCTTTACTTGATTGTCGATTTTAATTATTTGGTGATATGTTCTTTATCTGTTGACCACCCCGAAGAGGTGAACCACAGGGCGGCCAACAGCGCATAGTCTAAAGAACTGTTTCCTTGCGGAAATTACTCAGCCATTCTCTTCTTGTAAGCAACGAAACCGGTTGCGCCGAGAGCTGCGACTGCGAGCATAGCGATGGGCAGTGCGCTGAAATCGCCGGTAGCGGGGTTGGACTTGTCAGAACCGGTGGAAGCGCCCTTCGGATTCAGGGTAACGATGAAACGATGGCCGGGATTGGAGGTCCAGACATAAACCTTGTTGCCGTAGGTCATCATGTCAGCCTTCTTGACCTTCGTTGCCTTGCACCAGCCGTCGATGTCATAAACGGTAACATCCATGTCTTTCGTGGTGTAATCTTCGGGCAGCTCAAGCTCCAGTCTGGTGCTCTTGCCGCTGATCAGGTCAGGCGCAGCGCTACCATCAGCGCCCTTCTTAGCAGAAGTCTGAGTGTCATCCCAGTAGAAAGCTACATCGTGATCGCCGATACCCACAACCTGAGAGTCGTGGCCATTGCTGGGAGCCAAAACAGGTGCATTCTGCTTAGCAGCTACAATGCCCTTGCCAGCCTCGATCTTGTCGGTCTTGATGGTCTTGCCGGTGTTCCAGTTGTTGGTTGCGTTGTGAGATTCATCAGCAGCCTTCAGCTTGTCTTCGAAAGCCTTCTTCTTAGCCTCATCGTCAGCACCCTTGCCCTGATCTTCCTTCCACTTGTCGAGTTCCTTCTGGTTCTTCCAACGTCTGAAGACAGGGTAGAGAGCAACATCCTTGTTAGCGGCTTTCTTTTCGCCCTTATCAGCATCAGCGACTGTAGCGCCAGTAATGGCGAAAATCTCGCCGTACTTCGTCAGAACTTTTTTGTCAGCCGTCGTCGCATATGCATCCTCGCTGGCGTCAGTCTTAGTCTTGGACCAACCGACAAACTTGTAAACGTCATCAGAAGCGAGAGTAGGAAGGTTCTTAACGCTATCAGAAGTTGCAGCTCCCTTGTCTTCGTCAACAAGGGTAATAGTAGCAGTCTTCTCCCAAGGCTCAACGTCAGACTTCACGTTAACAGAAGCGGCGAAAGCGGTGGTGCTGACAGCGGAGATAGCCATAGCGGCGGTCAGGGCAAGAGCAAGTGTCTTTTTCATAAACAATCAATCCTCCAAAATATTATATAGAGATATTTACTATAACAGCCGCAGCCACAGACAATCAGAAAGGCCGCAGCAAATTATACCGGCTTACGCGATGACCAATCGCTCGGTCATCATTTTCAACAAAATGCAATCACTATGTGAACTTTTTGTAGTGGCTTTTTGTTGTTCTTATTCTATCACGTTATCTTCACAATTGCAAGTACTTACAACATTTTGAAGTAAACTATTTTTAATTGTTTTGATTCCGTGATGAAAGCCGCATTCTATCGTCTTTTGTGTTGATTTTCTGCGGCAAGTGAGACTTTCCGAGCAACCCGGTCGCCATCACTTTCAACAAATTGCAATCACTATGTGAAGTTTTTGTAGTGTTTTTTTGTTGTGTCTGTATTGTACCACGGTCATTTGCATATTGCAATACTTTACAACATTTTGGAGTAAAAAAGTGTTGATTATGTGTAATTTAGAGGTTATTGTTGTGTTTTACAACGTAACGCGGTTAAATTGGCGGTTTCAAACAAAAAAACGCCGCAGCCGGAAATTGACTTTCCCGCCGCGACGCGCTCATATGCTTGGTCTTATGCCTTTGTCGATTTCATATATTTCGTAATTTCCTCGTCGGAAAGACCGAACTTGGCTTTAATCTGACCCAAAATATCAGCCTCGGATATCCCTAATTCGCGCAGAACCG
>CAMHEZ010000003.1 GCA_946184295.1 uncultured Clostridia bacterium | reverse complement strand
ATCCATGCCTCTATTTTACATCTTCTTCTAATAAAAGTAAATGCTTTTACCCTGGGTTAATTATTGGGAACCTCGATCTGGCGGTCGTTCTGAATCATCAGCCACTCGGCGTTTTCTTCCAGGGCTTCCTGACCGAAGGCTTTGAAAATCTCCTTTGCCAGCGAGGGATCGCTGTCATAATCCTGTATGGCTTTCTGTGCGAGCAGCACGCAGTAGGAATATTTGGCGACCAGTTCCCGATATGCCTTGAGCTCTGCGAAATAGGTGACAGCCAGTGTCAGAATGTTGATGAGTCCCATGATGCAGATGAACGGATTTTCCAGAGGTGAGCCGAGCGCGACTACTGTGAGCAACACTGCCGCTATGATGAGCCAGAGAACCAGACAGCCTTTTTTGATGTGATCCAGATTTCTGGCGTCGCTGTCGTGGTCGTTGATGCGCCTGCCGAAAAAGCCAAACTGACCGCCCAGCGCCTTTTTCAGGTTTTGATCGTCCGGCAGCGTATCCGGCCATTTGGGCTGGTACACGTTTGTACCCTGCTGTTTTTCCATTGCCGTTCCAAGCCATTCGGTCTTGACCATCAGGTCGTCCGGCTGATAGTCCTGCTGCCCGGCCTGCTGACGCTTGGCGAAATCAGTCAGGTACCATGCGTGAAATGCCTGCTTGGCCCATGTCATTTCTTTCTGGAACTTGACAGTGTAATGGGTGCCGGCGGATTCGTTGATGCCCGCGGCGTACCAGTAGCACTGCACGCGCATACCTTCGGCCAATGCGCGAAATTCCAGATACTGTTTCTGGCGGTTGCTGCTTTTGACTCTCAGCAGCAGGAAGAGATAGGCCGCCAGCATCAGGGCGACAAAGGCGTAAATCAAGGGCTTCCAAGGGACGAGGTCGGAGTAAAGCGAGAAGCAGCCCAGTCCGCAGCAGGTCAGCAGCAGCACAATGAAGGCCTGGCGGTTGTGAGACTGTTGGGCCTCCATGGAGATGACGTCATAATAAATCTGGCGCAGGTTGGTGATATCGACGTAATCCGGTAGTATCTTTTGTCCGGTCAGTTTCTCCGTGTAATGGTGCCACGGAAGCAGGTCGTACACATTCTTTTTCTGCCGGTCAATTTTGCTGACGCCCATGAAGGTTTTGCTCCGGCGGATAATTTGTTTGTTGAACTCACGGATTTTCCGGGCATTGGCTTGGAAATTGCGCCGGCGCGGATCTTTTTTGGCAGGGGCGGCGGGGTAAGCGTGTCTGGTGAACCACGCCCGATTCTTTGCGATGATTTCCAATGGGTGAGGATAGATTTCCCGCACCGTGTAATCTATCGCGGTGTCGGTCTGGTCGCCGCTGGGCAGAACGATCTGAAAGACCGGACGGTTGTCGGGAAAGACAAGCTGATAATTTTTTGGGGAGGCATTTCTGGGCGTGCCGTCGTTTTGTTCCGGACCGGCGCTGAGAATATCCGTAACGGTGCGGAAAATGCCATCACTGCTGCCGCTGTCGGGAATCAGGCCATCCCACGCGGCGAGCGTGATCCAGCAGTAGGATTTGATTTCTTCAACGGTGGCGGAAACCACTTCCGCGCCGTAATCCGTTTCCAGCTTTGCGGCAATGCGGCGGACCAGCGGGTTACTTTTGTCACACATGACGACCAATTGGTTGTGACTTTGGGTGGCGGGTTTGGCGCAAAACGCGCCAAAACATTTGGCAAGTCCGGCCATGATGCTGTCGATGGCGGCATTGAGCGCGATCGTATTGGTATCGGCCTCGGGGTATTGTTGCGCGATGACACCGATATTGACGGGCATACAGTAGTTGATGCCGTCTGATGCGCCGTCGGGCAGCCATTCTTTGCGCAGCTGACCGAAGCTGCCGGGCTTGTCTTTTTTCTTCAACATAGGAAGTCCCTCCTTGCTGTTTGTGGCAATGTAATCATTATAAGCCATATCATTTCCGTTTGCAAGTTGATTTTTGTGTCGAAGTGTCAATTGTGTCCTGGAAATGATAAAAAAGTTGAAAATTTTTAAAAATTATGGTACCATATAAGCAATGACATGGCGTTGTTTTGCAGGAGCATTTTGCACAAAAAAATATCTGATTTTTGGAGTCTGATAATTGAACCAAACCTGAAAAAAAGGCGACTTTATATATAGTTGGTTTGAACTGAAAGATAAACTGAAGGGTATATGGAAGACCTATGAATAAATCTGAAATGATTGACCATGTGGAACGTGCGATTGCGCACGACCAGGATGCTATTGCGGCGTTATATCATGATACCTATGCCGCCGCTTATGCGTTTACTTTTTATTTGTGCCACAATCATCATGATGTGGAGGATATCTTGCAGGAAAGCTATCTTTCTGCTTTTGAGAGTTTGCACAATATCCAAAATAAAACCAAGTTCTGGCAGTTCCTCAGAGGCATTATCCTGCATAAATGGCAGGATTACTGCAAAGCCCTCGCCGGCTGTTACGACATTGCGGTCTATGAATCGGCTGTGAAGGACGATTGGGAAGATTGGCAGTTTGAGGCTTCGGTGCAGAGTGTGGTGGAAAATCACGAGCTGAGCCGTGTGATCCGGCAGACAATTGAACAGCTGCCCGAAAAGCAGCGCGTTTGTGCGCTTCTCTACTATTACGATAATCTAAGTATGGCGCAGATTGCGCAGAAGCTGCAAATTCCGGTAGGTTCCGTCAAGAGCCGCCTCCACTATGCGCGCCGCAAGATCCGACATGTGCTGCGGGAACAGCAGTTTTTCGGAGCGGCAGCGGCGGCTTCGTCGGCAGCGACCGATTCGGCGGCTTGCCGACGGATTTTGTCCCACGTGATGGGTGAGCTGAAGGGCTGGCTGCAATCGCCTGCTTCTCCGACAGGCCGTTACGGCGGCCTCGGCTGGGTGTTCAGGCTGGCGGCGGGAATCCTGTCATCAATGGTGGCGGCAACAGGCGCCGTGATCGTGCTGCCCCACTTTTATGTGCCGCAGCAAACGCCGGAAACTTCTGTGACGATACCAGCGATGACGACATCGACCACCGCCACTGCGATCACCACAGCATCCTCAACGACTGCGTCTACGACGACCGCCACGACTGCGACGGAGGTGTCTACCACTACCACTCAACCGCCGCGTTTTGTGTCGTTTGAATATCAGATGTGGGGCGATGGAGCCTGTATTACGCGATATACCGGTAACGAGGGAGAAGTTTCGGTTCCGTCTGAGCTGGACGGCTATCCCGTCGTTGCTATCGGCGACAGAGCTTTTATGAATTGTGATGTGCTGCGGCGTGTGGCTCTCCCGGGCAGCGTGACGTCGATCGGGGGTGACGCGTTTCGCGAGTGCGACAATTTGTGCGCGGTGTCCTTCGGAAGCGGTGTGTCGGAGATCGGCGATATGGCGTTTGTCGGGTGCGATTCGCTGCAATCGGTGGACCTGCCCGGCAGCGTGAGACATGTGGGCATCTACGCCTTCTCCTATTGCGCCTCGCTGCGCCGTGTCAATGTTTCCTACGGCACGCGGACCATTCGGTATAATGCTTTCTTCGCCTGCCCCGCACTGAGCAGTGTGACGCTGCCGGCTTCGGTAACTGTTATCGGGGCGGACGCGTTTGCGGGCGCTTCGGCAGAATTGGTGCTGTGGGTGCCCGAAGACTCCTATGCGCAGGAATACGCCGCGGAATGCGGCTTATCATACGGTTTGTATTGATTTTTTCAGTGATTTTCACACAGAAGGGATTTTTAGTATGAGCGGTATCAAGGGTGTCAAACAGGCCAAACAGGCCAAACAGGTCAAAAGTAAGAAAATGAAGCGATTTCTCAAAAGCCCTGTCACGATGGTGTTTTCGGCTCTGCTGCTGACGGGTCTTTTCATCAGCGGTGGCGTGGCGATGAAGTCCTTTGCGGACGGACTCACATACGTGGTGCAATACACGGTCACAGACGCAAATGTCACGGACGGCGTGACATTTTCCACCGGCGAACCGGATTACGGCGGCCAGCCCGCCTCATGGGCATCAGGTGCGTCGCCGTCGCTGGCGGCGGCGCCAACTGCCGAAGGTTCCGGCTACACGTTTTATCGCTGGCAGGTAGGCGATACATTGTATGAACCGGGTGATACGCCCGACGCAAGTCTCTTCACGGACAACGGATCCGGCGCGATGACCGCCACCGCGACGGCAGTCTGGAAGAAGTATATCAATATTACGTATGAAGATCCGTTGTCGCCGGATCCCTCTCCGACCGTAAGTGTGCCGGCGGACGGCTTTAATGTGCCTAAACCCAGTCGAAGCGGCTACACGTTTACGGGCTGGAACACTGTTTCTGACGGTTCCGGCACCAATTACGCCGGCGGCTCTACTGTGACCGATCTGACGGGGGATACCACGCTGTATGCCCGCTGGAATAAGAAGTGCTTCATGACGTATAAGAAATACGATGAAACTAACAATTCTCTGGGCGACACCACTGAGAAAAAGGAAATTGCGTTTGATGCGGGCGTGTACGAGCTGACGCCGCACAAAATCAACGGCTATACGCAGAACGGATTCAAAATGAGCCCGGACGGGGATAGTCTTTCCGCCGCCAGTATATCTGTCACGGCGTTTACCGCTCTGAGCAGCGATTATTTCAGACTGTCTGTATATGAATATTTCACTGAAAACACCTATATCATTCACCGTACGGTCAGTCCGCCGCCCGGCGCGACCTGCACGTCCGGCGATTTCCCGACCGACAAAGAAATTACTCTTAAATGGTCGGATGTGTATACCGGCGGCTATACCGACCTGCCGACCTTGGAAGTGGCGACGGGCAGCGGCGAGGGCGCGTCTCCCGTTACCTTCAGCGGGTGGGATTTGCGTGACGCAAACGGCGATTATACATTTACATCCAGTGCCGGTGGATGTAATGAACAAAAAACAAAATATTCGTGGCGGTGTTTCAGCGACGCCAAGGGCGGTCCCGTCATTGATCTCTACATGACCGACGTGTGGAAGGTGTATTATGTCGTTCACTTCGACAGCAACGGCGGTTCCGCCGTCGCGGATAAAAAATCCGCGAGCCCTGAACGATACGCCACTACCGGCGAGTATGTATACAGCAATCCGACGAATCCCACATGGAAGGGCTACAATTTCCTCGGCTGGAGCAAAACCAGACTGGGAAACACGCTCACGGACAACAGGCCCCCGCGGAGCGAATTTGCATGGAATGACTCCATGACGTACCTGGAGCTTACCCGGTACGCCCATTGGGAGAAGCGGTGCCGACTGGTGTATTATGACGACGCCACCAAACAGGGCAGCGATGAAAATCTCCATATTCCTGCCGATGAAACGACCGGCTTGTATGATACCTATAACTTTGTTCCCAATAAGACGCTGACAAAGGCAGGCTATTTCTTCAAAGGCTGGAGTCTGGAAAACGGCTCTGATACGCTGGTTTCGTCGATCAATTCCAGCGCGTTCACGGAGCTGAACAACGATACGTTTGTCATGAACGTGTACGCGGTCTGGGAGCCGAAAACCTATACCATCACATGGGATCTCAACGACAGTGACTTTGAACACGACGCGGCGGTGCTGACCAAACCCAACCCGCTCTCTGTCACGCTGACGCAGGCCGATGTGGACGCGATGACCGGCGATTATCCGCTTGGCACCGCGTCGGCGACCGGTTATAAGTTTTTGCACTGGCGGACGACTTATGACAACGGCACTTCCACGGAATTAAACGCCACCACCACCACCAATAATAAACTTACGAAAAGCTGGTTCAGCAGCAGCCGCACGGGGCTCTTCGCGGCGAAGGCGGAGTGGCAGGCGCAGTACAGCGCGGCGTTTGTCGCGAACGCGGGGAGCGATACCGTCACGGATATGCCGGCTCATACCAATGCGTTCACCGGGTCCAGCGGGGACAAATACGGATCATTTAATGCCTCCGCTCCTTCCCGTGAGGGCTACACCTTCATGGGATGGGCGCTGGATGCTGCCGGTACTGAAATGGTCACAGGCAAGACGGGCAGTAATGCTCTCTATGTGCGAAAGACAGCCTTTACCAATCCGATTGCCGACCCGCCCAGCTTTGAAACGACGCTCTACGCGATCTGGGCGAAGAATGTCACCGTCACCTTCGATTATAACGGCGGCGCGAAGAAAAATGACAGCACCGTTACCACTTACCAGAAAAACGGCAATACCGTGGAAACCATCAAGATAGCGACAAGTGGTAGTGGCGACCCCCAGTTTGAGCGTACCGGTCATACCTTTGTCAACAAATGGAACACGCAGCCCGACGGCAGCGGTACCGAATACACCGCAGGCGAAAATGTGGTATTTTCCGATGATATCACGCTTTACGCGATGTGGCAGGCGACGTTCCGGCTGTCATATATATCCAACGCCACAGATGTGAGCGGTATGCCGCAGTTCGGTTCCAGTGAAGGCACATACCGTCTGTCCGACGTGGAGACCGGTTCCATACTCATCAAGGCGGGTGAGAATAACGGACCGAAAAAGCGCGGCTATGTCTTCAAGGGCTGGAGCCTGACGGCCGACGGTACTCAGATGGTACAGAACGGGTACGAACCGCTGGGTTCCGTTCCGCTGAAGAATAACTTCACGTGGGACGCGGCCAACAATTATTACGCCGGGACGGTTTACGCGATCTGGGAGATTCTCGAATACCAGATTCAGCTCGAATCGGGACTGCCCGACGGGGTGACATTCAGCGGACTGCCCGACGATCTGCCCGAAGATCACACCCTGACCTTTACCTATGAGCAGATCAAGGACGGCTATCAGGCGCATGACCTGACGGCGGCGGGCTACCAGTTTCTCGGCTGGAACGTACCCAATAAATCTACCAACAGCGGGCTGGAACCCGATGTGGAGGGCAGTGATTACATCACGATTGATGACGACTACATCGTGGGCAGAGAGCAGCCCGTCGTTCTTACCGCGCAGTGGAACAAGCTCTATCATGTCCACTATGAACCCAACCTCGGCGCACACGGTGTGCTGAACCCCGGTAACACGCCGGTTGATGCTCTCAAGGAAAAGAAACGACCCGCCGACCTGACCTATGAATACACTGTCTATACCCTTACCCGCGCCGACAACTACAAGCGCGAAGACGATACCGACGGCGACGGCACGGTTGACCAGACCTATACCTTCATGGGATGGAGCCTGTCGAGCGACAACGATGTGAGCAAAAAGGTGACGAAGATTCCTGACAGCACCTTTACACAGGACACGGTGGACAGCGCTACCAACCGACATTCACTCACGCTCTATGCTATCTGGAAAGCGAATGTGATTCTCACCTATCACGGTAACGGCGGTTATTTTTCCGACAACGGCGGCGATACCCTGATCGTAGATTCCAAAGCCATTCAGACGAACGGTCCCAGTCAGTGGGGTATCGGCACACATTGGAACGGTCATACCTTCCTCGGCTGGAATACCAAAGCGGACGGCACCGGGCAGTATTACATCGACTGGAGCGAGAGCAACACTGACCGCGTCAAGAATGTGGGTATGCTCCACACGCCCAACACGGGCGTCTGGAGCACCAAAGACAGCAACAGCGCCACGTTTACCGAATCGACCGATCTCTATGCCCAGTGGGCGCGGGATTACCGTGTGGTGTACCACACCGGCAACCCCACGCTGTCCTATGACCAGCGTTATCTGATGGGGACCAATACGCCGGATTTCAGCTTCCCGGTCAATTATAACGAGGAAACGGAGCGGAAAAAGGGCATCACGGACCTGCCCAAGAAATATACCGATACCTTCAGCAGCAACACCAATTATTATTTCATGGGCTGGACATGGGACCCCGCTACCGGCGAGGTGATTGACGATGTAAAAACCGACGAGGACGGCAACATCATCACCTATCTGGATTTCAACGACCTCGACACGGCCGTGTTGCCGGAAGACGCGCATTTCAAGCTGGAGAATACCTATACGGAAACAACGCCGGTCTGGAAGTATGTGGGGCATGTCTACGGCGTGTGGAGTCCCAACCCCTATACGGTGCGGTTTACCGATGGCAGCCGCGCCAGCGTGGACGATATCACGCTCCCCCGCGCGGGAACCGTTTCCGGTCTGCCCGGCAGTCTGGCAGCCAGCGAGGAGGGCGCACCCGCGTGGAATGACACAACGAACACCTACGATGTGACGCTTTCGTATTTTGAGGCGGTCAAAGGGTATTCCGTGGCGGCGAATATGCTCAGCGCCAGAGGCTACAACTTCAAAGGCTGGAACATGAGCTTTCCCAAGAAAACCGGCGGTACTTCCAGTGGAGGACAGTTTGCCTCATCGAATTTTAAGGTGGGCATCGGCACGCTCAAAAACAGCAGCGACAGCTCCGTGACGCTGACGGGACGCTGGGAACCGGAGAAGCATAAAGTAGAGTACTACAGAGATACAGCCAAGCTTCGAACCGATAATTGCGCGTACGAGAGTACTGTGACGGTGGGGGAAGGCGTGACAAATTCGCAGCTCGCGCAGGAAGGCAAGACCTTTATCGGCTGGCAGCTGGTGTATGACGAAACCGACCCCGAGGCAGATCAGGACGCGCTTGGTCAAATCATCGGTCACTATTACGATTTTGACCCCGATGACGGCAGCACGCCGACTTATACCTTTGCGATGCCCGACCGCGATGTAACATTCCGCGCGGTTTATGCCAAGGACAGCTACACTGTCACATACAAGGCGGGCGAAGGTTCCGGCGACGACAAGGTGTTTGACGGTATCGGCTACAAGGGTAAGCACCCGATCTGGAACAACAAGGAAGCTGACGGCACTACCGACCATTTTACCCGCACGGGCTACGCCTTTGACGGCTGGACGGTGGAGCCGACCAAATACACCAAGGCTCCTGGATATCAGATCACCGTGAAGGACGACATTACCTACACGGCGAAATGGAAGGTGCTGTCTTATCCCGTGTCGTATTATCAGGAGAACGGCACCACCAAGATCACCGACAAATCCTACGTTTACAATACCGACGCGACCGTGGGTGAAGGCGTGACCGCGCCTGACGTCACGGGCAAGACCTTTGACCGTTGGCAGCTTGTCACCGACGACTCCGACGCGCTCACCAAGGACGCGGCGGACGGCGCGATTCCGAACAGCGGCACCTTCCCGATGCCCGCCGGCACGGTCAAATTCAAGGCGGTCTATCGGGCGCAATCCTTCCCCGTCGTCTATTATGAGGCGGACGGCGTCACGAAAATTACCGAGGAAAACCGCGCTTACGGTACCACGGTGACGGTCGGTACCAAAGCGGACGGCACGGGTGTGACGGCGACCGTGCCGGAAGGCTATGAGTTTGACAAGTGGCAACTGATGGAAGGCGGCGTGACCGTGACCGACGGCACGTTTACCATGCCCGCCGAAACGGTGAAATTCAAGGCCGTACTCAGTAAGCTCTATCTGCTGAAATACGTCCCCAACGGCGTAACGGCGGACAACATGCCCGCCAATCAGACCCACAACTTGGCCGACGTGAGATTAGACAAGGTTCGGCTGAGCGCGGATATCCCCACGGCGGACGGATATGAATTTATCGGCTGGCAGATTGAAAATGTCTCCTATACCGTGAGCGACCTCCAAAACAGCGATGAAGCAAAACGCAAAGTACCCGGGACACTCTTTGACAATACCACGCACAAGGCCACGGCGGCGGCGCAGTGGCATAAGCTCTACCGCCTGCATTATGACCCGAACGGCGGCACGGGCGGTCCGCACGACGACGATTTCGCGCTGGCGAAGGATACGACCGCGAATCGTGGTTTCGCGTCTGAACAGCCTGAACGAAACGGCTATGTCTTTGAGGGCTGGAGCCTGACGCAGGACGGCGCGACCGTCAGCACCATCAGCACCGCAGCCTTCACGACGCTCGGCGGAGAGAGCAAGCGCTTTGAAGCCACGGTCTACGCGGTCTGGACTGAGAAGCAGCCTGTGACCTACACGCTGACGACCTCTGTCAAGCCCGACGGTTACACCTTGCCCGAAACCGAATACTATGCGCCGGGTAAGACGCATATCGCGGTCAAGGCCGTGCCGACAGGATATGACACGGAAAAATATCAGTTCAGCGGCTGGACCACGGACGACGTGACGGTTGACAGCGGCACATTTACCATGCCCGGTCGTCCGGTGACATTCAAGGGTACATTCACGCTGATTCCCTACAAGGTCAGTTACGCCGCGACCGATGAAAACGGCAACCCGATCACACTGACCGATGCCGTTTACGACGACAAAACCTACGGCAAGGGCGCACAGGTTACTGTGGCGGCGCTGCTGCCCGACAAGGAAGGCTATGCCTTTGTCGGATGGCAGTACGGCAGCGAAACCTATGCGGACGGCGATGTCTTCACTATGCCTGCCGTGCATGTGACGCTGACCGGCACCTATACGGTCAAGCAGCATCAGGTCCTTTACTACGATCAGGGCGGCACCGCGCCGCTGGCGACCAAGTCGTATGATTATCACGCGGCCGTGACTGTCGGAGACGGCGTGGCGACGAATCCCACGCGTGACGGCTGCACCTTTGCGGGGTGGAAGCTGCGCAGCGGCAGCGTGACGGTCACGGGCGGCGGCTTCACCATGCCGGACAGTGATGTGGCGTTTGAGGCGGATTATACCAAGCACTATCTGCTGTATTACGACGCCAACGGCGGCGAGAATCCGCCGACAGACGAAGCCTTTGATTTGGCGTGGAGCGAAACGGCGGCGCACGAGCTGGCTTCGCAGGCACCCGGCAGGGAGTGGCATACCTTCGGCGGCTGGAGCTTTGACGGCAACGCGCCCGCCCTTTCGGCGGTACAACTCAGCGCCTTCAGCCTGAGCGCCGATAAGACGCGGTTTGAAGCGACGGTCAAGGCCATCTGGAACGAAAATCCCAAGTACCCGGTGACGTATCAAGTGACGGGTACCAAGCCGCAGGGATACAGCGTTCCCACAGACCCCGATACCTATTACGAGGGGCAGACCTTCACGGTCGCCAAGGTTCCTACGGTGGACGGCTTTGATTTCTCGGGCTGGACCAACGACGGCATTCAGTATGCCGATGAGCCTTTCACGATGGTCAAAAACGGTGTGACCTTTACGGGGCAGTTCACCGAGCATGTCTACACGCTGCGCTTTATGGACGGCAGTACCGCACTGGGTACGCAGACGGCGGCTTACACGGCCTTTACGCAAAACGGCGGTATGGTGATTTCACAGGCCGATCCCACGAAGGCAGGTTACACCTTCAAGTGCTGGTGCCTGACCGATGAAGATACCACCCCCGCCTATGAGAAGGGCGACAAAGTACCGTCTTCCCGTTTCGGCACAGACCGGACCGTTACGCTCTATGCGCAGTGGACCCCGCTGGCGCGGTACACCGTCAGCTATCGCGCCTATAAAAGTGACGATCAGGAAGTTTCCCTCGACGCGGAAACCTACGCGGCCAAGTCCTATCTCCCCGGCGAGACGGTCACGGTCGCGCCCAAACTGACCAATACATCTGACAGCACCTTCATCGGCTGGGTTTACAATGAGTCGCTGGCCTACAACGGCGGGCAGACCTTTACCATGCCGGCACAGAATATGCAGCTGGTCGGCCGGTATATCAAGAACAGCGAGCTGGCGACGTGCGACATCACCTACAAGAGCGGTGTGGCGCAAGGCGCGGACGGCTGGACCCAAGCGTTGGGCAGCGATCACAGCTTTGAGGCACAGCAGGGTACAGAACACATCATCAAGAATCATGACGATGAGGAAATTGGCTATCTCCGCGAAAATTACGATTTTCTGGGCTGGAACATCACGTTCTTTGTGCCTTCTGGCGGCGCGGCGCCGCGTCCTGCGGGGACGGCACGTGTGAGTGGCGCCGGGGCAAGCGATGCGATGTGGGAAATGCACATCAAGTCCTTCATGGTCTATCGCAATGTCACGCTCACCGCCGTATGGAATGCTACCCTGACCTATGACGCGAACGGCGGCACCGGCACGGTCCCGGCACCCCAGACCTGCCGTTCCGGCGAATCAGTCACCGTGGCGGACGGCAGCGGTCTCTCCAGAGACGGCTACATCTTCGCGGGCTGGAATACCGAATCCACCGCAGCGGTGAGCAAGCATGCCCCGGGCAGCAGTATGGTATTGTACGAGAATACCACTCTGTACGCGATCTGGATCAAACAAGACCAAACCAACCCGAACTACACCCTGACCTATGACGCGAACGGCGGCAGTGGTACTGTACCCACCGCCAAGTCCTATCCGGCGGGTACGTCGGTTACCGTGGCGGGCGGCGATACCTTGTCGCGAAGCAACGCGACGTTCGTTTGCTGGAATACTGACCCCAACCGCAAGGGCACGGATTACGTTCCCGGAACGTCCATTCAGATGACACAGAATCACACCCTGTATGCCATCTGGCGTACGCGGTCCGTGGGCAGCAAGCATTACACCCTGACTTACGACGGCAATGGCGCGACCTCCGGCGCGGTTCCTGTGGACAGCACCCAATATTACGGAGGTGAGACGGTTACGGTCGCAGCAAGAGGTAATCTGGCCCGTACCGATTGTACCTTTGTCGAGTGGAACACCAAGCGGGACGGTACCGGCACGGGTTACAAGGACGGTGTGGATATTCTCACGATGCCGAAGGGGAATGTGACCCTTTATGCCGTCTGGCACGATGCAGATGGCAATACCGTCTATGAATCGCCCCATACGGGAGAAGGTATAACAGGCGTGTGGGCGGCGCTCGGAGCGGCGGCGCTGTCGGCTCTTGTCGGACTGTCGGCGGTAATCGTGATGAAGCGGCGCCAAAACGAGTCCGTGTCATGCGGTGACGTATGACATCGGCAGTGATGATTTTCTGATATGAAAACGGCTCCGGTCAATCGCATGGTATCATGCGAAAAGCCGGAGCCGTTTGTTTTTTTGTGAGGAAATGTGCGTTACTGTGTCTTGCGGGGCGCCTTTTTGCCGATGACGATGTTGACGCCGAAACGCTCGCCGCAGCGGGGACAGCGAACCATGTGGTTACCCCGTTCACGCGGTACGCGGATCGTAGCCTGACACTTGGGACAGGCGGTGTATTTCTTCTGGGGAAACTCCTTGATTTTGGTGAGCAGACCGGGGCCTTTGGGAGCGGAAGCGGTGTTGCCGGAGCGGTCTGTCCGGATAATGCGGCCGGTCTTCCAGTCCACCGCATTGGAAAGGTCTTTCAGGCGAGGACCTAATTTTCCGGTGACCCTGCCGAAGACTGTCATGAATTTCTCGTTTTCCGCGCTGCGCCGCAAGGTGTTACGCGAGAAGAAGCGGTAGAAGGCAAATATCAGCACCGCCCACGCAAGAATACCGAACACCACCAGCTTGCGGAATATCATGTTGAGCACCAGGAGAATCAGGTACAGCACGAGCAGGGCATAGTACAGCTGATCCATGCCATAGCGGCCCTCCATAAACTGACTGAATTTGTATCGGAAATCGTTCATTTATCAATCATTCCTTTCTTTACATTAGGGGCAGCAGACACATATCGGACTCAGACCTGCAATGCAGGCGCCGCACATGCAGCTGCTGCATGCCAGCGAACAGCACAGTCCTACCGCAATCGGCGTATAGCCGTTTTCGTTCTGATAGGTGCGGTACATCTCACCGCTTGCTTCGATTTCATTCAGAACGCGGCGAAATTCGGCGTTGCCCGGTTCCAGTCTGACCGCTTCGCGCGCGTGGCGCAGTGCGGTGACGGAATTGCCGGTGTTGTAATTGGCGATGCCGCTCAGGTAATACCACCGCGCGTTCCGATGGCGCATGGTGTTGAGCAGCAGAATGGCTGCCTCACACTGGTCGCTTTCGATATATGCCTGCACAGAATCCAGTGTCGCGTAATCGTCCGCCGCAGATTCCTGTCGGCTGCGCTGATACTGTTCCCACCCTGAGGAATAGGACGGATAGGAAGAGCGCGACGAGCCGGGGCTGGTGTCAGATGAACCGTAGGAGGAAGAGGTTCTGCCGTTTTTGATGTCGTCATAGGCGGCGTTGATTTCGCTCATTCTGCGGGCGGCGGCTTCATCGCCGGGGTTGAGGTCGGGGTGATATTTTTTGGCCAGCTTCCGGTAGGCTTTGGTCACCTCATCCTTAGTGGCGTTGGGGGAAACCCCCAGAATTTCATACGGGCTTTTTGCCATGAACGGTATCCTGTCCCTTCTTTGCGTATTTTTGCATACGGGTATGATAGTTGCCCCAGATGCCCGCACAGAGAATATGTTCCATGATATCCCTGTCCGTCGTGACCGGCAGCTCTCTGAAACGGCGCATGACCTCGCCGCCTGTCAGCTCCAGTACGTCCATGATTTCACCTTGCGGCAGGAAGACAAGGGGATTGTAGCGTTCGCGGATTAAATCGTCGTGCAGGTCGGTGACCGCGTCCATCAGATAGATAAATCGACCGAGCCATTGTCCGAAGTCGTGGAGCGCTTCTTCGAGCGGTCCGCTCTCGTCGTGCATGACAAGCAGCTCGCCCATCAGCCGTCCGAAGCAGCCGGCGGGCAGATCGGGATTGGATTCTCCGTCCCGCTCCATGGCGCCGAGTTCCGTCAGACAATGCGTGATGGCCTGACTTTGATGGGGGTATTGCTGCTGCAATTGGGCGTATTTGCCGCGGTAAAATGACGCGGCCGCGAGAGCGGCAGGATTTTTGTCGTCGTGCCAGTCGTCCAGCAGCTTGTCGTGAAACAGCAGCACGTTGATGGCGGCGGCGTAATCGCTTGCGGCGGTGCGGATTTCGGAATGGGGCCTGACGGGGTGGGCGATACAGCGCCGGGACTGACTTTTCTCCGGCAGCTCATACACAGAGGCCAGCAGCATTTCCAGAAAGACCAGATCATAGGTCAGCAGCAGGCGGCAGGACGCGCCGCAGTACTGCCCCAGTGACCGGCAAAGGCCGCAGTAACGGGCGCGGTAGCGCGTTTTTTGTTCTGCGCTCAGGAGAGCGGGTGCAACTGTGACAAAGCCGAACATCGTTGTTTCCTCCGTCGCATACCGTATGCGTATTCTATCACCGCTTTGTAAACAGCGGATAAACTTGTTTTGACAATTCTGTTTCAGCGTTTCTCCATTACGCGCACGAAATATTCCACGGTCAGCGTCAGTTGCTGTGTGGATTCCAGCTGTGCCCGCTTTTCGGGCTTGACGCGGAGCGTGTGGGGCGTCATTTGCAGCAGGTGAACCAGCTGGACATTGTTCAGCGTCAGCGGGAAGGTATGCAGCGTGCAGGCAATTTCCCGCAAAAAGTTCTGCGGCGGCTTGGGGCGCTTGTGCTGTTCGAATACATCGTCATAGATGATATGTTTCAGTTCGATGAGATGATTGGTGCCCGCCGTGACCTCCACGACAATGCCGCCGTCGCGCAGAATGCGGGCAAATTCCTCTTCGCAGACCAGTGAGAACATCGCGGTGATAACGTCTGTGGAATGGTCGGCGATCGGCAGGTGAGAGGCGGTGGCGGTAATCCATGTGATTGCCTTGCTGCGGGAACAGGCCATTTTTACCGCGGTCTTGGCGATGTCCGCCCCGATGACATTCGCGTCGGGAAACTGTCGGCCGAACGCGGCGGTATAATATCCTTCGCCGCAGCCGATATCGACCAGCATTTTCATATCCGGCGCGTACTGCCGGATCGCTTCGGTCACGTCGGAACAAATGGGCGCATAAAGGCCTTCGTTCAGAAAGGCCCGCCGCGCCGCCAGCATTTCGGGGGTGTCGCCGGGTGCGAGCGAATGCTTCTGCTGCACGGGGAGCAGATTGACATAGCCCTGCCGCGCGATGTCGTAGGTATGCCGCACCGGACACAAAAGAGAGCCGCCCGACACGTGGAGCAGCTCGCCGCACAGGGGGCATATCAGATTGCTGCAATCAAGTTCTGTTGCCATGGTTGTTGAAATTCCTCCATCCGTCTGCCGGGCAGCCTGTCGCCTGTTTGATGAATTATCATCATTATACCACCGTCATGGGTTGTTTTCAACTCAATCCCTTTTATTTTCCAAAATTGTTTACATGCTCTGTGCACATCGCTGCCTTATTTCACAAACGAGCTGAAAATTAGAGAGAGTGCATGAGAAATTCAAAGCGAAATTCACCATTTTCACAAATTTGTCTCTTTACTTTGTGGCTCAAATGTGCTATCATTTCTTTTGAATAAATTGAAAATGGGAGAATAGCAGCCTTTAACCTGCATTTTCCCAAAAACTGCATGATTTTGAAAAGAATGGAGAATGTCCTTTGAGAATCGGAATTGACGTAGGTTCCACTACCATCAAATACGTCGTCATGGACGATAATGACAATATCATTCATCAATCCTACGAGCGCCATTTGTCGCAGATCACCGAAAAGACCCTGGGCGTGCTGAATACCGTGCGCGAGCTGACCGGCGAGCATAAGGCGCTGCTTTCCATCTCCGGCTCGGCGGGCATGGGCATTTCCGAGGCCTGCGGCATTCCGCTGGTGCAGGAGGTATTTGCCAGCCGCATTGCGCTGAAACATCTCCTTCCCGATACCGACGTAGCTATTGAGCTCGGCGGCGAGGACGCGAAGATCCTTTTTGTTACCGGTGGTATGGAGTTCCGTATGAACGGCTCTTGCGCCGGCGGCACAGGCGCCTTTATCGACCAGATGGCAACCCTGCTCAATATCACGCCGACCGAGATGAACGACGCCGCCAAGAAGGCGGAACGCCGCTATACGATCGCGTCCCGCTGCGGCGTGTTCGCCAAGACTGACATTCAGCCGCTGCTCAATCAGGGTGCGCGCACCAGTGATGTGTCTTCCAGCATCTTTTATGCCGTGGTCAATCAAACCATCGCGGGTCTGGCGCAAGGCCGTCCGATTGAGGGCAACGTCGTCTATCTCGGCGGTCCGCTCACCTTTTTCTCCGAGCTGCGCGCCGCCTTTGACGACACGCTGAAACTCACCGGCAAGTGTCCCGAAAATTCGCTCTATTATGTCGCCATCGGCGCGGCGCTGGGAGCGGATACCGAAATAGACTTGGACAAGGCCATTGATACGCTCAGTCAGCTCAAGGTCGTGGGCAATTACAACTCCATCGAGCCGCTTTTCCGGAATCAAGAAGAGTACGACGAATTTGCCGCTCGTCACGCCGCACATACCATTGACAGAATTGACCCCGATACTTATGAGGGCGACGCCTTTTTCGGCGTGGATTCCGGCTCCACCACCATCAAAATGGTGGTCATCACCCCCGACGGCAAGATTCTCCGCGACAGCTACAGCTCCAACAAGGGCAATCCGGTGCCCCACGTCAAGGAATTTCTGGAGCATTTCTACTGGAAATATCCCAAAATCCGCATTATCGGCGCGACCTCGACCGGTTACGGCGAGGAACTCATCAAAAACGCGTTCAGCCTGGATTCCGGCATTGTGGAGACAACCGCCCACCTGACGGCTGCGCGTCAGTTCATGCCCGACGTGGAATTTGTCATCGACATCGGCGGACAGGACATCAAGTGCTTTAAAATCGGCAAGAAGGGCGAGGTGGACAGCATCTTCCTCAATGAAGCCTGTTCGTCCGGCTGCGGCTCTTTCCTCCAGACCTTCGCCGAAGCGCTGCACCGTCCGATTGCCGAATTTGCCAAGCTCGGTCTTTTTGCCGACAAGCCGGTGGATCTCGGCTCCCGCTGTACGGTGTTTATGAATTCCTCGGTCAAGCAGGCGCAGAAGGACGGCGCTTCCATCGAGAATATCTCGGCGGGTCTTTCCATCAGCGTGGTCAAGAACGCGCTCTACAAGGTCATTCGCGCTTCCAGCCCCGATGAGCTGGGCAAGAAGATCGTTGTGCAGGGCGGCACCTTCCTCAATGACGCGGTGCTGCGCGCCTTCGAGCAGGAAATGGGCGTGGAAGTCGTCCGTCCCGCCATCGCCGGACTGATGGGGGCCTACGGCGCGGCGCTGTATGCGTCCCGCCACGCCACCGGCAGCAGCAGCATTCTCAACGCGCAGCAGCTCGCCAACTTCTTCCACAAGGTCAAGGACGCGCGCTGCGGTCTTTGCAGCAACAACTGCCGCCTGACCGTCAATATGTTCGACAGCAACCGCAAATTCATCAGCGGCAACCGCTGCGACCGTCCGATTACCCGCCGCAAGGCCGACGATTCGCTCAATATCTACGATTATAAACTCAAGCTGCTCAAGGAATATCAGCCGGTCGCCGGGGAACGCGGTAAAATCGGCATTCCGATGGGCCTGAATATGTTTGAGCTGCTGCCTTTCTGGCACACGCTCTTTACCAAGCTGGGCTTTGAGGTGGTAACGTCGCCCCTCTCCAACCGCAAGATGTACCTGCTGGGGCAGGCCACCATTCCTTCGGATACGGTTTGCTTCCCCGCCAAGCTCATGCACGGTCACGTGCAGACGCTCATCAATGAGGGTGTGGATACCGTCTTTTACCCCTGTATGTCCTACAACTTTGATGAAAAGATGGGCGACAATCATTATAATTGTCCCGTTGTGGCGTACTACCCCGAAGTCATTCACGCCAATATGCCGGATATTGCCAACATCAAGTTTATCTATGACTATCTCGGCATTCACCGCCCGAAGGATTTCCCCAAGAAATTCCAGCAGGTGATGTCGAAGTATTTTGATATCATTCCGCTCGAAGAAGTCAAGGCGGCGGCGGACGCGGCCTATGCCGAATACGACCGTTATCTGGCGAAAATCAGGGAGCGCGGCGAGGCGATCATTGAAGAGGCTCGCGAAAAGGGTATGCACATCATTGTGCTGTCAGGCCGTCCGTATCACATCGACCCCGAAATTAATCACGGCATCGACAAGATTGTCGCCGGCTGCGGCGCGGCCATTATTTCTGAGGACGTGGTGAGCGACCGTGTGCAGAAATTCCCGGTCAAGGTGCTGAATCAGTGGACTTACCATTCCCGCCTGTACGCCGCCGCGAAGTACATTCTCACCCAGCCGGATATGAATCTGGTGCAGCTTGTGTCGTTCGGCTGCGGCATTGACGCGATTACCACCGACGAGGTGCGCGCCATTCTCGAGAGCGGCGGCAAGATTTACACGCAGATCAAGATCGACGAAATTACCAACCTCGGCGCGGTCAAGATCCGGTTGAGAAGCCTGTTTGCCGCCATCGAGGATAATTAAGCAATTAAGACGCGCCGAAGTCAAGCAAGCGGAGCAACAATGGGGAGTCCAGGGGGTGCTGGCACCTCCTGGCAGGTCAAGGGCAGCGCCCTTGCGGGGTATGGGGCAGCGCCCCATGAGCAGGCAAAGCCTGCGAGCAAGACGCGCAAAGTAAACATCAAGCTCCGGCGCATACGGAATCGGAAAAGCTCACACACGAGAAAGGTGTATATGCAAATGGCAGAATTAAAATACGACAAGAAGAGCGGGCGCATTCTCTTCACCAAGGAAATGCGCAAGGAATACAAAATTCTGGCACCCAATATGCTGCCGGTTCATTTCAAGCTGTTTGAAAAGGTGCTGCAACGCGCGGGTTACGATGTGGAAGTGCTGAAAAACGACAGTCACCGCGTGGTGGAGGAAGGTCTGAAGCACGTTCACAACGACACCTGCTATCCCGCGCTGCTGGTCATCGGACAGATGATCGACGCGCTGAACAGCGGCAAGTACGACGTCAACAAGACCGCGCTCATGATTACACAGACCGGCGGCGGCTGCCGTGCCTCCAACTACATTCACCTGCTGCGCAAAGCGCTGAAATCGGCGGGTTATGAGCAGGTGCCGGTCATCTCGGTCAACCTCTCGGGTCTGGAAAGCAATCCCGGTTTTACCATCACGCCTGCGTTGGTCATGCAGTTCGTGGCAAGTCTGGTCTACGGCGATTTGCTCATGCTGCTCAACAATCAGGTCAAGGCCTATGAGCTGAATGAAGGCGAGTCCGAAGCGTTGGTAGACAGCTGGGTAGACCGTCTGCTGGACCAGTTCGCGCACGGCAAGGGCATGCTGGGCGAGGAATTTCGCAACAATCTCAAGCAGATTGCCGACGAGTTCGACGCGATTCCGGTCAACCGCGTGCCAAAGGTCAAGGTCGGCGTGGTCGGCGAGATTTATGTCAAATATTCCCCCCTTGCCAACAACAAGCTCGAAGAGTTCCTTGCCTCTCAGGATTGCGAGGTCATGGTGCCGGGTCTGATGGGCTTTGTGCTGTTCAAGGTGGACAACCGCCTGGACGACATTCTGCTCTACGGCGGCAGCACGATTAAATACAAGGCTGTTTCGGTGCTGAAAGATTTCTGCACCAAGATGGAAGCCGCCATGCTCGACGCGCTCAAAGACCACCCGAACTTTAACGCGCCGTCGCCCTATGCGCATCTGCGCACGCTGGTCAACGGTGTGGTGGGTTACGGCAGCAAGATGGGCGAGGGCTGGCTGCTCACCGCCGAAATGCTGGAGCTGTGTGAATCGGGCTATGAAAACATCGTCTGCACCCAGCCCTTCGGCTGTCTGCCCAATCACATCAACGGCAAGGGCATGATCGGCCGGATCCGCAAGGTGTGTCCGAATGCCAATATCACGCCGATCGACTACGACCCCAGCGCCACCAAGGTCAATCAGGAGAACCGTATTAAACTGATGCTGGCGGTGGCCCGTGAGAATCTGAATGAGAAGATTGCTTCACAGGCAGCCGAAGCAGTGGCAGCGGCGAAAACCGCCGATACAACAAAAAGCGACGCCACAGAAGTGGAGATCGTTTCCGAAAATCAACCCGCAGAAAATATCATTGACGTGGAAGTCAATCTGGTTGATGAACCCCAAAAGCGTCAATCCGCCGAGGTGTAAGCGCATGGCTGTTACGACGATTTATTCCGCACGTCACGGAGAAACTGCTTTTAACGCGCAGTTTCTCCTTTGCGGCTGGATTGATCTGCCGCTGACCGAGAAAGGATTGGCACAGGCCGATGAATTGACTGAACTGGTGCGTGACAAGGGCATTGAAGTCATCTATTGCTCGGATTTGCTGCGTGCGCGTCAGACCGCCGGGGCGGTGGGCGAGGCGCTGGGGCTGACGCCGATACCCGAGCCGCGGCTGCGCGAGGTCAATTTTGGCGACATGGAGCGCTGTTCAAGAGGTGACCCCGCCTTCAAACGGCGGGAACAAATCTTTGCCGAGCGGTTTCCCGGCGGTGAGTCGGTTTTGCAGGCGGCCCACCGTGTGTACGGCTTTCTGGACGAGATGCTCGCCGCCTGTGAGGGAAAAACCGTTCTGCTCGTCAGCCACGGCTGGACCAACAAGCTGATCGCCTCTTATTTCAAAGACCTGAGCAACGAGGAATTTGGCGAATATGTGCTTCCTAACTGCGGGTATGCCAAGTATGAGATTTGAGGAATATCGCACAGGAGGAATCTGTATGGAAATTGAACGCAAATTTTTGATTGATCGTTTTCCCGATTTGCCGGAACTTGGCAGCGCGAAGGTGTGGCAGGGCTATCTCTCTACCGCGCCGGTCGTGCGCATTCGCCGGGCGGAGCTTCCCGACGGCAGTGAGCGTTTTGAGATGACGGTCAAGGGCAAGGGTACTTTGGTGCGCACCGAGGTCAACATTGACATCACCGCGGAGCAGTATGACGAAATGGCCACACTGCTCACCCGCGAGCCGATTTTCAAGGATTATCACGTCTACGATCTGGGCGGCGGTCTCCGGTTGGAGTGCAGCATTGTGGACGGCGATACCGATCATGGCTTTATGTATGCCGAGGTGGAATTTGAGTCGGTGGAGGCGGCCAATGCTTTTGAGCCCCCCGCCTATCTGGGAGAAGAAGTGACCGAAGTCCCGGGTTTCAGCATGAACAACTACTGGCGCAACGGCAGAATCGGGCTTTGAGGAGACGCCGCAATTGTGAAATAAACCAAATGTTTTAGGTCTGGCCTTGATAACAAACTGTTGAATTTGAAGACACAGATTTTGGAATATTTTCCAAAAATTAATCAGGGGTTTCCTCATTTTTTTTGAAAAAATATATTGACAATCATTTTAAAATAAACTATAATGTTTTCTATGAAAATTATCCGGCGACGCGCCGGGAAAAGAAAAGGAGTATGAACGCTATGAAAAAGAAAATTCTGGCAATCATTGCAACATTGACGCTGGCTGTTGCATTTGCGCTTCCCGCATTTGCGGAGTCTGGTATTACCCCCCAGGAGCAGGCACTTCTTGACAGATTTGTTGCGGGCGTTACGCTTAAGGACGGCACTGTCGCAAAACCCGGTTCCAAGTATATCGCCGCTATGAAGGCTTGCCTCAAGGTCAAGGACATGGATGCGAGCGATATCGCGAAGGCAAAGGCGGAAATGGATAAGCTTGAGGCGATGGTGATTGCTGACAATTATCATTCGGTCAGTGAGATTTACTTTGCCGACAACTATCAGAGCTATGTAAGCGAGATTTCGTCCTTCGCCAGCGAACTCGGCTTTAAGGTCACGCCCGGTACGAACGGTACCGGTGGTAACCCCACTCCTACCGTTTACTATCGTGATCCTGACACACCCAACGCTCCCTTGGTTCCCGTTTATGGTGTTAGCGGCGCTAACAACGGCGGCAGCAACAATGGCGGTAGCAATAAGGGCAACGGTACTGTGAAGCAGACCGGCGTTGACATGACAGCCACAGTCATCAGCGTCATTGCTCTGATCGGCATTTTGTCCGGCGGCGCAGTTGTCATCGGCAAGAAGAAGCTGCTTGCCGACTAATTTTGGTGCCAGGCTGGTTTTAGTGAGAAAAATAAAATGGAAAAAATTGCCGGCATATTTCATTGTGCCGGTAATTTTTGCTGTATTGGGATACGGTGTGCTGAGAGTGGCATTGGCACCCGTATGGGAATTGGGCATGTCAGCTGCCTCGATGGTGTTGGTGGAAGACACTCCCAATTTTTACCCCGAGCTGACAACGATTTATGACCCTGATATGGAAAAACCGGAGCAAGAGCAGGCGTTTATTCATGCCGAAGATGTAGTGGAACCGAAACACGGTGAACATTACGGTGAACTTGCCTGTGAACGTATTCAATTAAAAGCGCCGGTGTATTGGGGCGATGACAATCGTATTTTGCGCAGCGGCGCGGGACAGTATGAAATCAGTTCTCTGCCGGGATACGGCGAGGCAATCATTATCTGCGCCCACAACAACACCTTTTTCAGACCCTTGCAGAAGATCAAAGAGGACGACGTGATTACCTTTGATACCAATTACGATACCTATCAGTATCGTGTGACAGAGGTGTCGGTGATCGGCGAGGACGATCTGGCAAAGCGATTTGATACCATGCTGAGTGAGCAGAAGGAAACCCTGCTGCTTTACACCTGCTATCCTTTCCATGCCATTTCGGGGCGAAAGACCAAGAGATTGTGCGCTTTCGGTGAACGTATCGAAGGTGCTGACGTGATATGGGGGGCATAAGCGTGGCGGATATCAGAAAAAATACAAGCGGTTCGTCCACAAGGAGCCGTTCCCATTCCCACTCGCATTCCCATTCACACACCCACGCCGGGGCGCGGAGCCATTCTTCCGGAAGGAAACATTACAGCGGCTATCGCAGTGAGGCACACGGTACAGATCAATCCCGCGAAGCTTACCGCAAGGGAATCAGTTATGTCTTTTCTTTTATCCTTTCGGTGTTTCTGCTGTTGGGAACGGTTTGTCTGACCGCGCTGAACAGTTTGTTCTCAGAGAGCTTTTTCTGCTCAGTCATACAGGACGATTATTATCAGGCGGTGCTGAATCAGGTTGTCACGGAGGCGGAAGATTATACCATTCCCGTGGGATTGGACTTGTCGGTGCTGGACGGCGTGTTCACCGTAGACGATGTGAAGCGCGACGTCAACGGTCATGTGACGGCTGCGTTTCGCGGCTATGAATTCAGACCCAATGTGGAGTCGGAAAACGCCAGGCTGTATGCCAATGTGGCCGCCTATCTGGAAGAAGGTCATGTTGCCGTTGAGGGTGAAACCGAAGACGTTATTCAGGCCTATATCGAGGATATCGACAGCATTTATCTCGATGAGGTACCCATGCCCGGCATTGCTTTGATTAAGGCGGCTCGTGAGAAGGTCAGGGGCGCAGTGACAGCGGCATTGATCATACTGTTTGCACTGTCGTTTATTTTGGCTGTCGTACTGCTTCGACTGTATCGGTATCCCCATCAGGGCATGCGCTTTATCACATACGCGTTCGGCGGCTGTGCATTGATGTGCTTCGCGCTGCCGTTCGGACTGTATCTTTCCAAGGTGTATGAGCATGTGTTGGCGACGCCTGAATATTTTTATATTTTTGTCTCGGGATATCTCCGCTGCCTTTTGGAGAGCTTCATGAAAACCGCAGCGCTATGGCTCATCATCACGGTGGGCTGCATGGTGTATATCTATCTCTCGAAAAACGGAATGCTCAGAGGCAAGATTGGGGAAAAGATTTCCAAAAAGATTAGTCGTTCCCTGCGGCGGCTGTAAGAACTTGTATCGCGATAGGCATTTCACGGGAACTGTTTTATGTATGAAAGCATAAAACAGTTCCCGTTTTTTGTTCCCCGCATAGTATGGTAAGGAAAGGAGACGGTGATACTTATGTACAATCCAATGTCAAATATGAATGCCAACCCACAGAGAAGCACGATGACAGGCGGGGGCAATCCCCGGACGTTCGACGCTGTATCCCCCTTTAAGCCCGAGTTTGACGCGTATATTATGGAATACCCGGGGCGCGGCAGGCTCAAGATTCAGATCAGCGCTGCCAACGAGGCATTTCCTGTGAAGGACGTGGAAATCATGGTTTCGATGATGTATCAGGGCGTAAAGTATCTGCTTTATGACGATAAGACGGATTCGTCCGGTATCGTGGACAATATGGTGCTGCCCTGCCGTCCGGTGGATACGGAGCTGGAGCCGGAACGCTCTGACGCGAGTGAGGCGCATTATCTGGTGTCGCTTTACCATCCGGCCTTCCAGTCTGTGATTGACAAGATGGTCACGATTTACGACCGCATCGAGACGATTTTGCCCATCACCATGATGCCCGACCCGCAAAATATCCGGCAAATGCAGAGGGAGGGAAATTAAATGGCTGTGGTTCCCGTGATTCCCCAGACCGTCACGGTACATCTCGGCCGCCCCGACGAACTGGCCGATAACGTGACCGTGAACTTCACGGAGTACATCAAAAATGTCGCTTCCAACGAGATCTACCCCAACTGGCCGGAGGAAGCGCTGCGTGCCAACATCGCGGCGCAGATTACTTTTGCGCTCAACCGCATCTATACTGAGTACTATCCCAGCCGCGGCTACGACTTTGATATCACCAGCAACACGCAGTTTGACCAAGCCTTTGTGCCAAACGGGCAGATTTTCGACAATATCAGCGAAATTGTCGATGAAATTTTCAACAATTACCTGGTGCGCTCGGGCAGTATCGTTCCGCTGTACGCCCAATTCTGCGACGGCGTTTACACGCAGTGCAACGGCTTATCTCAATGGGGTACGGTGCGGCTGGCCAATGACGGTTTCAGCGCGATGGATATTCTGCGCTATTATTACGGCGACAATATTGAAATGATCTTTAACGCGCCTGTCGGCGGCAACACGCAGTCCTATCCCGGTACCCCGTTGCGGCGCGGCTCGTTTGGCGACGATGTGCTGACCATCAAGCGGGAACTCAACCGCATTGCCCGCAATTATCCCGCGATTCCCCGTATCAGTGCGCTCACGGGGGTGTACGACGCGGAGACAGAAGAGGCGGTTACGGTGTTCCAGCAGATTTTCAATCTCGAACCGGACGGCATCGTCGGCAAGGCGACATGGTACAAAATCAAGCAGGTGTTCGCCTCTGTCAAACGGCTGTCGGAGATTGCAAGCGAGGGTCTGACCATTTCCGAGGTGGAACGCCGCTATACCCGTGTCTTGCAGCTCGGCAGTCAGGGCGTCGATGTGGAGGCGGTGCAGTATTATCTCGCCTTCCTCGGCTATTTCTTCCCGGAACTGCCGCCCATTCCCATTACGGGCTATTTCGGCGAACAGACACGGGACGCGGTGCTTACTTTCCAGTCGTTGTACGGGCTGACGGTGGACGGCATCGTGGGGGAGAGGACCTTCCGCGAGATCGAGCGCGCCTATCGCAACGCCGTGAGCCAGCTCCCCGCCGATTACCGCAGCGCCATCGGCGAGCCGTATCCCGGACGGTTCCTGGTGATGGGCGATTCGGGCGACAGCGTGCGGATTATTCAGGGCTATCTGCGCCGGTTGGCGCAGAATGACCCGGGCATTCCCTCGGTGGAGGTTACGGGTACGTTTGACGACGCGACCCGCAACGCCGTCCTCGCGCTTCAGCGACAGCTGGGCATCGAGCAGAACGGCGCGATCGGCCCTGTGGAGTGGAGCGAGATCATCACAGGCGGCAGCGGATTTTGATGGTTGCGCCGTCGGAATACTTTTTTATGACATGAAAAAACCTGCCGTTTTACCAACTGAAACGGCAGGTTTTGATGTATGTGATGATGTGCCTATGGTTAAAACAGCAGCATGCCCACGGCGGAAATACCCTTCGATACGCCGAACACACCGAGGCTGTAGAGTGCGATGGACAGCGGTTTGCAGAACAGAATGATGAGTGTGTAGGTTTTCCACGACATTTTGGTGGTACCCGCGAGGTAGCAGATCAGGCCGTCCGGTGCGCCGGGGAGGAAAATGGCAACGGCGAAGAGCTTATTGAAGCGGCCGTGATCTTCCGTCCAATGCTCGTATTTCTCGATGGATTCCTTTGAGAAGAGACGGTGCATGAGCGGCTGGCCGTAGACCCGCGAAATGGCGAAGGTGGCCAGCGACCCGACCACAATCCCGACATAGTTATACCAGAAGCCCCACCACGGGCCGAAAAGCAGCACGCCCGCCAGCAGCGTCACACCGCCGGGAATCACGGGAATGCCGACTTCCAGCGCCTGCAAAATCATGAAGATAATCGGCGCAGTCATGCCGAAGCTGTTCACCCAGTCCCGCAGCGTTTCCGGCGAGGCAAAAATCCCCTTGCGCCAGCCGTAGACGCCGAATGCCACACAACCGAGCAGCAGGATTACCATGAAGATATTGCTGACGGTTTTGACAATCTTGTTGTCGCCAAATTCTTCCAGCTTTTCTTTGGCGACTTCGGTTTTTTCTTCCAACTTGGCCTCCAGTGCGGCGATGGGTTCGACGGTGATACTCTTTTCGCTTGTCATCAATCATACCTCCTTTGGTACTCTTTCCTTACTATATCATCCTATCGTTAAATTGCTATGGTGCATTTCTGAATTTTCCTTGAATTTCTATGGTTTTTCTGCGTTCGTATTCGCCTGACATTTTATTTCGTCTTAGCGCGTCTTGCCCGGCAAGCTACGCTTGCCTTGTGGGACGCTGTCCCACTCCCTGCAAGGGCGACTGCCCCGGCTTTTGCTGGCGAAAGCGGGACCCGCCAGGAGGTGCCTGCACCCCCTGGACTCCCGCGCTTCGCTTTATTATTAATAGCGGAACAGCGGTCGTTTGAAAAAATGCCCGGTCGGCAGGCTGTTATAAAATTTCTTCCACATGGCGGCGACGTGTTCGCGGCTGTAGAAACGGGAGCCTTCGCTCGATTTCGCGGCGTAATGCGCATAAAAATCCGGGTCGCGGCTCAGGCGCAGCAGGTCGTTTGCGAAATCTTCCACGCTGTCAGCTTTCAGGTAGTAGTCAAACAGAATGTTCTCATACAGTTCCAAGTCCCGCAGCAGAATCGGAATCCCACAGTTCATGGATTCCAGCACGGTCATGGGGAAGAGTTCCTCAAAGGACGGCAGGAACATCACATCGGCGAGGTTATAAACCGCGTTCATCTCCTCGCGGGGAACAATGCCGAGAAAGTGGACATTCGGCGGCGGATTTTTGACCACCTGTCTGATCTCGTCGTAACCGTCGGTGATCTTGCCGAAGGAGAAGCCGCCCGCCCAGACAAATTGCAGTTCCGGCAGGCGTTCGGCGGTCTTGATGAAGTCGAAAAAGCCCTTGCGCACCTGCAATTGCCCCGCGCAGACTACCGTGAATCTGTCGGGGTCGAGGCCGTATGCCTCGCGGAGTGCGCTCTTTCGGTCGGAGGGCATACGGTAAAATGCCTCTTCCGACACGAAGTTGGGAATATACGTCACCCGCTCGCGGGGAATGCCGTAGTCCGCCAGCCGCTCGATAAACCACGGGTTGACTGTCACCAGCTTGTCCATGCTCTTGTAATACTGAATCATGTAGGCGTAAAATACCTGCTTGGCCGGCCACGGCAGGCGCAGACTGGTTTCCACCGTTTCGGGGAGAAAATGAACATAGCCCACTGTCGTACTGCCATGCAGTTTGGCCAGCGGCACGCTGAGAAAGAACGGGAAATCCAGCGTGTGATAGTGCATGATATCGCAGAATTTGAATTGATTACGGCACACTTGAAAGCTGTTCGGCAATTCCTCTTCCACCAGCCGCACCTGTTCCAAGTAAGCGGAGCCGACGCCCTGCCCTTTGACCTTGTCCGCAGAGGAAAGCATATTGATGGTTTTCATAGTTCCTGATACCCTCTTATATCGTCCCACAAATGAATGATGAATGATAAATCAAATCAGCGCCATCAGCGCACGGAGCACCGCCGTCAGGCCGAGACTGTACATGGCAGTCGAGGCAGGCTTGCCCAGCAGAATGATGAGCGTGTAGGTTTTCCAGCTCATGTCCGTGGTTCCCGCGAGGTAGCACAGCATATCGTCCGGCGCACACGGCGCGAAGATGGCCACCGCGAACATCTTGGTAAAGCGGTGCTTGTCGTTGGCGAATCGCTCGTATTTCTGAATCGCCTTGGCGGGGAAGAGTTGGTACATCAACGGCTTGCCGCAGCCCCGCGAGATGCCGAAGACAATCAGCGACCCGAGGCAGATGCCCAGATAATTATATACAAAGCCCCACCACGGGCCGAAGATCACCACACCGCCCGCCAGACTCGCGCCGCCCGGAATGATCGGGATAATCACCTGCACCGCCTGAAACACGATGAAGATGATCGGCGCGATGGGGCCGAAGCCGTTCACCCACTCCTGCAGGCTCTCCACCGAGGTGAAGATGCCCATCTGATACCCGACAACCGCCAGCACCGCACACGCCAGCAGGTTCACCGCTGCGAAGAGATTCAGAGCAAGCTGTGTGTGCCTGCCGGCACCTTTGTATGTTTTGCCCTGTATCTTCTGTCGGATTTGCTCCGCCATCTCGATGGTGTAAATCGCTTTGCGCCGTTTTCTGATTTCGGCGGAAGCCAGCGCATATTCTATTTTTTGCGCGGCGATTTGTTTTAATCCCTCTGCCGCCTGATGTTCTCTCCGTTTGACCACATGGGCGGTCGCGGTTTCTATGTTGTCCATGCCCTGATACGCCCCCTTCAATCCATTTCTTCTTTTCCCAAGAATCGTTTTATCCACCGTTTTGCCTTTGGCGTTTCCATCAGCTTATACATCAGGCACGCGCCGCCTACGTTCAGAATCCAGTCGTCAATGTCAAACGTACCCGACAGCGTGGCAAACTGCGTGATTTCAATGACCGCCACCATGATTCCCACCGTCAGGGCGAAGGTTTCGAATTTCCTCTGCCGCTCGAACAACTGCGGCAGGAAGAAGGCTGTCGGCATGAGTGCCGCGAGGTTGCCGAAGATGTTGACCAGCGCCATTTTCAGCGAGATACTGTCGTTCATCACGCTCAGAATCATGTCTACCACCATGTGACCGGGTATGATGTTGAAGCTGTATTTCAGGTACAGCTGCAAAAGCTGGCGGTTCCAGCTTGCCAGACTCAGCCCACCGCCACGCCCATAATAGGGATCGAACAGCGTGAGGGTCGCAAGCAGGAGCAGATACAGCCCAAACCACACCCACAGATTTACCTTCATGGGAATCTCCTGCCACCGCTTGTCCATACGCGGAGAGAGCAGCCTTCCGCCGACGTACATCAGCCCGCAGGCTGTCAGCAGCGCTGCCAGCCGACCGGCCGGCGAAAGCGTTCTCTCCGGGGTGAACTGCCACCACGCGTACCATGCCAGCACCACTGCCGCGAGCATGTAGGCTACCGTTCCGATGATTGCCATCACTTGTTGTTTCATATCGTTCCACCACACACCCTGTACTTATCATATCACACAAGGGTTAAATCATCGCAAAGCCATTGCAAAGAAAATATAAAGATTTATTAACCGAAAATTGCGATTGACCAATCATCATCCGGAATTGCTCCCAGTATAGCACGGCGAATTGCGTTTGTCAATATCATTTTGCTGTTTTTCGATAATATTACGAAAATGTCATCTTGTGAGGATTGGCAGCGTGTTCCCGCCAATCCTCACGCACACATTGCCTCAATAGCCAAGCTCGGTCTGGATAAAGATTTGTCTGTGAATGCGGGTGTTCTTTTTGCCGGAATCGCCGTGAATGCTCAGCACACAGTAGGGCTTGGAGAAATCCACCGTGTCGCCCGTCGCTTCAGCGTCGGCCAGCAGCTTGGCGACCATCGCGTTGGAATCCACTTCGACGGTTTTGTATTCGTTCGTTTTGTATTCCTCCGCTTCCTCGTCCCAATAGGCGTCTTCCCAATAGCTGCGGTATTCGTCCCGCGACCATTGCAGATACGAAGGCATCACCAGATCATAATTGATGTGGGCTTCGCTGTCGGCGGCGTAATAATCCGCGCTCAGTTCGACATAGCCGTTGCCGCGGAACCCGTCGCTGTTGTAGGCGGTGAGAGTCTTGATAAGGTCGGTCATGCCGGCGTTGCAGGTTCTGACAATCAGGGCGTGGGTCTCCGGGAAGGTCTTTCTGTCGATGCGGATCGTCTGCTCAAAGAGATAATTGGTGTCATACAAATGCCGTTCGGCGTAGCCCTGCGTTTCCATCCGGAATACATAGTCGCCGGTGAGCCCGCCTTCGCCCGTAAGGTCGCAGTGGGTGATGATATAATCGCCCGGCTCACAGGTCTTGCTCACGAGCTTGTAGTCGTTCACGGGACGGTTTACCGCGTCGCTTTCGCTCACAACCGCTTCGGGTGCCGACGGGTCGCCGTCAGCGGCGGCATCGCGGGAAACGGCGGGGTCCTGATAGCCGTAATCGTAATAAATGTTGCGCTCATAGTCGGAATACAGGATTTCCTTGAGGTACTCGAGCTTCTGTTCGTCGGTCATCGCGCTGTATTCTTTGAGGAAGCTGTCGTAAATCGTGCTCAGGTCGGCCGCGTCCATTCCCTCCGTGCTATACATATCGAGGTTGAGCTTGGAGGAATCCGGCAGAGCGAGGAACTGCTTCATGAAGGCCTTGTCGCTCAGAATGGCCTGCGCCAGCTGGTCGGCGTGCTCCTTGTCGAAGCGGATGGCGCGGGTGACGGCTCTGCCGTTTTTGAGGTACAGCCGGATGGCAATGGTCGCGTCGGGAGCGGGGTTGGGTTCGGTGCTTTCCTCTTCCAACAGATAATACCAGTTCTCGGACTGCTCAAACGCCTTCTTGGGGTTGTCTTGGTAGAGTGCGACAAACTCGTTGATGCGGGACGCGACATATTCGATGACGGCGCGGTTTTCAAAGCGCGTGTCCTCCGTGACGGTGCGCCCGTAGGTGCTGGACAGGCGGAAAATGGCGAGGTCGTCATTGAGGTCGCTGTTGCGCACGAGCGAGAAGGAGGCCACTTCGGCGGGGTCAACGGTGGTGGTAAACTCCGCCGTTGTGTGCAGATAACCGCAGCCTGTCACCGCCAGCGCAATGGCCGCCGGAATGGGGAGATACTTCAGAGCGCGGTGGGCGCGCTTGATGTCGAAGGTCAGCAGCAGTTCGCACACCCAGAAGGCAACGGTCAGGCCGATGACCGTCACGAGAATGATGGAGATATAGTTGAACACCATACCCTTGAAATATTCGACTTTGTAGTCCAGCATGACCGTGAACAGGCCTGCCGCGCAGCAGTAGACCGTGAGCATCACGGAGAAGAGGGAGAGCAGGTGCGCTTCCCGGTTGATAAAGGGTCTGCCCGTCGTGTCACCCGTGCGGACGGAGGCAAAGAGCATCGCGAGGGCGATTTCCGCCGCGCCCACCAGCAGGCAGTACACAATGACGTGCCAGCCGGCGAACAGGGCAAAGCCGTCAGAACGTCCGCCCTGGAGCGACAGCCGGAAGAGTTCGGTCGAATCGAGGAAAACGGAGAACGGGTCGGGGCAGGACAGTCCCTCGGGGTAGCGGATGAAGAGGAACAGGCTGTTGTAGTAATAATTCAGAGAGGCGTGGAACGCACCCCAGAGTGCTGACGGCAGAAAGGCGATGCCCGCCGCCGTGATTAGCGCGTTGAGAATGCGGCCGGTCAGCGTGACCGCCAGCATCATGACGCCGAAGACCATGAGCGCGAAAGCCGCATTGCCCAGAAATGCCTGCAAACAGAAGCCGATGGCCTTGTAGTCCATAAAGCCCATGACGACCGTGCAGAGCAGGTAGGGCGCGGCCATGCCGATGAGGCACCACGCGTACACCGACGCGGCAAAATTGCCCCAGACGGTGCCCAGCGAGTGAGGCGTCGCGCAGTAGAAATCCCGTGCCCTGCCCGAACGCAGCAGGTGGGAGACATAGAACATCGCGCCCACGATAAACATGGTTGACAGAATCGCGGTGATATCGGCGATTTCGTCAAGATATACGTTGATGGGATTGGCTAACGTGTACTGTTTTGTCCAGAAGCCGTAATACGAGCCGTGATCCAGCTCCATGCCCACCTGAAAGAGCAGCATGACAATGGCATACACCATGCCGGGGAGCTTCAACTGCCGCATGCCTTCGCGGAAGAGTGCCTTGTCAGGCTGCGGCTTGACATAATTTCTGAAAAAGTCCTTCATGAGATGCGTTACCTTCCTTTCCGCGCCGGATTACTGGCACTTGTAGATAAAGACTTCTTCCAGCGAGAGGGGAAGCAGGTTTATCAGTACGGGGTTTCTGGCTTTCAACTGGCTTTCCACCAGATCGCGGTCGTTTTCGTAGACCACGGTTGCGACCGTGCCGTCGCGGTGGAAGCTGATGAGGTTCGCGCCGTCAAATCGCACCGCGTCCTCGTCAAATTCCTGCGGGAAGGCGATCTGCACCTTGACCAGCGCGGTGGTGACTTCATCGATATCCGACTGTACGTTGATGTGACCCTTGTGCAGCATGGCAATCGCGTCGCACATATCGTCCACCTCGTGCATGGAGTGGGTCGCCATGATGACCGTCAGGCCGCGCTCCGCGACCGCGTCCACCATGATTTCGCGCATACGGTGGCGTTTGATGACGTCCAGCCCGTCAAAGGTCTCGTCGATCAGCAAAATATCGGGGCGGGACGCCATCGCGAGAATCAGCGCCGCCTGTCGCTTCATGCCCTTGCTCATGGAGCGGATGGGCTTCTTGCGGTCGGCCTCGAACTGTTCCGCGAGAGAGGCGTACAGCTCCTTGTCGAACTTCGCCCGCGCACTCTCGCAGAGCTTGGCCATGCGGTCCATGTTGCTGCCGGGCAGGAAGTAGAGGTCGTCCGGCACATAGATGAGATTCTGCCGCACTTCGGGGCGGTTGGCGATGTCCTCGCCGTCGATGGTAATGCTGCCGCCGTCGGCGGTGTATACACCCGACATGATGCGCATGAGCGTGGACTTGCCCGCGCCGTTGGAACCGACCAGCCCGAAGATGCTGCCGGTCTGCACCGACAGATTCACGCTGTCCAGCGCGGTGAAATCGTCGAATTTTTTCGTGACATTAATCGCGTTTATCATAGAATTTTTGGTCAATCCTTTCTGTCAAATTTCATTGTCAAGACCCTGACTTAACTTTTTCCGGAATAGCCCCGTTCCACTGCCTGCAAAACCGCCTGCTTGTCAATGCCCGCGCTGGCGAACTGCGCCGCCATGCACTCGACGGTATCCAACTGTTTTTCCAGCTCACCGCGCAGAATGCTGCGTGCTTCGGCGCTGACGAAGCTGCCCTTGCCCGGAGCGGCATAAATCAGCCCGCGGGACAGCAGATTCGTGTAGGCCTTCTGAATCGTGTTGGGATTGGCCGCGATTTCCGCTGCCACTGCCCGCACCGACGGCATCGGCGCGTCGGCCTGCAAGATGCCGCTCAGAATGAATGTCTCGGTCTGTCGGACGATTTGCTCATACACGGGAACCCCGCAGAGATTGTCGATGGTATACATTCCATCACCCCCATCATGAATTTCTGAACTACTTTTCGCAACTGTATTATGATGATTAGTACACATATATCTTACACCCACGTTTGCCATTTGTCAAGGGGGAATTTTTATTTTCAGGGAAAATTTTTTGAAAAGGCGGGGGAAAGGTGGTTGATGTTTTGGGGCAGATGTGATAGAATAAACATATAAGGAAGAAATGAGGCGCAAAACTTGGGAAAAAAAGAGAAATTGATAGCACGTTTAAGGTCTAATCCAAAGGATTTTACATTTGAAGAGGCTGAAACCTTGTTGGGGTTGTTGGGCTATGTGCGAGGTAACAAAGGCAAAACAAGTGGTTCTCGTGTCGTTTTCACCAGTGAGTTGCATAAGACAAGGATTATGATGCACAAGCCTCACCCCCGTAAAGAATTACTTGAGTATTAAATCAAACAACTAATCAATCAATTGGAGGAGGAAGGATTGCTTTGAATAATACAATGGAGTATAAAGGATACGTGGGCAGTGTCGAATTTTCTGAAAATGATGGCGTGTTTTTTGGCAAAGTTCAGGGTATTCGGTCACTCATCTCCTATGAAGGAACAACAGCAAAGGAGTTAGTTGAGGATTTTCATGGTGCAGTTGATGAGTACCTTGCGCTGTGCGAGGAAGATGGAATGGCACCGGAAGTGGCTTATCAGGGAGATTTGACTGTTCGTTTGAGATTTGATGTCTATAAACAGTCGGCTATTTACGCGATGAATCATAATCAAAGCCTTAACAGCTTTATTGAGGAAGCCGTTGAAGCAAGATTAGCGTTGGTAAATGCAGCAAGGTGATTTTTTGATGTCCAAAAGAGATGTAGTGTGTTCTGCATCTCTTTTTTGTTGATATATTACGAAGATTGATATTATTTTAGTATCATAGTGCTAATCCGTTATTGACAAAAAAGGAGCATATGTTTCATGACTCAGCCCAAAAATCGACCAACCAACAAAATCAATTACCAGCTCGCGTGTGAGCGAGAGATTCAGGCCAACGCGGGCAAAACGCCGCGTCTGCTGCTGCATAGCTGCTGCGCGCCGTGCAGCAGTTATGTGCTGGAATACCTGACCAATTATTTTGACACAACGGCTTTGTATTACAATCCCAATATCACCCCCGCCGCCGAGTACGATAAGCGCGTCGCCGAGCTGAAACGCTTGATTACTGAGGCGCCCTATCCGAACCCTGTCCGGCTCATCGAGGGACGGTACGACAGCAGCGAGTTCTTCGCGATTGCCAAAGGGCTGGAAGATTTGCCGGAAGGCGGCGAGCGGTGCTTCAAGTGCTACACGCTGCGGCTGGAAGAATCGGCGAAGGTGGCTGCCGAGGGGCATTATGACTACTTCACCACCACGCTCAGCGTCAGCCCTTACAAAAACGCCGAGAAGCTCAACGCCATCGGGCGCGAATTGTCAGCACAGTACGGGGTGAAATATCTGTATTCCGACTTCAAGAAAAAGAACGGCTACAAGCGTTCGATAGAGCTGTCCGCGCAGTATGGACTGTACCGGCAGAATTACTGCGGTTGTGTGTATTCGCAGATGGCGGCGGAAAAGAAATTTGCACAAAAAACGGAGGAAACGACGGTATGAACATTCAGATTTTCGGCAAGTCCAAGTGCTTTGACACCAAGAAGGCCGAGCGCTATTTTAAAGAGCGCGGCATTAAATATCAGTTTATTGACGTTGCCAAATTCGGCATGAGCAAGGGGGAATACAATAACATCAAGCGTGCCGTGGGCGGTATGCGGCAACTGATCGATGAGACTTCCAAAGCCTATGAAGCAGGCTACTGCGCCTATCTCGCGGACGAAGCCGCCGTGGAGGAGAAGCTGCTGGATCATCCCGCGATGTTCCGTACCCCCATTGTGCGCAACGGGAAACAGGCCACAGTGGGTTATTGTCCCGACGTATGGAAGACATGGGAATAATTAGCGAAGCGTGGGTTTCCAAAGGGACGAGTCCCTTTGGCGGGTCAAGGGCGGCGCCCTTGCAGGGGCCGGGGCAGCGCCCCGGGAGGCAAGCGGAGCTTGCCGGGCAAGATGCACCAAGACGAAATAAAATGTCGGGCGAATACGAAATAGATTTCCCCGCACTTTTTGATAAAAAAGCGTTGAAAATGCAGGATAGATATGGTATAATTGCAGAAAGCTATTTTTGAGAGGAATGAACCCTATGAACAGAAGAGGTAACATTGTCTCCTTCCGCCCCGACGTCAGGGTACTTGACGCGACGATTCGCGACGGCGGTCTGGTGAACAATTTCTATTTTGACGATGAATTTATCCGTGCGCTCTACCTTGCCAATGTCAAGGCGGGCGTGGATTATATGGAGTTTGGCTATAAGGCATCAAAGGATATCTTCTCGCCGGACAAGTTCGGCAAGTGGAAGTTCTGCAATGAGGCCGATATCCGTGCCATCGTGGGCGACAATAACACCGATCTGAAAATTTCCGTCATGGCCGACGTGGGCAGAACCGATTTCCGCCGCGACATTATTCCCCGCTCCGAGAGCGTGATCGACATGGTGCGCGTGGCCACCTACATCAATACCATTCCCGCCGCGCTGGAAATCGTGGAGTACTGTCACGAGCTGGGCTATGAAACCACCGTCAACATCATGGCCATCTCCAATGCCAGCGACGTGGACATTGACGGCGCGCTGGAGCTGATTTGTCAGAGCCATGTGGACGGTATTTATCTGGTGGACAGCTACGGCTCGCTCTATCCCGAACAAATCGCCCGCCTTTCGGAAAAATATCTTTCCTACGGTGAGGCTGCGGGCAAGTATATCGGTATGCACGCCCACAACAACCAGCAGCTCGCCTTTGCCAATACCATCGAATCCATGTCGCTGGGCGTGAGCTATCTCGACGCGACGGTGTGCAGCATGGGTCGCGGCGCGGGCAACTGCGCGATGGAACTGCTACTCGGCTTCTTCAAGAATCCGAAGTACAACATCACGCCGGTGCTGCGCTTTATCGAGGATTACATGCTGCCGCTGAAAGCCAGCGGCGTGGTGTGGGGCTATGATGTTCCCTACCTGCTGACCGGCCGCCTCAACCGCCACCCCTCTTCCGCCATCGAATTTATCCGCGACGGCAAGACCGATTACTGTGACTTCTATCAGGAACTGCTCGACAGAGACTGACGGTTGCTCTTTATATCATCACAAAAACGGAAACTGTTTCCCGTTGATGGGGAGCGGTTTCCGTTTCTTTTGATTCACGATGCGATTCTGCTGGAAAATCATTTGTATTTGATAAAGGTCATGTCAGAAAATAAAAGACCGGAGCGATGGCAATTTTGATACAGTATGGGAAACAATAATAATGAATGATGAATGATAAATGATAAATTTCATTGTGGGAATTGTCGCTTTTGTAGAATTTTCTTTGGCAGTCTGAATTTCAGAAGAGATTTTGTTGATTTTTATGTTGACGTGTGCTAAGATATAGTATATGTGCGTGTATGAATCGGGCGTTTGACGGCGTGATCGGCCGTCATTTTGCCGGTTGCATTTTGAAAGGACTGGTGAAAACATGAAGGGTATCATCTTGGCGGGCGGTTCAGGTACCCGCCTGTATCCGCTGACAAAAGTCACATCCAAACAGCTTCTCCCTGTTTACGACAAACCGATGATTTATTATCCTATGTCTGTGCTGATGAACGCCGGTATCCGGGATATCTTAATTATTTCTACCCCGCAGGATACCCCCCGTTTTCAGGAATTGCTGGGGGACGGTCACCAGTTCGGCATTGATCTCAGTTACGCGGTGCAGCCCTCGCCTGACGGACTGGCACAGGCTTTTATCATCGGCGCGGATTTTATCGGGGACGATACCGTCGCGATGGTGCTGGGCGATAATATTTTCGCGGGGCACGGTCTGAATAAACGGCTGGAGGCGGCTGTCAGAAATGCCGATGAAGGCAGAGGCGCCACGGTGTTCGGGTATTATGTGGACGACCCCGAGCGCTTTGGTATTGTGGAGTTTGACGAGCAGGGCAAGGCGGTCTCCATTGAAGAAAAGCCTCAGCGCCCCAAGAGCAATTATTGCGTGACAGGCCTGTATTTTTACGATAACAATGTAGTGGCGTATGCCAAGGGACTGAAGCCTTCGGCGAGAGGCGAACTGGAGATTACCGATCTCAACCGTATCTATCTGGAGCAGGATGCGCTCAATGTCCAGCTGCTCGGTCAGGGCTTTACCTGGCTGGATACGGGTACACACGAGTCTCTTCTCGACGCGGGCAACTTCGTCAAGACGATGGAAACCCATCAGCACCGCAAAATCGCCTGTCTTGAGGAAATTGCCTATCTCAACGGCTGGATTACCCGCGAGGATGTGCTGGCGGTTTATGAACAGCTCAAAAAGAACCAGTATGGCCAGTATCTTAAGGACGTACTTGACAATAAATATCTGGATATCGTACACAAGGGAATTATGGATTTTGATAGGAATTAGCAGATTGAAGTTAGGAGTGTTACATGATGTTTTCTCCTAACTTCTAATTGCTATTTAGAAAGGACAGTTGTGACAGCATGAGTAAAACCATTATTGTAACGGGCGGCGCCGGATTTATCGGCAGCAATTTTGTGTTCCATATGTTAAAGCAGTATCCCGATTACCGTATCATTTGTCTGGACAAGCTGACGTATGCGGGCAATCTTTCTACCCTCGCGCCTGTGATGGAAAATCCCCATTTCCGCTTTGTCAAGGCGGATATCTGCGACCGTGAGGCGGTGTATCGGCTCTTTGAAGAGGAAAAGCCCGACATCGTGGTCAACTTTGCCGCCGAAAGTCATGTGGATCGCTCGATCGAAAATCCCAGTATCTTCCTGGAAACCAATATCATGGGCACCGCCGTCCTGATGGACGCCTGCAACAAGTACGGCATTGAGCGCTATCATCAGGTTTCCACCGATGAGGTCTACGGCGATCTGCCGCTCGACAGACCCGACCTGTTCTTTACTGAGGAAACCCCGATTCACACCAGCAGTCCCTACAGCAGTTCCAAGGCGGGGGCCGATCTGCTCGTGCTGGCATATCACCGCACCTATGGCCTGCCTGTGACCATCAGCCGCTGTTCCAACAATTACGGCCCCTATCACTTCCCCGAAAAGCTGATTCCGCTGATGATCGCCAACGCGCTGAATGATAAGCCCCTGCCCGTCTATGGCGAGGGTCTGAACGTGCGTGACTGGCTCTATGTGGAGGATCACTGCAAGGCGATTGATCTCATCATTCACAAGGGACGCGTGGGCGAGGTCTACAATGTCGGCGGCCATAACGAAAAGCGCAACATCGACATCGTGAAGATGATCTGCAAGGCGCTCGGCAAGCCCGAAAGCCTGATTACCTATGTCACCGACCGCAAGGGTCACGATATGCGCTATGCCATCGACCCCACCAAGATTCACAACGAGCTGGGCTGGCTCCCCGAAACCAAGTTCGAGGACGGCATTCAGAAAACGATTCAGTGGTATCTCGACAATCGCGACTGGTGGGAGGAGATTATCTCCGGCGAATACCAGAACTACTATGAGAAGATGTACGGCAACAGAAGTGTAGTGAAGAGTGAATAGTGAAGGAAGCGCGGTGCGCTTGAATATAGAGTGTGTGGGCGGAGGTGCGTGAAAAGGTATGAAATATTTTGTGACGGGGGTTTGCGGACAGCTCGGTCACGATGTGGTGGCGGAGATTGTCGGGCGCGGTGATGAAGCGGTCGGGTCGGATATACAGCCCGCTTATACGGGCGTAGCGGATGCCGTGGCCGGCGTGCCGTATGTATCGCTGAATATCACCGATGAAGCAGCTGTGCGCCGTGTGCTGACCGAGGCGGCGCCTGATGTGGTGGTGCACTGCGCGGCATGGACGGCAGTGGACGCGGCGGAGGACGAGGAAAATATCGATAAGGTATTTGATATCAACGAACGCGGCACGGGGTATATTGCCAAGGTATGCGCTGCGCTGGATTGCAAAATGATTTATATCAGCACCGACTATGTGTTCAGCGGCGAAGGCACGCGGCCATGGCAGCCCGACTGCAAGGAGTTTGCGCCGCTGAATGTTTACGGCAAAAGCAAGCTCGGGGGTGAGCTGGCGGTTTCCGGCGCGTTAGAAAAGTACTTCATCGTGCGCATTGCGTGGGTATTCGGTCTGAACGGCAATAATTTTGTCAAGACGATGGTGAACGTCGGCAAGACGCACGACACCGTGCGCGTGGTCTGCGACCAGATCGGCACGCCGACGTATACGCCTGATCTGGCGCGTCTGCTGGTCGATATGGCCGGAACGGAAGCGTACGGGTATTACCACGCCACCAATGAGGGCGGTTATCTCTCGTGGTATGATTTCTGCGTCGAGATCTACCGGCAGTACGGACTGTCTACCAAGGTGATTCCCGTGACCACTGCCGAGTACGGTCTGAGCAAGGCAAAGCGACCCTTCAACAGCCGTCTCGACAAGAGCAAGCTGTACCGGGCGGGGTTTGTGCTGCTCCCCGTGTGGCAGGATGCGCTGTCCCGCTATCTGAAGGACGCGCATCTCTGATTGATTTATGACAATGCTTCATCTTTCACATAAAAGGAGTTTTTATCCATCATGAGTCAGATTACAGTGACCCAAACGCCCATTGAGGGATTATATGTCATCGAGCCGACGGTGCACGGCGACAGCCGCGGCTACTTTATGGAGACCTACAATCAGAACGATATGCACGAGGCGGGTCTGAACATGGTATTCGTGCAGGACAACCAGAGCAAGAGTGTCAAGGGCGTGCTGCGCGGACTGCATTTTCAGAAGCAGCATCCGCAGGGCAAGCTGGTGCGGGTCATCGAGGGCGCGGTGTTTGATGTGGCGGTAGACCTGCGCGCCGACAGCGCAACCTATGGCCAATGGTTCGGCGTGGAGCTGAGCGAGGAAAACAATAAGCAGTTTTACATATCCGAGGGCTTTGCTCACGGATTTTTGGTGTTGAGTGACGTGGCACGCTTTTGCTACAAGTGCACGGATTTCTACCGTCCGGACGACGAAGGCGGACTGGCGTGGAACGACCCGGCCATCGGCATTCAGTGGCCGGAAGTGGTAGGCACATATCCCGGCTGCGCGTCGGCGGAAGGCTACACTATGGCGGACGGTACGCCGCTGAATCTCAGCGACAAGGATCAGAAGTGGCTGGGCATCGGTGAGACATTCGCATTCCGTGTTTGACGAAAGATTTTGTGGAGGGCTTTTTATGGCACAGAAGAACGCGGGGAAGACCGTGAAGGAAACAAAAAAATCCGGCGATGTGCAGCATGTGTTTTTGGTGGGCGCGAAGAATCTGGGCAATTACGGCGGCTATGAGACATTTATCAACAAGCTGACCGATTATCATCAGAACAACCCGCGGCTCAAATATCACGTCGCCTGCAAGGCCAACGGTGACGGCTTCATGGACGAATCCACACTTGACAATGTGACAAAGCTCTCCGACAGTGAGTTCCTCTATCACAACGCCCGCTGCTTCAAAATCAAAGTGCCCAAAATCGGCCCCGCACAGGCGATTTATTACGATGTCGCCGCACTGCGCGAATGCTGCCGCTATATCAAAGAACATCATATCCCGCATCCGATTGTGTATATCATGGCCTGTCGCATCGGACCCTTTGCGCGGCATTATTACAGTAAAATCAAGGCGCTGGGGGGACGCGTCTTTGTCAACCCCGACGGTCACGAGTGGCTGCGTGCCAAATGGCCGGCTCCCGTGCGCAAATATTGGAAGATTTCCGAGCAGATGATGACCAAAAACTGTGACCTGCTCATCTGCGACAGCAAAAACATCGAAAAGTATATCCACGAGAGCTACGACAAGTACAATCCCCAGACGACCTTCATTGCCTACGGCGCTGAGACCCGCCGCAGCACACTGGCCGATGACGACCAAAAGCTGCTGGATTGGTATGCGGAAAAGGGGCTGGCGGCCAAGTCGTATTATCTGGTGGTGGGACGGTTTGTGCCGGAGAATAACTTCGAGACCATGATCCGGGAGTTTATGAAATCCCACAGCGAGCGCAGCCTCGCCATTATCACTACCGCCAACGACGCTTTTCTGGAACAGCTGGAGGAACGGCTGCACTTCCGCGCTGACCCGAGAATCAAATTTGTCGGCACGGTCTATGATCAGGAACTGCTCATGAAGCTGCGGGAGAATGCATACGGGTATTTTCACGGTCATGAGGTGGGCGGCACCAATCCCAGCCTGCTCGAAGCGCTGGGCAGCACCGACCTCAATCTCCTGCTGAATGTCGGCTTCAATCAGGAAGTCGCGGAGGACGCGGCGCTCTATTGGGGCAAGGAGGACGGCAGTCTCGCCGCGCTCATCGACCAGGCCGACCTCATGCGGGAGGAGGAAATCGCCGAGCTGGGGCGCGGTGCCAAGGCAAGAATCCGTGAAGCCTACAGCTGGGAATTTATCACCGACCGATACGAGAGCGTGTTTCTTGCTTAAACAAGGAGAGGGTGGCGATTCGTGAACGAACTGATTAGTGTCATTATTCCCGTTTACAATGTGGAGCAGTATCTGACGGCCTGTGTCGAGAGTGTCATCGGGCAGACCTACGAGAATATGGAGATTATTCTGGTTGACGACGGCGCGAAAGACAGCAGCGGCGCGATGTGCGATGAGCTGGCAGGGCGCGACGACCGGATCCGCGTGCTCCACAAGCCCAACGGCGGTCTTTCCGACGCCCGCAACAAAGGATTGGAAATCGCCACGGGCGAGTACGTGATTTTTATTGATTCCGACGACGTGGTAGACACCGGCATGGTGGCATATCTTTATCGTCTGGTCAAGGACACCGTTTCGGACATCGGCATTTGTGACCCGGTGCATTGTTACCCCGACCAGCCGGTCACGTATGTCCCCGAGACGCTGCGACGTGTGTATACGGCGGAAGAAGCGGTGTGCGAGATGCTCTATCAGACGTCGTTCCTCGTTTCGGCGTGGGGCAAGATCTATCGTCGCGCCTATTTTGACGATATCCGTTTTCCCTTCGGTATGTTGTTTGAGGACAGCGCCATCATGTACCGCGTCTTTGAGCAGGCTCACCGGATTGCCTACGGCAACGCGAAACTCTACGGGTATATGCACCGCGAGGGTAGCATCACCACTAACAAATTTTCCAAGCGCGATTGCGATATCCTCACGATCTGCGACGAGATTACCGCCTATATGGCCGACAAGAGTGAAGCGCTGCAAAAGGCGGCGGCTTCCTATCATGTGGTGGCTGCGCTGCGCATTTATCTGAACGCGCCGGCCGGCGAGGAATTTCGGCAGCAGGTCAGCGACTGCGTCAGACTCATCAAGGCGAAAGGCGGCGGCGTGCTGCGTGACAAACGCGTGCGGCGCAAGACCAAGCTGGCCCTGCTGCTGTTTTTCGGTGCGCGTCCGGTGATGCCGACGGTCTACAGACATATCGACAGGTGGAAGTGAGAAGCAACGATGCAGAACAACGATGTGATGGTCAGCATTTACTGCAAGGCCTACAACCATGAAAAATATATCCGGGATTGCCTCGACGGCTTTGTCAATCAGAAAACGGATTTCAAATATGAGGTTATCATTCACGACGATGCCTCCACCGACGCTACCGCCGCTATTATCCGCGAGTACGAGGCAAAATATCCGGATATCATCCGTCCCATTTATCAGACCGAAAACCAGTATTCCAAACGGGTCAAGGTCTTTTCGACTTTTATGCTCCCCCTCATGCGCGGCAAGTACATTGCCTGTTGCGAGGGCGACGACTATTGGACCGACGACGGCAAGCTGCAAATGCAGGTGGATTTTCTGGAGGCACACCCCGACTTTTCCGCCTGTGTCCACAACACCGAAATCGTGAATATGTCCAACGGCAAGCGGTTTGTCAATTACCCCGCTGAGGACCGTGTCTACGGCCCCGAGGATATGATTGCGGGGGCGATGGTCTGTTACCACACCAGCTCGCTGATGTATCGCATTGAATACGCCAGGAACCGCCCGGAATTCCTGAGAATGCAGAGCGGCGTGGGCGATTATCCGCTGAGTATCTATCTGGCGCTCAGCGGCAGTATCCAATATTTCGGCAAGGTGATGTCGGTTTACCGCTACGGCACCGAAGGGTCCTGGACCCGCCGTCTGGGCAATGACAATCAGAAAAAAATCGCGAATTACAACAAGCAGATTGCCATGCTGGAAGCTGCCAACGAGTACTCGGAGCATCGTTATGACGCGTTGTTCCGGGACAAGATCGGCGCGACCCGCTGCGAGATTCTCATTGCCGAGGGCAATTACAAGGGTCTCCGGCAGGAGCCTTACCGCACCTATTACCAGAAGTTTTCCAGGAAAGACAAGGTGAAAGTGCTGCTGCTGCAATACTGTCCGCCGGCTTATTGGATCCTTCGCCGGTTCAAGCGATTCTATATTTGAGGAAGCAGGTTAAACGGAGCAAATGAAGATTGTTATCAAACTGGGCACCCATTGGCACAGGCGCGTTCTGCTGATGCTGCTGTGCTGTCTGCCGTTTTTTTCTCCCGAGGGCTTGGGCTTTACCGGATTAAGCATGATTCTGGGATGGTTCAAGCGGCTGCAAGGGCTTACCTTTGTCGCGCTGCTGCTCTATGAGCTGTATTATTATGTCAAACATATTCCGAGCTTCCGGCAGAAGCAGTATCTCAAGCGGATCACGATGTTCGGACTGGTGGCACTGATGTCGCTGCTGCAATTATTCTGCACCAGAATCAACGGCGGCGATTATGAAACGGCGTTCCAGCGCATTTACGTGATGATGTGCGCCTATATGATTACGGAGATATTTATCATTATGGACGCCAAGATGTCACTGGAGGCGCTGACCTATGCCTTTACGGCGGCCGCGGTCATCAATCTGGCCGTGGTGATTCTGTTTTACAACCGCATGGGCTTCCGCGAGCAGGGCGATTACTGGCTGTTTGGCCAGAAGAACGCCATGCGCAACATCGTGGTGCCGTCCATCACCTTCTCGGCCATTCTCGACCGCATCAAAAAGAAAAAGTATTCCCTGCGAACGGTGTTCCTGATGCTCACCGGTGTGCTGGTGCTGATTATGGTGGACAGCGGCGCGTCGGTGGCAATCATCGCGCTGTATTCGGCGCTGCTGCTCTATCTGAACATCTCGGATTTCGAGCTGCTGAGCCTCAAGGCGTTCGCGGTGATTTACGCGGTGCTGGAGGTTATCCTGGTCTTTATGCGGCGGATTGATATTTTCTCCGGCTTTATCGAAGGCGTGCTCAACCGCGACGTGACGCTGACTAACCGCACGCTGATCTGGGACAGAGCCATGCAGGTGATTCGCAGCACGCCGGTTTTCGGCGACGGTCTGAGAGAACTCCAGGACAGCAAGCTGGTGATCGGTGGATTTCAGGCCAGCCACGCCCACAACGCGCTGCTCGATATCACGCTTAAATGCGGTCTTGTCGGCGCGGTGCTGCTGGCGGTGATTGTGGCGCTCTGCATGAGACAGCAGTTCAAGATGAAAAACAGCGCGCTGGGCGCGATTCTGGGTATGACGCTGGGCGCCTTTCTGATCGCGGGATTGGTGGGCGAGCTGTGGAACTTCGGTTTTTATCTGATTCTCTTCACAACCTATTATCTGCCTGAGATGGCAAAGCAGGTGGAGCTTGGCAACGCGTACACCAAGAAAAGACGCGTACATATCAAGCTGCACGCGTGAGTTTGATTTTTATCATTTTGCGGAGGCGTATCTATGAGCAACAGGGGCTTTGTTTCCAATTTCGTATGGCGTCTGGCCGAGAGAAGCGGCGCACAGCTGGTGGCCTTTGTGGTATCGGTGGTGCTGGCGCGTATCCTTGACCCGGCGGCCTACGGCACCATCGCGCTGATTACGGTGTTTACCACGATCTTGCAGGTGTTTGTGGACAGCGGTCTGGGCAATGCCCTGATTCAGAAAAAGGACGCGGACGATGTGGATTTTTCCACGGTGTTTTACACCAATATCGTCTTTTGTTCGGCGTTGTATCTGCTGATTTTTCTCTGCGCTCCGCTGATCGCGCGATTTTACAACGATATGTCGATGGTGTGGCTGGTGAGAGTGCTGAGTCTGACCGTGCTGATTTCCGGCGTGAAGAACGTGCAGCAGGCCTATGTGTCGCGCAACATGCTCTTCAAGCGGTTTTTCTTCTCTACGCTCGGCGGCACCATTGTGTCGGCCGTCGCGGGCATTGTCATGGCGATGAACGGCTTCGGGGTGTGGGCGCTGGTGGCGCAGCAGGTCATCAATCTTTTTATCGACACCTGCATCCTGTGGATTACCGTGAAGTGGCGCCCCAAAAAGGTATTTTCGTTTGAGCGTCTCAAGGGGCTGTTCTCCTACGGCTGGAAGCTGCTGGTGTCGAGCCTGCTGGATACGGTCTACAACGACCTGCGGCAGCTCATTATCGGCAAGATGTATTCTCCTGATGACCTCGCTTTCTACAACAAGGGCAAGCAGTTTCCTAACCTGGTGGTCAACAACATCAACACGTCGATTGACAGCGTGCTGCTGCCGTCAATGTCCAATGTGCAGGACGACAAGGAGCACATCAAGAGTATGACCCGTCGCTCGATTACCATCAGCATTTACACGATGGCCCCCATGATGATGGGCATTGCCTTCGTGGCGGAGCCGCTGGTGTCCCTGATTCTCACCGACAAGTGGCTGCCCTGTGTGCCGTTCCTGCGGATTTTCTGCATCACGTATATGTTCCGTCCGCTGCACACCGCCAACCTCAACGCTATTAAGGCGATGGGGCGCAGTGACCTTTTCCTCAAGCTGGAAATCGAGAAAAAAATCGTGGGTATGATTCTGCTGCTTTCTACGATGTGGTTCGGCGTCATGGCGATGGCCTACAGCATGTTTGTCAGCAGCATTTGCAGTCAGCTCATCAACGCCGCGCCCAACAAGAAGCTGCTGAAATACGGCTATATGGCGCAGATTAAGGACATGCTGCCCAGCATTTTGCTGGCGGTCTTCATGGGCGTGTGCATTTTCCCGCTGCAATATCTGCCGATACACAACGCGGTCATTCTGCTGATGCAGTTTGTTCTCGGCGCGGTAATCTATGTTGCCGGCTCCAAGGTTTGCAAGCTGGAATCCTTTGACTATATTCTGGGCATGGTCAAACCGATGCTTGCCAAATTCAAGAAGGCCTGACGGCGGAGGGGGCGAGAAAAACTGTGATGAAAACCATTCTGCTTACCAATCACTATCCGCAAGGGCCTTATGACATCGTTAAGGCGGAACTGCCCGACGGCTTCCGGCTGCTGATGCTGGACGAAAATTCACAGGCGTGTCTGGAAGAAGCCGCGCCGCAGGCGGATTATCTGCTTGCCAGCGGGCGCGTGAAAATCAACAAGGCCGTTCTCGACAGGGCGGTCAATCTCAAAATGGTGCAGCGCACCGGCGTGGGGCTGGATTCACTGGATTTGGCCGAACTCAAAGCCCGAAACATTCCGCTGTATGTCAATGCCGGCGTGAATGCCGAAAGTGTGGCGGAGCATACGTTATTGCTGATACTGGGGTGCCTGCGACGACTGCCGGAGGTCCACCGCAATACGGCCGCCGGTATCTGGAAAAAACAGGCGCAGGGTGTAAAGACCCGCGAGCTGGCGGGGCGCACCGTCGGACTGATCGGCATGGGCAGCATTGCCCGCACGCTGGTGCGGCTGCTGGGCGGCTTTGGCGTGACGGTTCTGTATTACGACCCTTTCCGATTGAGTGAAGAACGGGAACGCGAGTTGGGCGTGACCTATACAGATATAGACACGCTGCTGCGGGAATCCGATATCGTGTCGCTACACTGTCCCCTGACCGACGACACACGGCGCCTCATCAACGCCGACAGCCTGGCCAAGATGAAGGACGGCGCGATACTGGTCAACACCGCGCGCGGCGGTCTGGTGGATACGGCGGCGCTTGCCAATGCCCTGAACGGCAGCAAACTGTCGTTTGCGGGGCTGGACGTCCATGAGCAGGAGCCGATTGCCGCCGACAATCCGGTGCTGAAGCTTGACAACGCGATTCTCACCCCGCACATCGGCGGCGTGACCTACGATTCCTTCCGCGCCATGATGCACGACGCGATGCGAAATATTGCTTTGTATGATGAAGGACGGCTCGACGAAATCGCGCCGTATCTCAAACAATAAATCCATTCAAAAGGGGGAGACGGAATGGCAAATCTTTCCACGGATTTTCTGGCGTATCTCAGAGACAAATCCGCGCAAATCAACGACGCTGTTTTAGAAAGGGCAAAGGACTGTTTGTATGATTATCTGGCGGTCACCGAAGCGGGGGCACGCGCCAACCGCGATCGGTGGAGCGAATATTTTGCCCATATGCCCAAGGGCAACTGTCTGATCGAAGGCCTTGCGCTCCTGACCGACCGCAGTACCGCCTGTCTTGTCAACGGATTCAACGCGCACGCGCTGGAACTGGACGACGGGCAGCGGTTTGCCATGATTCATCTCGGCGCGGCGATTGTCACGGCGGTCGAAGCGGTGCGGGCAGAAAACAGTCTCGAATATGAAGACGTGCTGAGAGGGATTGTGATGGGCTATGAGGCCGCCTGCCGCGTGGCGCTGGCAGTGCAGCCTGCCCACAAGAAAAAGGGCTTCCACACGGCGGGTACCTGCGGCACGATCGGCGCGGCCATCGGCGCGGGCTACGCGCTGGGCATGGACGACGAACAGCTTCGGACAGTGCTGGACTGCGCTGTCGGAAGCGCGGCGGGTATGCTGGAAATGCAGGAGCAGCGTTCCGAACTTAAGCCCTACAATCTCGGCCGCGCCGCGCTGGACGGCGTGAACGCCGCCTATATGGGTTATTCCGGCTGGAAAGGCCCCGATGATATGCTGGGCGGCGAGCGGGGATTCCTCGCGCTCTTTGCCGACGGCGGCAACCCCGCTAAGGCAACCGAAGTCACCGATTATTTTGAAATCGAGCGTATCTATGTCAAGCCCTATGCCGCCTGCCGCCACTGTCATTCCGCGATTGAAGCGGCGCTGACGCTGCGGGAGCAGTGCGACCCTGACGAGATCGAGCGGGTGGTCATCGAGACTTACCGTTTGGCAGTGAAGGGACACGATCATACCGATATCGCGGGCGTATCCTCGGCCAAGCTGAGTATGCCCTACAGCGTGGCGGCGGCCTTGGTGCTGGGACGCGCCGACGTGGCCGCATTTGACCCCAACACCATCACGGACGAGCGGATTCTCGCGCTGACGCGCAAGGTCAGAGTAGAGGAAAATGCCGAATTTTCGGCGCAGAGTTCCCAAAAGCGCATTGCAAACGTCATCATTTTCAAGAAGGACGGTTCCTTTTGCGAGCAGCGTGTGGATTATGCCAAGGGAGAACCCGAAAATCCCATGAGCCGCGCGGATATCCGCCGGAAGGCCGAAGAATTGCTGGGGCGCGGCGTGGCCTACGCGCTGGCGCTGCGGGCCTACAGAGAAGCGGAATTATAGAATAATGAATAAAGCGTGAAGCGCCAATTAGCGGAGCGAATGCGGAGCGCGGGGTCCAGGGGGCAAGCTCCCTGGTAGGGGCCTGGAGGCAACGCCACCAGCAGGGAGTGGGGCAGCGCCCCACGAGCGAAGCCGTAGGCTGAGCGAGCGAGACGCACTGCGATAAAAAATATATTTGGGCGAATACCAAAGGAGCGACATGAATATGAACAGCATGGAACAGACGAGAGCATTTTTGCAATCCATCGGTCTCCCCGGCGGGGACGCGTATGACCTTCCCACTTCGGACAAACGGTTTGAGGACGGCGGACAGTACCGCTTTGAGGTGCCTGGCATTCAGGGACCCAAGGTTATGGAGGCACTGTTGGAAGAAATGGACAAATACGGCATCTGGCTGCACCGCGTGACCCAGACCAAGGGCATTATGTCCCTTTCCGACAACGATATCATGGACATGGTCAAGCTGGCCAAGCAGGCGCAGACCGACCTCATTCTCGCCATTGGCCCCCGCGCTACCACTGACACCAGTGCCTCGGTCAATACCCCGGAGGGCGTGCGCATGGGCTACCGTCTGCGCGGTCAGGAGCAGATCGTCCGCGCCGTGGAAGACGTGAAACGCGCCGCTTCATTCGGCTGCCGCGGCTTCCTCGTGTATGATGAGGGCTGCCTGTGGGTGCTCAATCAGTTCCGTCAGGCGGGCGAGATTCCCGCCGACTGCCACTTCAAGCTGTCGGCACACGCCGGTCACGGCAATCCCTGCGCCGCCAAGCTGTTGCAGGACATCGGCGCGGATTCGCTCAACCCCGTCCGCGATATCCAGCTCCAAATGCTGGCCGCCATGCGTCAGGCCATCGACATTCCGATTGACATTCACACCGAGAATCCCAAGTCCACCGGCGGCTTTATCCGCCATTATGAGGTGCCGGAGATGATTCGCGTCGCGGCTCCCATCTATCTCAAGACCGGCGGTTCCGTCGCGCAGACTCACAGCTGGGACAGCACCGAGAGCGACGCCAAGAAGCGCGCCAAGCAGGTGTCGCTGGTCAAGCGCGTGATTGACGCGTACTATCCCGAGGCGGTGCAGTCGCCCAAGGGTTTCATAAGCAATCAGTAAAAAAGCGCGAAGCGCCAATTAGCGAAGCGTGGGGTGCAGGGGGCAAGCTCCCTGCCAGGTCGAGGGCAGCGCCCTCGTAGGGGGTGGGGCAAAGCCCCACGAGGAAGGCCGACGGCCGACCGAGCAAAACGCGACAAGACAGGCAAAACAAGGTGGGCGAATACCAAAAAACGTCCCTTTATCTGCGGCTGGTTGCGTCTGACAAGGAACTATCCATAGGAGGCATTTCGTATGACCGACAAAATCGCGCTGGTGCTGGGCGGTACCAGTCCCCATGTGGAATTAATCAACAAATTAAAACGGCGCGGCTACCGTGTGATTCTGGTGGATTATCTCGACAATTCTCCCGGCATTGCCGCCGCCGATCAGCATATCAAGGAGAGTACACTCGACAAGGAAAAGGTGCTGGAAATTGCCAAAGAGACCGGCGCGTCGCTGGTCATCAGCACCTGCATTGACCAGGCCAACAGCGTCTGCTGCTATGTCGCCGAGCAGCTCGGCCTGCCCCACCCCTACAGCTATCAGACTTCGCTCGATGTGACCGACAAGGGTCTGATGAAGCGCATTATGACCGAACACGGCATTCCCACTTCGCCCTATACGCTCACCACATCGGTGGAGGGCATCGACTGGAATAAGGTGACGTTCCCTGCCGTGGTCAAGCCCGTGGACTGCAACAGTTCCAAGGGCGTTCACCGCGCCGACAGCCGTGAAGAGGTCGTGCAGTTCGTGGAGGAGGCGCTGTCGCTCAGCCGCACCGGGCACGCCATCATCGAGGGCTTCAACGAGGGCGACGAAATTCAGGTGGACTGCTTCGCCGGTCAGGACGGCGCGCAGGTCCTCATGACGCGCCAGAAAAAGAAGATTCACGGCAGTAACGGCATGGTGCTGCAATCTACCGGTTCCATTGTTCCCGCCGCGCTGAGTGAGGCTGAGGTTGCACAGACCAAGGAAATCGCCATAGGCATTGCCAAGGCCTTTGGGCTGAAAAATACGCCCTTCTTCTATCAGGCCATCAAGACGGCAAACGGGATTTCCGTGCTGGAATTTGCCCCGCGTATCGGCGGCGGTCTGAGCTACTATATGCTGCGGAATATCGCGGGGGTGGATTCGGTGGAAATCGCCATCAATTCCTTCCTCGGCGTGGAGAGCGACGTGAAAGCCAAGGCCATTGACCGCCACTATTCCACCAACCTGCTGTATATGAAGCCCGGCGTTTTTGACCGGCTGGAAGGTGCGGAGGAACTCAAAGCCGAAGGTGTGATTCACGAGTATTTCCAGATGAAGAAGCCCGGCACTGAGATTGACAGCGACCTGCGCAGCGGCAACCGCGTGGGCGCGTTTATCGTGGAGGCCGACAGCCCGGCCGCCGTGCGCGAAAAGGAAAAGGAAGCCTACCGCCGCATTCGCGTCATTGCTGCGGACGGCAGCGACGCGCTCAACCGCGAAGTGAATTTTTAACGGTTTTACAATGATTTAAGAAAGGCAGATTTTGTTCCAATGAGACATCATGCGTATCAGCCAAGCGAAAAATTTGTGATAGAGCCGATCAATTTTGATAAATACACCGAGCAGGGACTGCTCCGCTACTGTCTGGGCGCGACCATGTATATGCCCGGCACGAAGGATTTCTTGCAGCCCATTCTCGACAAAAAATATCCCGGTCTGACCTCGATGGTCATGTGCTTTGAGGACGCCTGCAAGGAAGAACTGGTGCCCGAGGCGGAGGACAATGTCATTCGCCTGCTCGACGCGCTGGGGGAGGCCGTCAAGGCAGGCAAAATCAAGTACGAGGAAATCCCGCTCATCATCTTCCGCGTGAGAAATGTGGAGCAGTTTCACCGCTTCTCCGCGCGGCTGACCAAGGAACGCGTGCATTTCGTCACTGCCTTCAATTTCCCCAAGTTCAACCGCGCCAACGGTGAGCAGTACTTCTCCCATCTGGAAGAACTCAACGAAAAATTCGGCGAGGTCATCTACGGTATGCCGATTCTCGAAGCCAGAGAAATGGCCTATCTCGAAACCCGCATTCCCGAATTGATGGGCGTGAAGGAAATTCTTGACCGCCACAAGCGGCTGGTGCTGAATGTCCGCGTAGGCGGTACCGACTGGTCGTCGGTCTTTGGCGTGCGGCGCGGCATCAATTACACGATCTACGATATCATGACGGTCTCCGACTGCCTCAAGGACGTGCTCAACGTCTTTGCCCGTGACAACGATTACAGCGTGTCAGGTCCCGTGTGGGAGTACTTCCGCGCCAACAAGAACATGAAGTTTACCGAGATTCCCAACAGCATCAATCAGTCGCTCTTCAAGCGGGATATCCTCATTAACGACGCGGTGGACGGACTGCTGCGCGAGCTGCTGCTTGACCGCGCCAACGGCTTCATCGGCAAGACCATCATTCACCCCACCCATATTCCCTATGTCAACGGCATGCTGGCCGTGACGCAGGAGGTTTACAACGACGCCTGCCAGATTATGAACACCAGCGGCGGCGTTATCAAGAGCGCGAGCGGCAACAAGATGAACGAAATCGGTCCCCATCGCTGCTGGGCGGAGAAAATCCTCATGCGTGCCAAGGCCTACGGCGTGATTGCGGACGAATCGAAGTACACGGATTTGTTTGAGGTGTAACGATGGAACAGATTCTGGAAATTACCACGCCGATTTCCGACGAGGTCATTGATCGTTTGCGGGTCGGCGATATGGTGTACCTTTCGGGCGATATTCTGTGCGGGCGGGACGGCGTGCTGCCAAAAATCGTCAAGATGTATGAGGAAGGTCGGCTGGACGAGCTGGCCGCGAATCTGACCGGCAGCGTCATCTTCCACACGGCAGTCAGTCCCGCCGGTGTGGGCCCTACGTCCAGCAACAAGCTGGAAATCGAGGCCAGCATTGCCCCGCTGTCTGAGGCAGGCGTGAAGCTGCACCTCGGCAAAGGCGCGATTCACCCCGAGACAGTGCAGGCACTTGACAAATACCACGCGGTTTATGCCATTATTCCCCCGGTCACGGCACTGCTCGGCGCGAAAACCTCCGAGCAGGAGCTGGTCGCCTTCCCGGAACTCGGCATGGAGGCGCTTTATCGTTTGAAAGTGGACCGCTATCCCGCCATTATCGGCGCGGCGCACGGAAGGAGCATTTATGATGAATGACGCACAGATCATAGAGGCTGTCAAGAATACCCTTGTCGCGGCCGGTTCCACCTTCAAGGACGACAAGAAAAATGCCTATTGCCGCGCCATCGCGACCGAATCCAACCCCAAAGCCAAGTGGGTGCTGGAAACCATTCTGCAAAACGCGGAAGCGGCCCAGGAGCAGCGCAGTCCGCTCTGCGACGACTCCGGCATTCCTCACCTGCTGCTGGAAGTGGGACCCAATCAGGCAGTCACCGGACGCATGCTGGCGGCCATCAAAGAAGGCGTGGCCCAAGGGCTTCGCGCCCTGCCGGGGCGTCCGATGGGCATTATGGGGGACGACAGTCACCGCATTGACCAGTCCGGCGGACTGAACCCCGATTCGGCGGGCGTGGAGCCTTCGCCGATTCTCATTCGCCAGACCGATGAAGATGTCATTCGACTGCACATCATGATGTTCGGCGGCGGCCCCGCTATTCGCGCCAAGACCTACCGTGTGTTTCACAAGCACAACACACAGGTCGTGCTGGACGAAATCGTGGACTGGGCCAAGGAAGCGGTGGGACTGCTCGGGTGCAGTCCCTGTACGCTGGCGGTCGGCGTGGGACGTTCCCACTTCGAGGCCTCTTCGCTCATGCTGCAAGCCCTCGCGGACGGCACCTATGACAGGCAGAGTGAGATGGAGGCGGAAATTACCCGCCGCGTCAATGTATCCAATATTGGCCCGCTGGGGCTGCACGGCGATACCTCGGTGCTGGCCACGTTTATGAAGGTCGGCCCCCAAAGAGCCAGCGGCGTGAGAATCGTCTGTCTGCGTCCCTGCTGCTGCTTTGAGCCGCGCATCTGGAGCGCTACGCTAAATGAATAAAGAATAATGAATAGTGAATAGTGAATTAGCTGCCGACAAGCGGCAGCGTGAAGGAAGCGCTTCGCGCTTGAAAATATATTTCTTTAAGTTTGCTCTCACTGTTATGGGAAGGTGAATATTGTGGGCAAAATTCTAGTGACCCGTTCCTCTATGCCGCCCTTGGAGGAATATGTGGACGAAATCAGAGAGCTGTGGGATTCTCACTGGCTCACCAATATGGGCGTGAAACACAAGGCATTTCAGGCGGCTTTAAAGGACTATCTCGATGTGGACTATGTGGAACTGCTCACCAACGGACATATGGCGCTGGAGCTGACCTTGCAGGCGATGAATCTGCAAGGCGAGGTTATCACCACGCCCTTCACGTTCGCCTCCACCACACACGCGATCGTGCGTAACGGGCTGGAACCGGTCTTCTGCGACATTGACCCCGAGACCTATACCATCGACCCGGAGAAAATCGAAAAGCTGATTACCGACAAAACCTGCGCCATCATGCCGGTGCATGTCTACGGCAATGTCTGCAATATCGAGGAAATCGAGCGCATTGCCCGCAAGTATGAGCTGAAGGTCATCTATGACGCGGCGCATACCTTCGGCGAGACCTACAAGGGACGGGGAATCGGTTCCTATGGTGACGCTTCGTGCTTCAGCTTCCACGCGACCAAGGTCTTCAACAGCGTGGAGGGCGGCGCGGTCTGCTATCACAATGCCGCGCTGGGCGCGACGCTTTACGAACTCAAAAACTTCGGCATTCACGGTCCCGAAGAGGTCTCCGCAGTCGGCGCGAACGCCAAGATGAACGAGTTTTGCGCGGCGATGGGCTTGTGCAATCTGCGCCATCTCGGTGAGGAAATCAAAAAGCGCGAGGCCGTCGCCAACCGTTACCGTGAGCGGCTGGACGGTGTGGAGGGCATTCGTCTGAACACTGTGCAGAAGGACGTCACCCCCAATTACGCCTACTTCCCGGTCGTGTTTGAGCCGGAGACTTTCGGCGCGAGCCGCAGCGAGGTCTTTGACAAGCTCGGGCAGAACGGCATCGGCGCCCGCAAGTATTTCTATCCGCTCACCAACACATTCTCAGCCTTTGGCGGCAAGTACGACGTGAGCCAAACGCCTGTCGCGCTGCATATCAGCAAGCGCGTGCTGACGCTGCCCATGTACGCCGATCTCACTTTGGAAGAAGTGGACCGCATCTGTGACATCATTCTGAGCTGTCAGGCATAGTTTGTTTGTATTATCTCACAACCGATTCTGATTTTATGTCAAATCAAGCCATTTGAGCGGCATGAAACCAGAATCGGTTTTTTGTTCATTCACGCATTTTGTTTGAAACAAATGTATTGACAATCAAATTCAAACATTCTATAATACAGAATAGTAAATTTTATGAAAATCTGACGGTATTTTTACAGATTTTCTGATTTATTAAATAAATTCGTCGAAGGGATATTCAAATGAACAAGTTTACCAAAACTGCCTCTGCTGTGGTTCTGACAGCCGCGCTGTGGTCGGGCATTTCCTATTCCCACGCGATGATGACCCATGCCGCCGCCGGTCAAAATCCGCAGACGGTCAGTCAGAGCGATACGTCTTCGCTGGAAAGTGTCAGAAATGTCATTTCCGACGAGACCTATCAGGAAGAATTGGCCGGCGCCGGTGCGCAGCAGACCAAGCAGACAGACACGGCCACGGTGAAGACCCACAAGGCTGCCACTGTGGAACTCCGGCTCACGGCGCAGCCCAAGGATTACAAGGGCTCCGCGGGAGATCAGGTGAAGTTTTCCGTCAAGGCAGACGGCGACGGCCTGAGCTATCAGTGGCAGCTCAGCGACGACGGCAAGAACTGGCGCAACAGCTCCGTCAAGGACGCGACCTATTACACCACCCTTACCGCTTCCAATAACGGACGGCGCGTGCGCTGTGTGGTTACCGATGCAAGCGGTGCGAGCGTGACGTCTGACGCGGCTTCCATGAAGATTGCCGGTGTGTTTGCCATCACCTCCCAGCCGAGTGATTACACCGGCGCGGTGGGCGATCAGATGTCCTTTAAAGTGGCAGCGGAGGGCAGCGGTCTGACCTACCAGTGGCAGCTCAGCGATGACGACGGCCAGAATTGGCGCAACAGCTCCACGAAAGTCGCGGTGTATACTACCAAGCTCAGCACGACCAACAATAAACGTATGGTGCGCTGCGTCATCACCGATGACAGCGGCAATACGCTGATTTCCAAAGCCGCGAGAATGAAGATTGCCGTGGCGCTGTCCATTACGCAGCAGCCGGTGGATTATACCGGCACGGTGGGTGACCAGATGTCCTTCAAAGTCGCAGCGGAGGGCAGCGGTCTGAGCTATCAGTGGCAGCTCAGCGACGACGACGGCAAGAACTGGCGCAACAGCTCCACCAAGACTGCCACCTATACCACCACGCTCAGCGAAAAGAACAACAACCGCATGGTGCGGTGTGTTGTTACCGACGAGAACGGCAGCACGGTCACGTCCGAGGCTGCTCGCATGAAAGTGGCGGCGGTGCTTGCCATCACGCAGCAGCCGAGTGATTACACCGGCGCGGTGGGCGACCAGATGAGCTTTACCGTCGGCGCGGAGGGACTGGGTCTGACCTATCAGTGGCAGCTCAGTGACGACAACGGCAAGAACTGGCGCAACAGCTCCACCAAGACCGCCGTCTATACTACCAAGCTCAGCGAGAAAAACAACAACCGCATGGTGCGGTGTGTTGTTACCGACGAGAACGGCAGCACGGTTACGTCCGAGGCTGCCCGTATGATGTTGAGAGCCGAACTCAAAATTGTCTCTCAACCGGTAGATTACACCGGTTCCGTGGGAGACGCCATGACCTTCAGCGTCGAGGCCGAAGGCGTGGGATTGAGCTATCAGTGGCAGCTCAGTGACGATGAAGGTCGGAACTGGCGCAACAGCTCCACCAAGACCGCCGTCTATACCACGCGGCTCAGTCTTGTCAACACGAACCGTATGGTGCGCTGCGTGGTCACCGACAGCAGCGGCAGCACTGTGATTTCCACCCCCGCCAAGATGCGGATTACCCCCATTCTGGAAATTACCCGGCAGCCTGCCGACGCTTCCGGCAAGCTGGGCGATCAGGTCAGCTTTACCGTGGAGGCGCAGGGCTACGGCCTGACCTATCAGTGGCAGCTCAGCGACGATGAAGGGCGGAACTGGCGCAACAGCTCTACCAAGACCGCGACCTATGCCACCAAGCTCAACACCGTCAACAACGGCCGCATGGTGCGCTGCGTGATTACTGACGGCGACGGCAACACGATTATCTCCGATCCTGCGAGAATGGTCGCTATGACCGAACTGCGCATTACCGAACAGCCGGTCGATGCCGAAGGCGGTTTCAACGACGAGCTGATGTTCTGGGTCAATGCGGAGGGCGATGAGCTGAACTGCGTCTGGGAATACAGCGATGACGGCGAAAACTGGCTGTCATACGGCGTGGACGGCCCCGATCTGAGTGTGTATGTGGACGAGGATACCGACGGCCGTCTGGTGCGCTGCGTGATTACGGACGTTTACGGCAATACGGTGGTTTCCGAACCCGCGTGCATGCGCCTGCGGTATGTGCTGTCCATTATGGAGCAGCCCGAAGATGTGACAATTCATGAGGGTGACGAGTTCACGCTATGGGTCTATGCCGAGGGTATCGGCATGGCTTACCGCTGGCAGTACAGCGACGATGGCGGCGATATATGGCTGGATACCGATGTGACCGACGAGGTGTTTGTCAAGACCGCGGAGGAAGCGGATAACGGCAGGCTGTATCGCTGTGTGGTGTCGGACAGTGCGGGCAATGAGGAAGTTTCGGACTTTGCAACGGTGACAGTTGTGCGCGGTATCGAGATTCTATGGACGAATTTTGCCTACGACAATTTTTACATCGGTGAAGAAGTGGATTTTGCCATCGGCGCAGAGGGCGAAGAACTTCGTTATGTGTGGCAATACAGTGACGACGGAGGCGAAAACTGGACAGATACCGACGCCGTTGAGAGCCGTTATACCAGAACGCTGACCGCAGAGGATGATGGCAGATTTTATCGCTGCCTGATAACCGATGCCAACGGCAGTTTCGTGGCAAGCGCTCCGTATGAGCTTGAGGCAAAAACCGTTCCCGCCATCACCGTTCAGCCGATGCATTTCTATGGTGCGCCGAACGCGAGTGCCGTGCTGCACGTGGCGGCGGTCGGCGAAGGACTTACCTATCGCTGGCAGTACCGTCGCGGCGACGATCTGAACTGGCAGTACGCTTACATGGGCGAAAGTCAGGACATGACCGTGACCGTGATGTATAACTACGAACCGCTTTATTATCGCTGCGTCGTAACCGATTGCTACGGAACGCAGGTGATTTCCAATACCGCATTTGTACAGGTTCGTTCCAATCCGGTTATTGTGACGCAGCCGGTGGATTATTGCGGCGATTTTTACGATACGGCGGTGTTCTCCCTGGAAGCTACCGGCTACGGGTTGGGCTATCGCTGGCAGTACTATGACAATGAAGAGGAAGCATGGATTGAAGTCGATAACACTTCTGATTTCTCCGTGGAAATCAATAGCTGGTCCGTTGGCAGACGTTACCGCTGCGTTGTCGCTGACTTCAATGGCAATCGGGTCATTTCTGATGAAGTGTCCGTTTCGGTGACTTCCAACCCGCTGACCATCGTGACGCAGCCGCAGAATTATGTGGGTGACCTCGGCGACGCGGTAGACTTCTATGTGGAGGCAACGGGCAATGGTGTGGATTATCGCTGGGAGCGGTATGACGCATCTGATGAGGAATGGTACACAGTGGGCGCAGGGGCGCATCTTTCTGCCGATACGCTGGAAACCTACAGCAACGGCAGACGTTACCGCTGCGTTGTCACCGACTTCGAGGGCAATCAGGTCATTTCCGATGAAGTGACCATGACGCTGGTACCTATCCCGCTGACCATTACCGTACAGCCGGAGGACGCGGAATTTGAACCCTATGAAGAAGTGGTGTTCCGCGTAGAGGCCACCGGTTTGGAACTGAATTACCAGTGGCAGGAAAGCACTGACGGCGGTCAGTCGTGGCTTGACGTGTGGTATTCCACCCCCGAACTTCCCGTGGCGCAGGGCGCTTATGGCAACAATTATCTCTATCGCTGCGTTGTCACCGATTATTGGGGCAATGAAGTGGTTTCCGATGTGGCGGTGCTGCGTCTGGTTCCGAATCCCTTGACCATTACCCGTCAGCCGGTGAGCTATGTGGGCGAACCCGGCGACGTCGTCACACTGACCGTGGCGGCTACCGGCTACAATGTGAGATACGACTGGCAGTACAGCGAGGACGGCGAGAATTGGAACTGGCTCTGGTATGAAGACGAACAGTGTTACGCGGAAAGCGCAACCGCGACAGTCACGCTGAGTCTGGACAATCACAACTGGCGCTATCGCTGCATTGTCAAGGATTTCAGGAACAATGAAGTTGTCTCCGACGAAGCGACCGTGTCGCTGATTCCCATCCCGCTGACCATTACCCGCCAGCCCCAGAGCTATGTGGGCGACCCGGGCGATAATGCGACTTTCTTTGTGGAAGCCACGGGCTATGACGTCACCTACGAATGGCAGTATCATGAAGATGACGGCGATTATTGGCAGAGAGTGTGGGAGTTCGACAATCAGAAACGGTATGAAGTGCCTCTGCATCAGTGGACGCATCATCGTCAGGTGCGCTGCGTTGTCCGGGATGCGCTGGGCAATGAGCTGATTTCCGATGTGGTAACCATGCGCTACGAGATGGAACCGGTCACGATCACCGCTCAGCCGCAGAGTTACGAGGGCAATCTCGGCGACACGGTGGTGCTCAGCGTCGGCGCGGAAGGTTACAATCTCTCTTATGAATGGGAGTGCCGGGCAAGTGACAATGACGGCTGGCAGAACGTCTGGAATGACGAAACCGAGCAGTATGAAACCGGTTCGTCCCTCACACTGCATCTGACCACCGACCGGCACCTCTGGCAGTATCGCTGCCTGGTCAGAGGTATTGATGATGTCAATGTCTATACCGACGTTGCCACGGTGTCTCTCGTACCCAATCCGTTGACGCTTGTCAGTCAGCCGGAAGACTTTACGGGGGTTCCCGGCGATGATATTTCGCTGGTCGTAGAGGCCGAAGGCTACGGGCTGACTTATCGCTGGCAGTACCGCGACAATTATTCCTACTGGTATGACCTGTGGAATGAGGAGCGCGAGGAGTACGAAACCAACGCGACGCTCGACTTTGTGATGTCCACGGATATCAACAACCGGCAGTTCCGCTGCTTTGTGCGTGATTTTCAGGGCAATGAAATCAAGACCGATACGGTAACGGTGGCACTCGCGGAAAATCCCCTGACCGTGACCCGGCAGCCGGAGAGCCGCAGCGGCGTACCCGGCGATACGGCGACCTTTACTGTGGAGGCCGAAGGCTACGGGCTGTCCTATCGCTGGCAGTACAACGACGGCAACGGCTGGAACGATTATCTGAACGAACAGTACGATTACGAAACCGGCACGTCGCTGACGGTGACACTCGGCACGGACAATTACGGGCGCAGATACCGCTGTACGATCACCGATTATGAAGGCAACAGAGTCAACACAAACGCGGTGACGTTCAGTCTGATTCCCAACCCGCTGACATTCGTGACGCAGCCGCAGAGCTATGAGGGCGAATTGGGCGACGAAGTGATCTTCACGGCAGAGGCGAGCGGCTATGACGTCAGCTACCGCTGGGAACAGTACGATTCGTATTGGGGCAGCTGGGACTATGTGGGAGAGGGCGATCATCTCACGGTTTCCCCCTTGGAAACATGGAACCACGGCACCCGTTATCGCTGTGTTGTCACCGATTTCGAGGGCAACGAGGTTGTTTCCGACGAGGTGACGATGACGCTGGTATCCAACCCGCCGACCTTTGTGGCGCAGCCGCGGAGCTATGAGGGCGAACCGGGCAACGAAGTGATTTTCTCAGCCTCGGCAACCGGCTATGACGTGAGCTACCGCTGGGAGCAGTACAGCGCCGGCTGGGACAGATGGGGCGAAATCTATTACAGCGACGTCTGGTATGACGGCTCCACTCTTTATGTGAACCTGACGCTGGACAATTATGACGGCGTGTACAGATGCGTGGCGACCGACTTCGAGGGCAACGAAGTTTACTCCGACGAGATTTCGACCACGCTGGTGCCCAACCCTGTGACCTTTGTGACACAGCCGTCGAGCTATCAGGGCGAGCTGGGCGATCAGGTGACCCTTTACGCGGAGGCAACCGGCTATGGCGTGAGCTATCGCTGGGAGCAGTACCGTCCGGGCTGGGACGACTGGATCGGCGTCTGGTATGACGGCGTGTGGGAAGACGGTCAGGCACTTCACGTCACGCTGACAGCAAGCAACTATGACGGCGTGTATCGCTGCGTGGCGACCGACTTCCAGGGCAACGAGATCATTTCCGACACAGTGACGGCTTCGCTGGTACCCAATCCGCTGACCATCGTGACGCAGCCGCAGAGCTATGCGGGCGAACCGGGCGACGAAGTGACCCTGCGTGTTGAGGCGACGGGATACGGTCTGACTTATCGTTGGCAGGTTTCCAATGACGACTGGAACTATTGGATCGACGAGGAAAACTATGGCAATACCCTTTCCCTGACGCTTGGCTCCGGTATAAACGGCAACCGGTATCGCTGGGTTATCACTGATTTTGAGGGTAACGAAGTCATTTCCGATGAAGCGGTTATCACCGTTATGGAAAGCTGATGCCTGATTCCGCTTTAAAGCAGCAAACATCGTCATAAAATAAAAATCCGGTTTTTGCGCGGGTACGGTTTTTTTGCAGCCGTCCCGCAGCGAAGGCCGGGTTTTTGTCATTTGCGGAAATTTTACGCTTTCCGGTTTTTTCTTGCATTGACAACGCATTGAAACTATTTTATAATGTAGTTGTGATATCCGTTGCAGGTTGCTTTGACAAATCCTGCAAAATAATAAGAGATAATTGGCTGTTGTATGTCGAAAGGAGATCAAGATGAACAAATTAACTAAGACAGCTTCCGCGATGTTTCTCACGGCGGCGCTGTGGACGGGAATTTCCACATCGCACGCGCTCCTGACCCGTGCCGCTTCGCTGGAAGGAACGCAGACGGTCAGCGGCAGCGATCTGTCCCCGGCAGTTGACGAAACAGCGTCTGAAGTGTCTGTGGAACCGGAGACGGAGACAGCGGCTGAAACAGACGCCGAGCCGTCACCTGCGGACGATGTGAAGAATGTGGTTTCCGACGAAGTGTATGAAAAGACCTATCTGGCAACATCGGAGACGACCACGACACGGCTGGAGATCACCAAGCAGCCGGCGAACTACAGCGGCGCAGTCGGCAGTCAGGTCAAATTCAGCGTGAGAGCCACTGGCAGCGGTCTTTCCTACCTCTGGCAGCTCAGCGACGACGGCGCAAACTGGCGCAACAGCTCCGTCAAGACCGCCGATTATTACACCACCCTCAGCGAGAAAAACAACGGCCGCAGTGTGCGCTGTGTCGTGACCGATGAAAACGGCAGCAGCCTGACTTCCGACACGGCCACGATGACCGTCAAGGGGTCTGTCGCCATCACCGGACAGCCGGTCGATGCCGGCGGCGCGTCGGGCAGTGAGGTCAGCTTCACCGTCAAGGCCGTGGGCAGCGGCCTTTCTTACCTCTGGCAGCTCAGCGACGACAACGGCGCGACATGGCGCGACAGCTCCGTGACGACATCTTCCTATGCCGCCACCCTGACCGCCGCCTCCCATGGTCGCCGCGTGCGCTGCGTTGTCACCGACAGCAGCGGCGCCAGCGTGACCTCGCAGTCCGCTATGATGACGGTCAACGGCCTGCTCGCCGTTATCAGTCAGCCGGTGGATTACAGCGGCGCGGCGGGTAGCAAGGCCAATTTCAGCGTCACCGCCACCGGCAGCGGCCTGAGCTATCAGTGGCAGCTCAGCGACGACGGTATCAACTGGCGCAACAGCTCGGTGAAAACCGTCGCATACAGCGCGACCCTTTCCACCACCAATCACGGGCGCAGTGTGCGCTGTGTCGTCACCGACGCGAGCGGAGAAAGCGTTACGTCGCAGCCCGCCACCATGACCATTCAGGGGCTGCTTGCCATTACCAATCAGCCTGCTGACTACACCGGCGCGGCCGGCGACGCCGTGACATTTAAGGTGACGGCCACAGGCAGCGGTCTGACCTATCAGTGGCAGGTCAGCGACGACGGCGGCGCCACATGGCGCGACAGCGCGACAGGCAGCGCGAGCTATGCCCAGACGCTCGGCACCGACAACAACGGCCGTCTTGTGCGCTGCGTTGTCACCGACGGCAGCGGCAAGCGTGTGACGTCACGCAACGCTTCGCTGTTCATCAGGGGCTATCTCGTCATCACCGGCCAGCCCGCCGACTACAGCGGCGATGTCGGCGATCAGATGACCTTCCGGGTCAAGGCGCAAGGCGTCGGCCTGAGCTATCAGTGGCAGCTCAGCGACGACAACGGCGCAACCTGGCGCAACAGTTCCACCAAAACGGCTTCCTATGCCACCAAGCTCAGTGAAACCAACAACAACCGTCTGGTGCGCTGTATCGTCACCAGCGCCGAAGGCAAGAGCCTGACTTCCAACGCCGCCAAGATGAAGATCAACACGGTGTTCCGCATTGTGGAGCAGCCAAGCACGTATATCGGCTCGGTCGGCGATCAGCTGACCTTCACCGTGAGCGCCGAGGGCTACGGCCTCCAATATCAGTGGCAGCTCAGTGACGACGGCGGTCTCAACTGGCGCAACAGCTCCACCAAAGCCGCCGTTTACACTACCAAACTCAGCGAAACCAACAACAAGCGTTTCGTGCGCTGCATTGTTACCAACGGGGACGGCAGCACCATTACCTCTGCGGCCGGACAGATGAAGCTGCTCCCGATGTTCCATATGCTCACGCAGCCGACCGATTATGTGGGCAACGTGGGCGACAAGGTGACGTTTGAAGCGGCGGCGGCGGGCTACGGCCTGCAATACCAGTGGCAGCTCAGCGACAACAACGGCGGTACATGGCGCAACAGCTCCACCAAAACCACCGTTTACACCACCACGCTCGGCCAGCTCAACAACAACCGCTGTGTGCGCTGCGTCATCACCGATCTGGACGGCGATGTGCTGATCTCCGACATGGCGCGTATGACCGTGAAAGCCCCCATCACCATTCTGGAGCAGCCGGAGAACTACATCGGCAAAGAGGGCGAATCCGTGGAGTTCCGCGTCAAGGCGGGCGCGGACGGTGCGCTTTCTTATCTATGGCAGCTCAGCGATGACAGCGGCGCGAACTGGCGCGCCAGCTCCGGGCGGGAGAGCAGCTACTGGGTTACGGTTTCCGAAAAGACCAACGGCAGATTCTTCCGCTGCTTTATCAGCGACGGCAGCGGGCATGAACTGACCTCCGGCACCGCCATACTCGGCATGTCTGAGTACTACGCGCCCGGCTTTGTGACCCGCAACGGCGTGACCAAGTACCGCTACAGCGACGGCAGCTACGCCGAGGGTCTGACCACCGTCGGCGGCAACCTCTATTATTTCCGCTCCAACGTCATGCGAACCGGCTTCTTCGCGCTGGACGACAAATATTACTACTTTGACGAGCAGACCGGCGCGGCCATTACGGGGCTGAAATATGTTCCGGCGCACGGTAAGTACTACTATTTCCAGGGCGCCGAGGGCGTGGCCAAGGGCTTCCGCACCGACAGCGACGGCATTCGCTATTTCAGCCCCACGACAGGCACCATGCAGTTCGGTTTCAAGACCATTGAAGGGAAATATTACCACTTCAACGAGGAAACCGGCTTGCTCTCCAACGGCTGGTTTGAAAATGTGGACAGCGCCAGCGGCAAGACAAATGTCTATTATTTCCGCGGGCTGGACGGCGCGGCTACCGGCCTTTGCGAGATCGACGGCAGCCTCTATTACTTCAACGATTACGGTATCCGCCGCAAGGGCTTTTATGAGGTGGACGGCGTGGCGTACTACTTCGATCCGGCGGCGGTTACGGGTATCCGCTATGTTGACAGCCACGGCAAATATTATTACTTCCAAGGCCGTGACGGCGTGGCCAAGGGGTTCCACACCGACGGCGAGGGCATCCGCTATTTCAACCCTTCCACCGGCACTATGCAGGTCGGCACCAAGACCATTGACGGCAAGTACTATTACTTCGACACCAAAACCGGCCTGCTCCGGACCGGCTGGTTCAGCAGCTACGACGATGCCACCGGCGGGATCAACACCTTCTATTTCCGGGGCATAGACGGCGCGGCCATCGGTTTGCAGGAAATCGACGGGGACTGGTACTACTTCAATGAATACGGCGTGGCCAGAACCGGCCGCATGAAGATCGACGGCGCGATTTATTACTTCGACGACTATTCCTATGCCGCCGTCAAGGGGTTCCACACCATTCCCTACGGCGACACCTATTACTTCGGTGAGGACGGCAAGGCCGTTGCCGGCTGGCAGACCATCGACGGCGAGAAGTATTATTTCCTCGATGACTGTACCCTCAGCCGCGGCCTGACCAATATCGGCGGCAAGCGCTATTACTTCGATTTCGACAGCGGCAGGGCGCTGCATGAGGATTCCCTTGTCTGGATTGGCCTCAACCAGCTCATGTATATCAAAGCCGACGGCGGCTATGCCACCGGTATGGCCGATATCTACGGCAAGCGCTATTACTTCTCCCCCGACAACGGCATTGCCTTGAGCGGTATCTTTGAAAAGGACGGCAAACAGTACTACTTCGCGCCCGGTTCGTTTGAAGCGGTCAGCGGCTTTGTGGAGTACAACTGGACCACCTATTATTTCGGCAGCGATCTTGCCATGGTGACGGGGCTGCAAACCATCGACGGCGACCTCTATTATTTCAGCGACAAGGGTGAGCTGCGCAGCGGCCGCGTGACCATTGACGGCAGCGTCTATTGCTTCGGCGACGACAACAAGGCGCTCAGCGGCTGGTATACCTATTCCGACGGCTCGGTCTATTACTTCGACAAGACCACCCACAAGGCGCTCACCGGCAAGCAGTATATCAAGGAATCCGGCGCGAATTATTACTTTGATGACAAAGGCGTACTGCGCACGGGTCTGATTACCGACAAGAGCGATACCTTCGGTTTCGACGCGGAAGGGCAGCCCATTGTCGGCTGGTACAACAACGGCGGCGACGTTTATTACTTCTCCGACGCGTTCGGCGCCTACAAGGGACTCAAGACCATCGGCGGCAAGCTCTATGACTTCTCCGACGCGGGTATTTTGCAGACCGGCTACAGGAAGGTCGGCGACAAGTACTATGTGTTTGACGCAAACACCGGCGAAGCCATGACCGGCTTCCTCTGCCGCTTCACCAACAGCGGCACCTTCGTGTGCTATGGCGACCCGGATACCAAAGCCCTGCTCACCGGCAAGCAGACCATTGACGGCAAGGTGTATGTGTTTGACGACGCGGGCGTGATGACCACCGGCTCCTACACCGACGCGGACGGCAGACGCTATCTGCTCGACGGCGTGACCGGTGCGGCCTTCCAGGGCTTCGTCCAGAACGGCGATTATGTCAATTACTACGGCGATGACTTTGTGAGAGTGAACGGCGGCGTCATTGAGATTGACGGCAACACCTATTACTTTGATGATTACGGTTCTCTGCGCACCGGCGCGACTAAGCTGGACGGCAAGTATTATATTTTCGACAGCGCTACCGGCGCGAAGATGACCGGTCTCACCCGCAACAGCAGGAACGGCTCGGTCTATGCACTCGGCACGGGCGGCGTGGTCGCCAACAGCCAGTACCGCTACTGGGGCGCGGACTATTACACCAACGACAGCGGCATCGTGCTGACCTCCGGCACCAAGACGCTCGACGGCGTGATGCGCTATTTCGACGGCAACGGCGAACGGCAGTACGGCCTGATTACCTACAAAAATTCGTCCGGCACCAGCTTTACGTTCTTCTTCGGCAAGGACAAGACCGTTCAGACCGGCGCGGAGCTGAATACCATCAAAGCACAGCTCGACAGCGCATTGTCCAAGGACGGCTGGTACACCGTCGGCGGCGAGAAGTATTATGTCAAAAACGGCGCGTTTGTCAAGGGCGTGGTGAGCATTGACGGCAAGCTCTACGGCTTCTCCGAGCTGACCGGCGCGCTCATGACCGGCTTCCACAAGATCGGCGGCAGCTGGCGCTATCTCAACGGCAGCGGCGTGGTGCAGACCGGCTTCGTCACGGTGGACGGCGATACCCGCTATTTCGTCGGCGCTGACGGCGCGATGGTCACCGGTGTGCAGACCATCGGCGGCAAGACCTACTGCTTCCTCGAAAACGGCCAGATGGTGACCGGCAGCGTGTTTGCACGCGGCACCGCTTATCATGCGCACGCGGTGGGAGAATCCGCCGCCAATGTCAGCGCCGTCATCGGCTGGCAGGAGAACGGCGATCTCAAATCGTATTATGACCGCGGCGGCAGCAAGGTCACGGGTCTGGCGCAGATCGACGGCAAATTCTACTGCTTTGACAAGGGCGGCACCATGACCACCGGCTTCCGTCCGATTCCCGGCGGTATGGGCTACTTCGGGGAAAACGGGGCGATGGTCAAGGGCTTCAGAACTATCGGCGCCTACACCTATTATTTCGACACCAAGAGCGGCCTCATGCAGACCGGATTTGTCCGTGTGGACGGCTGGCTGTATTACTTCAATGACAGCGGCGAGTTGCAGACCGGCTTCTTCTCGCATAACGGCAGAACGTATTACGCCAACGCGAGCGGCGCGGTCAAGACCGGGTTTGTCACGGTGGACGACAAGACCTATTATTTCCGCGGCAACGGCGAGCAGGTCTTTGGCAGAACCTATATCGACGGCAAGATCTACTACTTCGACCCGACCACCGGCGCGAGAAAGCTCGGCTTTGTCAAGGTGGGCGACCGGCTGCACTATTACAACGACAGCAGCACCGGCATTGTCTCCGGTCTGAAAGAGATCGACGGCAAGACCTACCTCTTCTCGGCGGGTGACGGCTTCGCCTACAAGGGCTACCGCTCCTATGAGGGCGGCGACTACTATTTCGACGAAGTGACCGGCGAGAGCCGTTCCGGCATCTTCTCCAAGCCCAACGGCAAGGAGTATTACTTCCTCGGCAACGGCAAGATCGGCTACGGTTTACAGACCGTCGGCGGCAAGGAATATTATTTCTATCCCACCAATGGCGTCAAGGTGGACGGTCTCCAGTCGATTGGCAGCAAACTCTATTATTTCGACGCGAAAAACGGTATGCTCAAAAATCAGACGGTTGCCATCGACGGCATTTCGTTCAAGCTGGCGAGTGACGGCACCGCGACCGTGCCGGGCGATACCACCGAGGCCAAGCTCCTGCGGGCCGGTCTGGATTATCTGGGCAGACCTTATAAGTCCGAACTGGACGGCAGCGACGATATCCTGAGCTGCTCCGGCTTCGTCAGACAGATGTATAGCGCTATCGGTATGGATCTGGAGGGCAGCAGCTACCGCCAGTACTTCAATCTGGCCAAGGACAACGCCACCTTTGAGAGCATCAATTACGCCGTGCCGGGCGATCTGGTGTTCTATGTGTCGCTCGACTGCGGCCACGGCGACGAATGCGGCTTCCTCGGCGAAATCCACCACGTCGCGATGTACGTCGGCGGCGGCAAGATCATCGAGGCCAACCGCAACGACAAGTATCCCGAACTCAGCTGCATTATGGTGCAGAGCTATGCCGACAGCACCAGCTACTTCCCCTACAAGATCGTGAGAGTGCTGGATTAGTGGCTTGCATCGTTTCGCTTAACCGGGCAGAGCATCATACAAAAATCAATCCCGCCCCCGCGTCCGGAAGGTCATTCCAAACGTGGGGGCGGGATTTTTGAGGTGGTATGTGTTATCATTTAGTGCAGCGCCTTGACGGGACAGGCCTTTTTGCAGTCAAAACACATGATGCACTCCGTGCCGTACTGACGGCTGCGGCTGTCGTTGTTGACTTCCACGTTCATGGGACAGACCTTCAGGCACTTGTTGCAGTGAACGCATTTGCTCTCGTCACAGCGCACGCGCCAGAGGGAAAAGTAACTCATCGGCTTCAGAAAGACCGTGATGGGGCAGAGGTACTTGCAGAAGGCGCGGTTATCTTTGAAGGCAAAGGCGAGGATAATGCCCAGCAGGTAATACAGCGCGTTGCCGCCGAGGAAGAGCCAGAACATGATGCGCTCCAGATTGCCCACATGGGCCAAAAACAGGCTCGCCACCAGTGCCAAAGACAGCACGAACATCACATAGCGCAGCGCGCCGAGCTTCTTCTTGCGGGGTGCCTGGGGCTGCTTGTAGGGCAGCAGGTCGAGAATCATCGCCGTCCAGCAGGCGTAGCCGCACCAGCCGCGTCCGAAGAGCAGCGGCCCGAAGATTTTGGCCACCGCGTAATGAATCGTCGCCGCCTCAAATACCCCCATAAAGAGATAATACCAGAAGCCCTCGATCTGCATATTCTCGTTGCTCAGCAGGCCGAGATAAATCAGCATATAGGAGCCGACCGCGAACTGCACAAAGCGGCGGGCGTACTTCTTGCCGGCCGCGAACATTGCCAGCCCCAAGGCGATGCAGGTGCCGATGTAGGAAAAGTTGAAAAGGTAAAAGAGGTTGTCCAATGTCTGCCACAGCGTGACGGCAACCGTCTCAAAAATAGCAAACATAACGATAGACGGGAGATATTTCTTCATAAAGATACACGTCCTTTCTGTTTTTGATTGTACCACGCCGCATCCGTTTTTGCAACCGGTTTCCGGCAACCTGCAAAACAACAGGGGCAACCTGCACATCAAAAAACGCCCACATGCCCTGTTTTCGCAGCGTATGTGGACGTTGTTTGTAAGGAAATCCGTTTTGATCGGAGCTTCGATCGGATTCGCCTCACCTTTTAGAAAATCCAAGCGCGTCTTGCTCGCTCAGCCGATGGCTTCGCTTGTGGGACGAATGTCCTAGCTTTCGCTAGCGAAAGCTTACGCCCTGCAAGGGCGCTGCCCTTGACCTGCCAAAGGGACCAGTCCCTTTGGAAACCCGCGCTTCGCTTATTTCTTCAATGCGACAGCCTTTTTCGCGTGTTCCACGATGTTGGCGGTGGAGAGACCGAAGAGCTCCAGCAGTTCCACGGCGGGGCCGCTCTTGCCGAAGGTGTCGTTCACGCCGACGCGCAGCACCGGTACCGGGCATTCCTCGCAGACGACCTCGCAGACTGCGCTGCCCAGACCGCCGATGATGTTGTGCTCTTCGACGGTGACAATCGCGCCCGTTTTGGCCGCGCTGTCCAGCACCAGCTCACGGTCGATGGGCTTGACGGTCGCCATGTTGACGATTCTCGCGCTGATGCCCTGTTCCTTGAGCTGTTTGCCCGCCTCGATGGCTTTTTCCACCATCAGACCGTTGGCAATAATGGTCACGTCGGTGCCTTCGCTGAGCACCACGCCCTTGCCGATTTCAAACTGATAGTCGCTGCCGAAGACCACCGGCACGGCCAGTCTGCCAAAACGCAGATAGCAGGGGCCGTACATCTTGGCCACGGCTCTGGTGGCCAGCCGGGCTTCGGTGTCGTCGGCAGGGACGATGACCGTCATGTTGGGAATCGTGCGCATGAGAGAGATGTCCTCACAGCACTGATGGCTTGCGCCGTCTTCGCCGACCGAAATGCCGCCGTGGGTGGCGCCGATCTTGACGTTGAGCTTGGGATAGGCGATGGAGTTTCTGATCTGCTCAAAGGCGCGTCCGGAGGCGAACATCGCGAAGGAGCTGGCAAATACCACGTTGCCGCAGGCCGCCATACCGGCCGCAATGCTCATCATGTTCTGCTCGGCGATGCCGCAGTCAAAGAACCGGTCGGGGTGGGCCTTCTTGACCTTGGAGGTCTTGGTCGCGCCCGCCAGGTCCGCGTCAAAGACATACAGATTGGGAATCTCGTCGATCAGCTCGACAAGGGTATCGGAATAACCCTCACGGGTTGCAATTTTTTTCACGTCTGCCATTGTGTTTCAACCTCCCTGATTATTCCGCTGCCAAAGCGTCGTACTGTACCTTGAGCTCGTTCATCGCGGCTTCGTACTGCTCCGCGTTGGGCGCGACGCCGTGCCAGCCGACCTGATTTTCCATGAAGGAAACGCCCTTGCCCTTGACGGTGTGCATAATCACCGCGGTGGGCTTGTCCGTCACGCGCTTGGCTTCCGCGACGGCTGCTTCGATCTGCTCAAAGTCGTGACCGTCAATCTCGACGGTGTGCCAGCCGAAGGCCTGGAACTTCTCGGGAATCGGATAGGGGGAATTGACCTCGTCCATGGTGCCGTCAATCTGGAGATTGTTGTTGTCAATGAAAATTGTGAGGTTGTCCAGCTTCTTGTGAGCCGCGAACATGGCGGCCTCCCAGACCTGACCCTCCTGAATTTCGCCGTCGCCCAGCACAGCATACACGCGGTAATCCTTGCCCGCGACCTTGCCGGCCAGCGCCATGCCGACCGCACAGGAGACGCCCTGACCCAGCGAACCGGTGGACATATCCACACCGGGAATGCCCTTCATGTCGGGGTGACCCTGGAGGAAACTGGTGGGTTTGCGGAGGTTCTTGATTTCTTCCTCGGGGAAGAAGCCCTTGACCGCCAGCGCACCGTAAAGCGCCGGGGCGGCGTGTCCCTTGGAGAGCACGAAACGGTCTCTGTCGGCCCACTGGGGATTTTTCGGGTCTACCCGCAATTCCTTGGCGTAGAGGTAGGTAATCACGTCCGCGGCGGAGAGAGAACCGCCGGGGTGGCCGCTCTTGGCGTGGAAGGTGCCCTCAATAATGTGCTGTCTGACCTTGCAGGCCAGCAGGGAAAGCTGCTTCTTCTCGCTGAAATCCATGTGTCTGCCTCCTATGTTGTCTTAAAAGCAAAAGCAAATATGTCAATGGGTAGCGGCCGATTGACGCACACCGCCCATGATGGCAATTAATCTAATCTATATCATCTATCATTTGAAGTGATTTGTCAAGCGGATTTGCGGAATTTCACTGCTTCAAAATCAAAATCTACAATCGCGGCAAAAGTTATTCGGCTCGGCTCGCTAATTTATGCAAAACAGCATTGAAATAATCGGGCAGGGGCGAGGTGAGCGAAACAATTCTGCCGTCACGGGGGTGAACAAAAGCGATTTCCCGCGCATGGAGGCATTGCCCCTCGCAGCAGGAAAACTGCTGTCTGCCGCCGCCGTAGACCGGGTCACACACCACGGGGTGTCCGAGGTAGGCCATGTGGACGCGGATCTGATGGGTGCGGCCGGTTTCAAGCGTCAGGCGCAGATGGGTGTAGGACGATTCGCCGTTCATGCCGCCGAAGCGCTGCAATACTTCGTAATGGGTGACGGCGTGACGGCTGTTTTTTTCCGTGACCGCCATCTTCTTGCGGTCGTTCGGATGCCGTCCGATGGGAGCGTCAACCGTGCCGCTGTCCTCTTTGAAATTGCCCGTGACGACCGCCTCATAGCGCCGCGTGAAGCTGTGGGCCTTGATCTGGGCTGCCAGCGACTGATGGGCAAAGTCGTTTTTCGCCACGATCAGCAGGCCGCTGGTCATCATGTCGATGCGGTGGACGATGCCGGGGCGCTCCACGCCGTTGATGCCGGAGAGCGAATCGCCGCAGTGATACAGCAGCGCGTTGACCAGTGTACCCGTGTCATGTCCCGCGGCGGGGTGAACCACCATGCCCTTGGGCTTGTTGACCACCAGCAGATCGCTGTCCTCATAGGCGATGTCCAGCGGTATGTTTTCCGGCAGGATTTCCAGCTTGCGCAGCTCCGGCAGGGTGACGGCAATCGCGTCCCCCGCCGCCACCTTGGTCTTTTTGTCGGCGGGTCTGCCGTTGACCGTGACCGCGCCCTGCTCGATGAGCTTTTGCAGGTAGGAGCGGGTTGTGCCGGACATGAGTGCGGCGAGTGTTTTATCCAAACGCCCGCCGTCCTCTTGCAATATAAAATGATGTGTTCTTTCGTCGGCCGCGTCGGAGAGCAGTTCCTCGTCCGCCGCATCCGTCAGGAGAAAATCAGCCATTGCCGTCAGTCCTTTTTGGTCTTGCCTGACAGGGGGAACGCCCCCAAGGTGAGCTTCTTTTCGTCGGCAAAGAAGAGAATGAAGAACATCAGCAGCACCGCGCCAACTGTTACGCAGCAGTCCGCCACGTTGAACACCGCGAAGCTGAAGAGCGGGCTGATGTCGATGAAGTCCACCACATAGCCCAGCCGCACGCGGTCGATCATGTTGCCGATGCCGCCCGACAGAATCAGCACAGCGGCGATTTTTCCGGTGAGATGGTCAAACATGCCTTTGACCCAGCCGTACACGACGGCGGCCATGATGAGCGTGGTGATGACCATGAAAATCCAGCGCTGTCCGGCCAGCATACCGAAGGCCGCGCCTTTGTTCTGCACATAGGTGAAATCCAGCAGGCCGTTGATGACGTGAATGGATTGTCCCTTGGTGAAATGGCTCATGACCAGCAGCTTGGTGATCTGGTCAGCCGCCGTCAGCAGGACGACGGCCACCAGTGCCACAATGGTTGTAATCATAATGATATCCTCGTCAGTGAAGATTTATTGTGCGTTGCCTCTGACGACCTCCGCGCAGCGGCGGCAGAGGGTGGGATGCTCGTTGTCCGCGCCCACGTCGTCGGAATGTTTCCAGCAGCGCTCGCACTTGACGCCCTCCGCGACAGCCACGGACACGCCGAGGCCTTCCACGTCGCAGGGATTCTCGTCGCAGGTGCCGGTCACGACCTTCACGCCGGAGACGATGAACACGTCCTCCAGACTCTCCTGCACGCCGTCGAGGAACGCTTTCAGCTCGTCGGAGCAGTAGAGCGTGACCACCGCTTCGAGCGACTTGCCGATGCGCTTGTCTTTGCGGGCGACTTCCAGCGCGCGCTGCACGTCGTCGCGGATCGCGTGAATCTTATCCCATTCGGCCGCGAACGCGTCATCGTAAGGCACGCCCCAGACCTGCATCGGCATATCGTTGAGCAGGACGGAATCCTTGATGTCGGTGCGGGTGTGCGGCATATACTGCCAGATTTCCTCGGAGGTATAGGCCAGAATCGGCGCGAGCAGGCGGGTCATGGCGTCGAGAATCATATACATGACGGTCTGCGCCGAGCAGCGGGACATGCTGTATTTGCCGTCGCAGTAGAGTCTGTCCTTGATGACGTCGAGGTAGAAGTTGGACATATCCACCACGCAGAATTTGATGATGGCGTGGTAAACCTGATGGAACTCGTACTTGTCATACGCTTCGCGGCAGGTCTTGTTCAGCTCGTTGAGCTTCATGACGGCCCAGCGGTCGATCGGGCGGAACTGCCACATCTGCACCATGTCAAATTCGGGGTTGAAGTCGTAGAGGTTGCTGAGCATGAAACGCGCCGTGTTGCGGATTTTGCGGTAAGATTCGGAGAGCTGCTTGAGAATGTCATTGGAGATTCTCACGTCTACCTGATAGTCGGAGGAAGCGACCCACAGGCGCAGGATATCCGCGCCGTATTTGTCTACGACTTCGGGCGGCAGAATGCCGTTGCCCAGCGATTTGGACATCTTCTCGCCCTTGCCGTCCACGACCCAGCCGTGGGTGAGGACTGCCTTGTAAGGAGCCACGCCGCGCCATGCCACGGAGGTGAGCAGGGAAGACTGGAACCAGCCTCTGTACTGGTCGGCGCCTTCCAGATAGAGGTCGGCCGGCCATGTCAGCTCGGGACGCACGTCACAGACCGCCGCGTGTGTCACGCCGCTGTCGAACCACACGTCCATGATATCTTTTTCCTTGTCAAATTCCGTGCCGCCGCAGAATTCGCAGACTGTTCCGGCGGGAATCAGGTCTTTGGCCTCGCGTGCGTACCACACGTCGGAGCCGAACTGACCGAACAGCTTGGCGACGGCCAGAATGGTTTCCTTCTTGATGTGCGGCTTGCCGCAGGCCTTGCAGTAGAAGATCGGAATCGGCACGCCCCAGCGTCTCTGACGGCTGATGCACCAGTCGCTTCTGTCGCGCACCATCTGGGTGATGCGCTCCTTGCCCCAAGCGGTAACCCAGTCCACGGTGTTGATGGCCTCGATCGCCTTGTCCTTGAAGCTGTCCACCGAGCAGAACCACTGTTCGGTGGCGCGGAAGAGCACCGGCTGCTTGCAGCGCCAGCAGTGGGGATACTTATGCTTGATCTTCTGCGAAGCGAAGAGCGAGCCTGTTTTGTCCATGTGAATCGCGATCTTCTTGTTCGCGTCCTCAGTGGAGAGACCTGCGAACTGGCCGGCTTCCTCGGTCAGCACGCCGTTGGCGTCCACCGACACGACAATGCCCACTTCGGGGTACTTGTTGCAGACGTTGAAGTCGTCCACGCCGAAGCCCGGCGCGGTGTGAACGCAGCCGGTACCGGATTCCAGCGTGACGTGATCGCCCACGATGATGAGGGAGGTCCGGTCGAGGAAGGGGTGCTGCGCCTTCATATATTCCATTTCGCTGCCGAGCATTTCGCCGACAATCTCGTATTCCTTGATGCCCGCGAGCGCCAGCGCCTCTTCATACAGGCCGTCGGCCATGATGTAGATTTCCTCGCCCGCCTTGATGAACTTGTAGTTGTAGCGTGGACCGAGGCAGATGGCGAGGTTGCCGGGGAGCGTCCATGTGGTAGTGGTCCAGATGACGAAATAGGTGTTGTCCTTGTCGATGCCCAGCGCCGCGAATTTGCCGAGGTCATCGGCCACCTTGAACTTGACGAATACGGACACGCAGGGGTCCTCGGAATATTCGATTTCGGCTTCCGCGAGTGCGGTCTGGCAGTCGGGGCACCAGTAAACCGGTTTCAGGCCCTTGTAAATCTGACCGTTGCAGGCCATCTCCGCGAAAATTTCGATCTGCTTTTCCTCAAACTTGGGCAGCAGCGTGATATAGGGGTCGTCCCACTCGCCGACGTTGCCCAGACGCTTGAACTGGCTGCGCTGGTCGTCGATGTAGCCCATGACGAAGTCGCGGCACATGGCGCGCAGCTCGAGGTCGCTCATCTTGGAGGCCTTCTCGAAGCCGGCGGCCTTGCGGGCCTTCAATTCCGTGGGCAGACCGTGGGTGTCCCAGCCGGGGACGAACGGCGCGTTGAAGCCCGCCATGTTCTTGTAGCGGACGATGAAGTCCTTGAGCACCTTGTTCATCGCGGTGCCGAGGTGAATGTCGCCGTTGGCATAGGGAGGGCCGTCGTGCAGCACGAACTTGGGTCTGCCGTCGGTTCTCTTGATCATCTTGTGGTAGACGTCCTTTTGCTCCCACTGCAAGAGCATTTCCGGCTCGCGCTTGGGGAGATTGCCCCGCATGGGAAATTCGGTTTCGGGGAGATTGAGCGTGGTGTTATAATCCTGGCTCATTGGAAATTGCCTTCTTTCATCATTTAGTTAAAAGTTAGGAGTTAGGCGTTGAAAAACCTAACTGAATCTTCTGCGGAAGCTGCCGCGGTCGTCGTCATAGCCGCCGGAACTGCCGGTGTCATAGGACGGTGTGGAAAAATCGTCGCCGCCGTTGTTTCTGCCGCCCGCGCCGATGAGGCTGGCCGGATCGGTCTGCGCGTTCGAACTGCCGCCGAAATCGCCGAAGTCGCCGCCGTTGATGGGCGTGCGGTCAAAGCCGCCGGTGCTGCGGCGCGCGTCGTCATAGCTCTGGCGGGGGTTGCTGTCAAAGGTCGGGAAGCGGGACTCACCCCGTGAGGAAGACGGCATGGATGTGCTCTGCGAGGACGGCAGGCTGTCGTCGATATTGACAGTGAAGCCGCCGCGGGACTGGTTGATGCGCTCCCGCGGGAGAACCGGCTGTTCGTCGCTCGCGTAAGCCGGCGCGTCGGAGCTGCCGAAGCGGTCGGCGGTCATTCTGTCGTCGTCGCGGCCCTGTGCGGGCGCGTCATAGCCCACTTCGGTACCCTGCGGCGCGAAATCGTCGCGGCTGTCATAGCTGTCGCGGCTGTCGCGGCTGTCGCGGTCGTTGTAATCCCCGCGTGCGCTGTAATCGTCACGGCCGCTTGGCGCGTAACCGTAGTCGCTGCGGCTGCCGTAATCGTCGCGGCGGCCGGAGGCATAGGGGGAATCGCGGTCGAGCATCGGCACGGCCGCCACGGCGTCCTTGGTGTCGGGGCGCATGATATCTTCGTTGGGAATGCTGTTGATGAGCGTGAGGTGTTCCTTGTAGGTTTTGAGCAGCTTGGCCTTGAAATCGGCGATATCCCGCTGCATTTTCTCGATCACGTCGCGCTCGCGGTGAATTTCGATCTGCGCGTTGGAGACGATCTTTTCCGCCTTGATGGTGGCGTCCTTCAGGATAATCTCCGCCTTGTGCTTGGCGTCGCGCAGAGACGCGTCGCCCACCTTCTGGGCGTTCATCAGCGCGTTGCGGATGGAGTCTTCCTCCTGCTGGTATTCCTCCAGCTTGGCGGTCAGGCTCTCGAGACGCTTGAGCAGCTCGGCGTTTTCCTTGAGCAGCGAGTCGTAGGAGAGCTGTACTTCGTCGATGAAGGCCTCCACGTCCTCGGCGCGGTAGCCGCCGAAGTTGGATTTTCTGAAATTGACATTTCTGATTTCATTCAGGGTCAGCACGTTTGTCTGCCTCCTTTATGGCTATATATGATGTATTATATATATTTGCGGGCAGACAGTATCAGTCTTCCCTTGCGCGTGACATGGCTGATGTCATCAATGATAAATTTCCCGGTGCCGCGCACGGTGATCTTGTCGCCCTCGCGCACGGTCTGGGAAACCTTTTTGCATTCCACGGCGTTGAGCCGCACGCTGCCCGCCGTGATGAGCGCTTCGGCCTGCGTGCGGCCGGTGCCTGCGAGTGCCGCCACCAGGCAGTCCAGCCGGGCCGAAGCCACTGTGTCAGTGACGGTCTGAAAGCTGTGCGCCGGGGGGAGCGGTTCGTCGTGACCCGGCGTGAGCGTCACGCCCGTGCCGCCCATCTTGTCGATGCCGTCGAGCAGTGCCCGCGTGACCGTGGGACGGCAGAAGAATACGCAGCGGCCCGGTTCGATGAGCAGATCGCCCACGGTGCCGCGTTCAATGCCTTGCGCCATGAGCGTGCCGAGCACCGCGCGGTGCTCCAATTTGTCTGCGGCGCGGCAGCGCACCGTGACCGAATCTATGGGAAAGAGAGCCGTATCGGGTTCCTCATAGGGCGGAAAGACGCCGAGCATACGGCGCTCCGCGTCCTCAAAGCCCCCGAAGAAGCGATACGTCACGCCCTGCCGCTTCAGAAACGCGGCGGCACGGGCCTGTTCCTCTTCGGTGAGAAAGTCGGTGAAGACGGGGGCGCCCCGCCGTTCACAGAGCGTTACGGCATCTTCCAGTCTGGCCTCCAGCAGCCTGTCTTCGCTGCCGTCGTGATGGCTGCGCACGGCGATTAACCGAAGAATACGCCGCGGTTTTCCAGCTCGCCGATGACGTCCTGGCCGATAATGCCGACGTTATAGGGCGTCACCATGAAGGTGGCGTGAGCGACCTGGGTGAGCGCGCCGTGATTGGCATAGGTCACGCCGGTGAGAATGTCGAGAATGCGGCGGCCGACCTCTTTGTTGGTGTTTTCGAGGTTGACGATGACCGTGTTTCTCTCGAGCAGGCTGTCCGCGATTTCCTTGGCGTCCTCAATCGTCTCCGGCTTGCGGATAATGACGTGGAGCTGCGCGGTCGCGTGAATGTTCAGCACGCCGCGGCCCTCGGTGGGTGCGGACGATTTGGGCGCGGCCGAGTAGGTCTGTCTTCTGGCCGAAGCCGCCTGCGGCTGGGGCTGGGCCGGCTCGGAAAAGCCGCGCTCCGCGTAAGGCTCTTCGCCAAATTCGTCGTCGTCCTCCTGCTCTCCCTCAAATTCGTCTTCGTAGTCAAACTCGCCTTCCATTGCGCCTTCGTCGTCGTAGACGTTGTTTCTTCTCGCCTTGTTGTTCCAGAATGCCATGTTGTTGAACCTCCGTATATGTTGGGTTTATTGGTAGATGCGCCTGCCGAAGAGCGCGGTGCCGACGCGAACCATGGTCGCGCCTTCCAACACGGCCTCGGCATAGTCCGACGACATCCCCATCGACAAACATTTCATCGTATAACTACTATTATGTGTTTTTTTGGAGCCAATGTCAATAAACAGTTTGTATATTTCTTCAAAATATCGTCTGGTTTGTGTGATTTCACAATCTGCGGGCGGAATTGCCATCAACCCTTGTACATTGATACCATCTAATTCACTGATCTGACAGATGAGTTCCTGCGCCGCCTCGGGCAGTACGCCGGATTTGTTGGCCTCGCGGCCGATGTTGACCTCCACCAGCACGTCCGTCACAAGCTCCAGCTCGCGGCTTCTGGCGGCAATCGCCGCCGCTACGCGTTCGGAATCCACCGACTGGATCATCTCCACCTTGCCCACGACCTGCCGGACCTTGTTGGTCTGCAAGTGGCCGATGAGGTGAATGTGCCTGCCGTCCTTGTCAAGCGCGTCGTATTTGCCATTGAGCTCCTGCACGCGGTTTTCGCCCATGTAGTCGATGCCGAGCGAGAGCGCGTGGTTGATGACCTCCACGGGGACGGTCTTGGTGACCGCCATCAGCGTCACGTCCTCGGGCGCACGTCCCGACCGGATCGCCGCCTCCGCCAACCGCTCGCGAATGACCTTCACATTCTCCTCCACGTCGTGAAAGCGCTGCGCCAGCGCCTCCGACGCGGCATCATTCCACGATCTTTCGTTCATACAGTCCCCGTCCTTCCGTAATCACTTCGTCGTAAACCGACAGGTATTCGCTGTCCCCGTTGTCGTTCACGGCGCATATCACAAATTTGTCGTTGTTATAGAGAATATCCACCAGCCTCGGATAAATCTGGTGCCCCACCTGAATATACACGCAGGGGAGACGTTCCTCGTAGGAATAGGTGTTCCCTTCCTCATCGGTGTCCTCCTTCTGCCGAATACGGACGTGCAGCGCGTCCTTTTTGATATTGAAGCCCTTGAAGGAGCGGATTTGTATCTTGACCGGCTGCGTGCGCAGATCGCACAACTCCGAGCCGAGGGTGGTGCATTTGAAAATTGCCAGAACGGTTTTGCCGTTTTCGTCGGGGTTCAAAGCCATGAGCGTGGCTTGCAGACTGCCGGTTTCGGAATAGGGCAGCAGCAGCGTGTAGACGGATTTGACCGCGAGAACGTCTTTGGCATCCTGCGCGGGCACGGGGCACGCCAGATACCAGGTGAAGTCCTTCATCAGCTTGCCCGCCGAGTTTTCCGGCACCGACACCTTGCGGGACATGATCTGTTTCAGTCCGGCGGGGGTGAGTGTGTCCAGCATGGAAGGGGTGAGCAAGGATTCATAGCCGTCGGGCGAATCAATGTAGTAGCCCGAAGTGGGGGCGTTGACCGTTGCGGGAGCCTGCGCGTTGGCAGCCGAAAGACGTTCTTTTTCGCTGGTGAGCGCGTCGATCTTGTCCTGATAGTTTTCCACCTTGCGCATGGCGACCAACTGCTTGTTGAGCAGATAGGAAACCTCGCCCTTGATATCGTCGAGCTGGCTCATGTCGCCGCGACCGCCCAAGTCGCTGAGCAGCATCATCTGTTCGTCCAGCAGGTTGTCAATATTGTGTACCGCATTGGCGCTGTCCTCCGAGGCCGTCACCATGCTTTCCAGCTCGGCGATCTGACGGTCGATCTCGGCGATGCGTTCATAGGCCTCCGCCGCCTTGGCGGAGGAAAAGAGATTGATAACCGGCTCGCCCTTGAGCACCTTTTCGCCGTTTTTGACCGCGCTGACCGCCGCGCCGCTCACGCTGCCGCCGATGAGTGTTTCGTCCCGAATGGCTACGCCCTCCACGTCGATGGTCTCGGAATAATAGGTGATGGTGGCGGTTTCGGTCTTGACCCCGGTGTAAACCCGCAGGTAAAACTGATAGGCCAGAAACACCGCCAGCAGGAGGCCGAAGGCGCCCAGCGCCATTCTGACCCACAGTTTTTTGGTGTATTCCCGCATCAGCCCGCGGATGGTCACATTGGCGCTGCCGACGTAGCCCCGGTCAAATTCGCGTTCCGCTTCGCTCTCGTAGTGGTCTTGTGCTTGGTTCTCTGATTTTTCGCCGTACAGCCCGTCAAACGCGTGAAAATTGACCGACGAGGGCTTTGGCTTTGGCATACCCGCCGTGTCCAGCACGTCGCCGACCCGGTTTTCCTCCGGTGCGGCTTGGCGTACGGTTTCGTGAGCGTGGCTCGGCGCCTGCGAAGGCGTGGCCACTGTGTGACGCGGCGGCTCCGGCGCGTCGCTTCGGGGAGCCGCGTGAAAGAGATTGGTAACGGATTGCACGGCGCTTCTGAAATCAAAGCGCGGCTTTTTTCCGTTGTTTTCGTCTGTTTGCTTGTCCTGTGCCATCAGGCCTGCCCCCTTTTGTTTTTATCATCTGTATGCGCCTGCCTTGTTTTTCGTCTTGGCGCGTCCAGCGCACTCCCGCGCTACGCATTCGCTCCGCTAATCAGGCGTTCCGCGCGGTCAACCAGCTCGTCATAGGACGCGTATTCATCAGCGTATATCCATATTATTTTATCATTTCGGCGGAACCATGTCAACTGTCGTTTTGCAAATCTTCTGGTTTCCCGCTTCAACCGTTCCACCGCCGTATCCAGCGGTTCCTCCCCGCGAAGATAGGGCAGCAGCTCCTTGCAACCGATGGCCTGCACCGCCGTTTTTCCGTCCGCGTGGGACGCGTAGAAGTCCCGCACCTCCTGCACCAGTCCGGCTTCCAGCATGAGATCGACCCGCCGGTCGATGCGGTCGTAGAGCTTCTGACGGTCGCGCCAGCCCAGACCGATGATGACCGTGTCGTAGCGGTCGGGACAGCTGCGGGAGCGGCGGTTCCACTCCGCAAGCGTCGTGCCGCTCAGGGTGTAGACCTCCAGCGCGCGGACAATGCGTTTTTTGTCGGCGGGCGCGAGTTTCTGCGCCGTTTCGGGGTCGCAGTCCGCCAGCCGCCGCAGCATTGCCTCGCCGCCTGATGTGTCAAATGCGGCGTTGAGCCGCTCGCGCAGGGCCGCGTCCTCGGGAATTTCGGCAAAGATGATGTTGTTGAGCAGGGAGTCCACATACAGTCCCGTGCCGCCGCAGACCAGCGGCAGTCTGCCCCGCGCCGTGATGGCGGCAATGGCTTCATGCCCCAGTTCACAGTAACGCGCCACCGAGAAGGCTTCTTCGGGGGCGACAAAGTCGATCAGGTGATGGGGAATGCTCCGCATTTCCTCCGGGGTAGGCTTGGCGGTGGAGATGGCCAGTCCGGTGTAAATCTGCATGGAATCGGCGGAAATGACCTCGCCGTCCAGCCGTTCGGCCAGCGAAACCGCCAGCGCGGTCTTGCCCGAAGCGGTCGCACCGACGACCGCCGCCACCTTGACGCGCCCGCTCATGACTGGATTCTCCCGAAATATTTTTCAATCTCCCGCTGCTTAAGTGAGATGTAGATGGGTCTGCCGTGGGGACAGTAGCGCACGTCGGGATTGTGAATGAGCGTGAGCACCAGTTCGCTCAGCTCCGCCGCGACGTTTTTGTCGCCGCCCTTAATGGCGCTCTTGCAGGAGATGGTGTGATAAATCCATTCCATGTGGTCGGTGGTGACGGCGTTGAGCCGGTCGCCCAGTTTGCCCGCAATTTCCAGAAAGGCGCCTTCCGCGTCCTCGCCCGAGAGAATCGCCGGCACGCTGCGCAGAATCACCGTGCCGGTGCCGAAGTCCTCGACCTCGAAGCCCGCCTGTGCCAGCAGGTCAAGGTTGTCCGTGACCTGCTCGTACTGCTTCTTGTCGAGCGTGACGGGAAGGGCGGTGAGCAGCATCTGACTTTCGGGGTGCTCCCTGTTTTTCATCAGCCGCTCAAAGATCAGGCGCTCATGGGCGGCGTGTTTGTCAATCATAATCAGCTCCCCGCCCGATTCGATGAGAATATAGGTGTTGAAAATCTCGCCGACGATGCGGTAATCCGGCAGCAGGAAGCTCTCCGTGCGGGCCTTGATTTCATCGACCGCCGCCCCGATGTCCCCGGCGGGGACGGCTGCGGGCAGGGAGGGCGCAGCGGATATTTCCGTGTCGGTATCGTTTGGAACCGGCGGCAGGGTGCCGTGAATTTCGGGCTCGGCGGCGCGCACCGTCTCCGCGTAGGTGGGAGGCGGGGGCACAGCAGACGCGACCGGCGTATCCGGTTTATCGTGCGACGGAACGGTTTTTTGCGGGGGTTCCGCCGGACGGACGGGTGTTTTCGGCAAGACCGGCGCGTTGTCATGCGTCGGAGCCGTTGCGGCGCTCTGTACGCGCTGCCGTATCGCGTCAGCGCGTGCGGTTTCGCTCAGGCTGACCTGCACGCCCTTGTATTCGTGCATATTGGGCGCGACATTGACCCGGCGGGTCTGGGGCAGTTCCATCTCACGCGGCGCGTCGAACTCCGCGAGCGAAGATTTGACCGCGAAAAATACGGCCTCATAAATCGGGCGCTCGTTGGTGAAGCGCACCTCCAGCTTGGCGGGGTGGACGTTCACGTCTACCGCCGAACAGTCCAGACTCACACCTAGCACGCAGGCGGGATACTTGCCGATCATCACCGCGCCCTTGCAGGCCTCTTCGAGCGCGTTCTGCATGGTGCGGCTGCGCACGTAGCGGCCGTTGATGAAGAAAATCTGCATCGAGCGGTTGGGACGCGCGTTGACCGGCCGAGAAAGGAAGCCCTCCACGCGCACGCCGTTGTAGGTGTATTTGACCGGCAGCAGACCGGCGGTAAATTCCCGCCCCAGCACCGCGTGAATCGCGGATTTGAGCTTGCCGTCGCCGGGGGTGAGCATCGCTTCCTTGCCGTCCCGCACGAAACGGAAGGAAATCTCCGGGTGAGAGAGCGCGACGCGGTCAAGCACCGAGGCAATCGCGTTGCCCTCGGCCTTGTCGGATTTCAGGAACTTGCGCCGCGCGGGGGTGTTGTAGAACATCTCCCGCACGATAATGGTCGTGCCGACAGGACTGCCCGCCGGTTCGCTCACGGTTTCCTCGCCGCCATGAATGACGTAATGCACGCCTTCATCGGAGGCGGCGGTGCGGGTAATGAGATCGAGCTTGGATACCGCGCAAATGGAGGCCAGCGCCTCCCCGCGGAAGCCCAGCGTCGCGATGCAGTCCAAATCTTCGCCGGTGCGGATTTTGCTGGTGGCGTGGCGCAGAAAGGCCGTCGGTACATCCTCGGGGGCGATGCCCTCGCCGTTGTCGGTGACGCGGATATATGCCGTGCCGCCGTGGCGGATTTCCACGGTGATGACGCTCGCGCCCGCGTCAATGCAGTTTTCCACCAGTTCCTTGACCACCGACGAGGGACGTTCCACCACTTCCCCCGCCGCGATCAGTTCCGCCGTGTGTTTATCCAGAAGTTTTACTTTTCCCATTTTGCCTCATCTTTCTATGTTTCGTCACTGTCAAAGCAGTTTCTGCAATTGGTCAAGATTGTCAATCACGCGGTAGGGTTTGGTCGCGCTGATGAGTTTGTAGGCCCAATATCTCCGCTTGCTGCGGCAGAGCAGCAGCGAGGGAATGCCCAAGGCTGTCGCGCCTTCGCAGTTGGCGGGGGTGTCGTCGATAAAGACCGCCTGCTCCGGCGGAATGCGCAGCGCGTCGAGCGCGGTCTGATACATGAGCGGGTCAGGCTTGAGGGTACCCAGCTCCGACGAAATCACGAAGGCGTCGAAGCAGTCGTACAGGCCGCAGGCCTTGTAGCCGTCGCGCAGGGAAGGCCACGCGTCGGAGATAACCGCCAGCTTGCGGGTCTTGCGATAGGCGGGAACCAGCCGCAGCGCGTCCTCATAAAAGGCGTATTTATCGGTGTTATAGACCAGATCGGTTGCAATGGCGTGCGCCTGCTCCTGGGTAACGCCGAGTTCGGGCAGCGCCTCAAAGAAAATTTCATAGTAGCGTTTGAAATGAGCCAGCTCTTCGTCCAGTGTGACAATGCGTTTCTGGGCGTTGAGATAGTGGGCGGCGGGGCGAAAGGCGGCACGCCGCTTGTCCGGGGAAAAGGCGTCGTACTGTTCCCTGTCAACGTAGGAAAAGAATCGGGGGGAGAGAAACCAGTTGCCCGTGGCGGTGGTGTTCAATACGCCGGCCGAGTCGAAGAGAATCGCTTGGATATTTTCAAATTTCATGGGAGGCTCCTATCTGCCGATTCTCACGCTGCCCACGTCGAAGCATTTAAACAGCGTGCCCCGGTGGGTCAGCATACCCTCCATGCCCTCGCAGACCTGCCGGTAGACCCGGCCGGTCACGTAGCATTTGATCTCGCCGCCCTCTGTGACGAACCGCAGCACCAGATTGGTGTACTCGGTGCCGTCGGAGTTGACGGCGGTTTCCTCGGTTTTTTTGATGAGGACGGCCTTTTCGGTGGGGGTGAAGGCCTGATGAAACAGTAGCTTGTCGAGAAACGGCACGAGGTATTTGTCCTCCGCCAGCTTGATGAACAGAGCCAGCGCACAGGCCAGCGCGATCAGTACTGCCAGAAATCGCATGATGTTCCCTCCGTAGTGTAAGATATAGAAGCGCGGAGCGCAATTAAGGGAGTCCAGGGGGTCTGGACCTCCTGGCGGGGACGGGGGCAGCGCCCCAGCAGGGAGTGGGACAGCGTCCCACAAGCGAAGCCGCAGGCTGAGCGAGCGGAACCAGCTCAGATGAAAAACAGGGTCAGGCGAATCCGTATTCGCCCGGGCTGATCCGATGTCTTGGCGCGTCTTGCTCGGTCGGCTAAAGCCTCCCTCCCGGGGCGCTGCCCCGGCCCCCGCAAGGGCGATTGCCCCAGCTTTCGCTAGCGAAAGCGAGACCCGGCAGGAGGACCAGTCCCCCTGCACTCCCGCGCTCGCATACGCTCGCTTAATTATTTTTCTCTTTCAACCCGAACAGCCTCTCAGTATTCTCCTTCGCGTGCGCCATCAGCTCCTGCTCCGTCATGCCCATATACTGTGCCAGCTCCCGCGCGACGTATTGGATATTCTGCGGCACATTGGTACGGTCCAGCCCCTTCACGTTACGCGGCGTGAGATAGGGCGCGTCGGTTTCAATGAGAATCCTGTCCGGCGGAATAACCCGCACGGCCTCACGCAGCGCGGCGGCGCGGCGGTCGTCGCAAATCCAGCCCGTCACCCCGATGGAAAAGCCCATTTCGAGATACGTTTCTACCGTCCGGCGGTCGCCTGTGAAGCAATGCACTACCGAGCGTCTGCACACTTCCGGGTGCTTGGCGAAGCGTGCCGCGAAATCCTTGGCCGCGTCCCGCTCGTGCAGAAACATGGGCTTGCCCAGCCGCTCCGCGAGCATGATGTGATGGTCGAGACAGCGCAGCTGGTTTTCACGCGTGGCATACATTCTGTCATAATCCAGCCCGCATTCTCCCACAGCCACCAGCAGCGGATTGCCGAGAATCAGCTGTTCGATTTCCAGAAAGTCGCTTTTCTGTGCGCGGTCGGCGTTGTGGGGATGAATCCCCGCCGTGCCGTAGACAGGAATGCCGCGTTCGCGTCGGCGGATAAAAGTCTCCACCGACCGGCTGCACGCCATGTCCGAACCGGTGAGAATGCAGCAAACCCCCGCATTCCACGCATCGGCGATGATCTGTTCCGGTTTTCTGAACTGTCGGCAAAACAGGTTCAGCCCGATGTCATAATAGCGGATACCGTTGTCCATTGGCTTATGTCCTCCCTCAGGGAAATCAATTTTGGTCGAAAGCTGATTCGGATTCGCCCGCCTCTGTTGCGGGTCTTGGCGCGTCTTGCTCGGTCGGCTAAAGCCTCCCTCGTGGGGCGCCGCCCCATGCCCCGCAAGGGCGCTGCCCTTGACCTGCCAGGAGGTGCCTGCACCCCCTGGACTCCCGCGCCGCATGCGCGGCTAATTATGCTTCGCTTATTTCGTGCCCTTGAGCTGTGCCAGCAGAATGCCGCCCAGAATCAGTCCGCAGCCGACGTAGCCCTGCCACGCCATGTGCGCGTGCAGAATCAGAATGCCCCCGATGACGCTGAACACCGATTCCATCGAAAAGATGATGGCGGCAACCGTCGGGTCGGATTCTTTTTGTCCCAGCGCCTGACAGGTGTATGCCACGCCCACCGACATGATACCGCCGTAAAGCAGCGGAACCGCTGCCATGCGGATATCCGTCAGCGTCACGGTTTCAAACAGCGCCGCGCACAGCATATTTTCCACCCCGCACACGATAAACTGCATCTGAGAAAAGCGCAGCGGGCTGACCTCCGCGACGAATTTGTCGATCACCAGAATATGCACCGCCCACATCACCGAACCGGCCAGCAGGCAGAGTTCCCCCGGCCCGACGGTCAGTGTGAAGGTGTCGTCGAGGTTGAGCAGCAGCAGACCGCTCACGGCCACCAGTGCGCCCAGCCAAATAAAGACGTTGGTGCGCTTGCGAAAGAGCAGAAAGGAGAGCAGCGGCACGATGACCGTATACAGTCCCGTGATAAAGCCGGCTTTGCCCGCCGGTACGCCGAGCTGCACGCCGTATTGCTGCAAGCCCGAGGCGAGAAACAGCACCGTGCCCGCAATCAGCGAGGCGGGCAGCAGCTTTTTGCGCCCCGTGCCGTCGGTCTTCCCGCGTTCAAACAGTGCGATGACCGGCGCCAGCGAAACCGCGCCCAGCAGAAAGCGGATGCCGTTGAAGCTGAAGGTGCCGAGGTACTCGGCGCCCACCTGCTGCGCCACAAACGCCAGTCCCCAGATCACCGCCGTCAGCAGCAGGAGCAGTGTCCCTTTCCATTGTCTGTTTTTTTCGGTAACTTTCATTGTAAATCATTCTCTCCCAAAAGTAAATAGTTTTTATGGCATATGTCAAAAAACACCGCCGCAGGTGGACACGCGGGGGAGCGCGGTCGGTGCGGCGGTGTGGTGTGTTTTACAGGATACTTTGCAGGAATTGCTTGGTACGGGCGTTCTGGGGATTGTTGAACATCTCCTCCGGCTTGCCCTCTTCCATGATGATGCCGTCGGCCATGAAGACCACTCTGTCGGCCACTTCGCGGGCAAAGCCCATCTCGTGCGTGACGCACAGCATGGTCATGCCTTCCTCGGCGAGCTTCTTCATGACGTTGAGCACTTCGCCTACCAGTTCGGGGTCAAGTGCGGAGGTCGGCTCGTCAAAGAGCATGATCTTGGGCTGCATGGCGAGTGCGCGGGCGATCGCGACGCGCTGCTTCTGGCCGCCGGAGAGCTTGGAGGGGTATACGTCCGCCTTGTCCGAAAGACCCACTTCACTCAGCAGCTGACGGGCCAGCGGCTCCACTTCCTCCTGACTCTTGCCCTTCACGGTCATGGGCGCCAGCATCAGATTTTCCAGCACGGTCTTGTGCGGGAACAGGTTGAAGTGCTGAAACACCATGCCCATTTCCAGCATCAGTGCCTTGTGCTTCTCCTTGTCGATACTTTCCACGGTCTTGTCGTGTTCCCGGTGGAGAAACAGCTCGTCCTCAATGTAGATTTTGCCGCCGGTAATCATTTCCAGCTGGTTGAGCGAGCGCAGAAAGGTGGATTTGCCCGCGCCGGAAGGGCCGATGATGCAGATCACTTCGCCGTTTTCCACGGTCAGGTTGACGTCCTTGAGCACTTCCAGATGACCGAATTTCTTGCTGACATGCTCGGTACGAATCATTGACATAGCGCAGTCCCTCCTTTATTCATACACCGAGAATTTCTTCTCGATCTTGCCGAAGACATAGGTGAAAAATGCCGTGATGATGAGGTAGATGACCAGCGCCGGAATGAAGACCAGGTAGGAGCCGCTCGCCGAAATGGTCTTGGAAATGGTGGTGATGTCCATCAGACCGATGACGAACACCAGGGAGGCGTCCTTAATCATCATGACAAACTCGTTACAGACAGGGGGAATCATGCGCCGCGCCGACTGGGGAATGATGATCTTGCTCATGGTCTGACCGTAGCTCATGCCCAGCGCCTTGGCCGCCTCATACTGCCCCTTGTCGATGGATTCCACCGCCGCGCGCACGATTTCCGCGCAGTAGGCCGCGCTGTTGAGAATGAAGGCAATCGCCGCCGCCACAAACGCGCCCTTGAACACGCCTTCGGGGTCGTTGGAGTCAAACAGGCTGCGCCAGCTGAAACCCTCGAAAATGCCGGGAATCGCCAGATAGATGCAGAAGATCTGAATCATCAGCGGCGTGCCGCGGAAGAAGAAAATATACGCGCGGCAGGGCAGGCTGATGAGCGGATTTTTGGAAATCTTGCCCAGCGCTAAGAAAATCGCGATAAACAGACCGCAGACAATGCTGATAGTGGTCAGCAGAATGGTCAGCTTGGCGCCGTAGAGCATACTCTGACCGCAGCCCAGCATACGGTATGTATAATTGATGAACTGACCGACCACGTTCCACGCGCCGTCGTCCGCTTTGTGAACGCTGCCCGCAAAGCCGACGTATTTCTCACTGATGCCCTTCACGCCGGAGGTCGAGAAGGACCCGTAATTGATAAAGTAGAGGTCGTTGTAGGTGATGGCGACCTGACGGCGGGAACGCGTCTCGTCTTTTTTCAGCTCCGTGCGGATTTGCTGGGAGGCGCTGTCCATGAGTTCTTCCTCGCTCGGCTTGACAAAGGCAAACGCCGTGGCGACCACAAAGAGCGCCACCAGCACGATGGCAATAATACGCGACTTGCGCTCCCATTTTCTCACGTCAAAGACCGAGACAAGCCACCGGAAGAAATCGGAAATCTTCGAGGTTTTCATTTGATAACACCTTCTGTTCTCATAATAATGCAAAAAAACCAATTAAAGGCACACAGCGAAAATCGCCGCCATGTGCCTCTAATCAATTATTTTTTATCTGCCAGGGGACAAGACTTACGCAAACCACTTAGCGGTGTTGTCCTCAAAGAAGCCTTCGTCCTTGAGCTGCGCCATCGCCTCGTTGATCGCGGTCTGAAGCGCCTCATTGTCCTTGGCCATTGCCACGCCGAACTGCTCCACGTTCTCGTGATCGAGGAAAGCCAGCTCGTACTTGTCGGGGTAGTTGGTGAGATAGGTGTCGGCTACCGGGCTGTCGCAGAGAACCACGTCGTATTCGCCGTTGTCCAGAGCGGTGAAAGCGGTGAGAACCTTCTCAGACGGACCCATCTTGCAGTCCTTGACGGTGCCGGTCTCGATCATGTCCTCGAGAAGCGCCTTGGAAGTGGTCGCGTCCTGAAGCGCCACGGACTTGCCGGAAAGATCCTTGAGCGACTCAATCTTGATGTTGCTGCCCTTCTTGATGACGACGGCCTGATAGCTGTCGATATAGGGGTCGGAGAAGAGGCAGTTCTCTCTGCGCTCGTCGGTGATGGTGACGGCGGAAACCACGCAGTCATAGTTGGTGCCGATGCCGGCGAAAATGACGTCAAAAGCGGTGTCAACGATGTTGACCTCCAGGCCCAGCTTGTCCGCGACAGCGTAGACCAGATCGACGTCGTAGCCGACGGGCTCGCCGTTCTCGGCCTTATCCTCAAAGGGCGGGTAGCCGATTTCCATGCCGACGGTGAGCGTGCCGTCCTTGATGAACTTGACGTCGCTCACATCGACTGCGGCGGTGTCGGACTTGCTGACATTGTTCTGCTTGTCGTTGCCCTTGCAGCCCACGAAGCTCACACAGAGCATGGCGGACGCGAGGAGCATGGCGATAACCTTTTTCATAGATATCTTCCTCCTGCTGTACGATGGTACGTTTGCACGTTTTGAATGCAACCATAAATTAGCACAATATTAACCGTTTGTCAACAGAATTTGAACAAAAAGATGTCCGATTCCGAATTTTTGTATAATAATACAAAAACAGCTTGCAAAAAATCGGTTTTTTAGGCGCAGTTTTGCTGGTTATTCCTGCATAAATGAATAATTGGCGGATTTATCCTGCATAAACGAGGGACCTCAGTCCGCGTCCGCTGACAGCACGCTGTCGTAACAGCAGGCGAGCACGTCGTCACAGACCGCGAACAGGGTATTGTCCCTTCTGGTGGGGTAGGAGCCGGAGGTGATGACCGCCACGCCGCTCCTGTCCGCCGGGTCGAGCGCTATGAGCGAGTGGATGCCGTAGGCGTTGCCGTTGTGATAATACATGTCCCGCTCGCTGACAAGGTTATTCATCTTGCGAATGCCGATGCACTGCGTAAAATTCTGCTTGGTTTCACATTGCTTGGCCAGCATTTCGTCCAGCGCGGCCTGCGAGAGATACCGTGTGCCGTTATACTGCCCGTCATTGATGAGCAGCGTCATCAGCGAGGCCAGATCTTCCGCGCTGATGAGCAGCCCCCCGGCCGTCAGGTGGAAGGTCGTTCCCGGCGTGCCGACCGTCTGGTTACGGGTCAGGAATTTGTTGTCGCAGGCAATGGCGCCGTTTTCGTAGCAGTCGGCCACGAGCGACTTGTCCGAGAGATATTGTGCGTCAAAGGACGCATCCAGCCCCATCGGCGCAAGAAACGCGTCGCGGGCATACTCCGAAACCGTTTGTCCCGCGCTTTTTTCCAGCACAGCCCCCGCCGTGCCCATGCTCAGGTTGGAATAGAGGAAGCTCGTGCCGGGTTTGGAATTATAATACCGGCGGTTGGACAGCAGCTCCCGCAGCGGCTGGCGGTACATATCCTTGCGGTCCACCAGTCCCGCCGTGTGGGTCAGCAGCATTCTGGTTGTAACCGGCTGCTGCGGAAAGGCAGGGTGTCCCACCCGATAGCCGAGAATTTCCCCGATATCCCTGTCCAGATCCAGCAGGCCATCGTCGGACTGCTTCATCGCCAGCATGGCGGTGAAGACCTTCGACACCGAGGCAATGCGGAATTTGGTGGCCTCGGTCACTTTTTTCTTTTCCGCCTTGTTGGCGTAGCCGTATTCGTAATGGTAGCAGACCTGTCCGTCCTTGATGACGGCGACCGACGCGCCCACCGTGTGATATTGTTTGAAGATGGCCGCGAGCGCGTCGCCCTCGTGGTATCCCTTCATGTCGATGGGCTGTCCCGCCGTGAAGTCCGGCACGTGGGTGATGACGATCTCTTTCTCGATTTTGCCGCACAGATTTTTCGGCACCCAACCGTTCCGGCCGTCCTCACAGGTGATTTGATACCTGCTGCGGCTCTCGGAGACATAGGGCAGTTCGCTGCCGGCGGGCAGCGCGGCGATGACGGCCGCGTCGTCGCTGTCGGCGGCGCGGATATTGGCGGCCTTGGTTGCCTTGACGTAGGTGACGGTCACGGTTTCCTCTTTGGGGAGGGGGGAAGGGGGCACGGACGTATCATCGCGTTCGGCGCGGCTTTCGGAAGCCGATACCGTGCGGTCGGCGGTGGAAACGGCGTCGCCGGGGGCGTTCGCGCGGGCAAAGAGCAGCGCGCCGCCGATGGAGGCAAGGCATACGCCCAGAACGGCCAGCGCCGTCAGTCGGGCAGAACGGTTGGTTTGTTTCATCAGGCTGATGCTCCTATCCTGTGGGTTTGTATTCCATTATATTGGTATCGTGATGGCTTGTCAATACATCTTTCGTTACTGCGCAGGGAAATCAATTTTGATGGGTTCTTCTATCGGATTCGCCTGGCCCTGTTGCGTGTCTTGGTGCGTCTTGCTCGCTCAGCCAATGGCTTCGCTCGTGTGGGCGCTGCCCCCACTCCCCTGCAAGGGCGCTGCCCTTGACCAGCTTTCGCTAGCGAAAGCGTGGAGCTAGCCCCCTGCACCCCGCGCCGCATTCGCGGCTAATTGCGCTTCGCTTTTCAAAATTGATTTCCGTACGCTGCTGCGTTGCTGCCGATGACAAAAAATTCTTGCACAAAAATCGTAAAACCATTTTTAAATTTCTTGACATAAATAAAAAAATGGACTACAATATACAGGGTAATTGTTTTTGCGGCGGCGGTTCATGTGAACCTATTGCCGTGGGACGGTTCCCTCTATGAATAATCCAACAACACTGATTGCGCGGCGTTTTTTCGACATGGTGACGAAGCGCCGCACTGGGCGGTGCAACCGGAAGGCAATGCAATTGCTATATTGTTTTGGCATATTTTAATTCATATATTGCTATATATATTTTTTTAATTTATTCCTCATGTGATATTTGTTAATGAATTGTTGACGTTTGCGCCGACCTGACTTTACAAAGGAGGTTGTGTGTAAAACAATGTTAAAGTGGTTTTTATTGGGTTTGTTCATCGGATTGATCGCCGGCGCAGTGATGCTGGTCCTCGGACGGAAATCAGGTCTGGAGGAAGGCCATAAACTGGGCTATGAAGAACGCAAAAAGGTGGCCGAGGCCGCCATTTCCTCTGCCGAAGAGGAGGCAAAGCGCATTGTGGAGGACGCCAAGAAAAAAGGTGAGTCCAGACGCAAGGAAATTGTCCTCAAGGGCAAGGAAGAGGTCTATGCGCTCAAATCCGACAATGAAAAGGAAATGCGCGAGCGCCGCAGCGAGATCAACAAGCAGGAAAAGCGCGTGCAGCAGCGCGAGGAGCACCTGAACAAGAAGATCGAGCAGGCGGAAAAGAAGCTCGAACAGGTATCCGCCCGCATGAAGCAGGCGGACGACAAATTCGCCGAGGCCGAAGCGCTTCACCGCAGTCAGCTCGAATTGCTGGAAAAGCTGGCAAACCTCACTGCCGAGCAGGCCAAGGAACAGCTCATGCAGGCACTCGAGGACGAGTTGATACATGAAAAGGCCGTCAAAATCAAGGAATACGAACAGCAGACGAAGGAAGAAGCCGAGAAGAAGGCCAAGAACATCATCTCGCTCGCTATTCAGCGCTGCGCTTCCGATTATGTGGCGGAATCCACCGTGTCGGTCGTGCCGCTGCCCAATGACGAGATGAAGGGCCGCATCATCGGCCGCGAGGGCAGAAATATCCGCGCCCTCGAAACCGCCACCGGCGTGGACATCATCATCGACGACACACCCGAGGCGATTACTCTTTCCTGCTTTAACCCCATTCGGCGCGAAGTGGCACGCATTGCCATGAACCGCCTCATCGCCGACGGCCGCATTCATCCCGCCCGCATCGAGGAAATGGTGGACAAGGCCAACCGCGAGATTGAAATGACCATCAAAGAGGAAGGCGAAAAGGCCATGCTGGAGGCCAATGTCATGGGTCTTCACCCCGAATTGGTCAAGCTGCTGGGCCGTCTGCGCTACCGCACCAGCTACGGTCAGAACGTGCTCAAGCATTCGCTGGAGGTTTCCGTGATCGCCGGCGCGATGGCCGCCGAATTGGGAGCTGATGTGGCAGCCGCACGCCGCGCCGGTCTGCTGCATGACATCGGCAAGGCGCTGGATTACGAGATGGAGGGCAGTCATGTGGATATCGGCGTGGACGTGGCGCGCAAGTACCGCGAACAGGAACACATCATTCACGCCATTGCCGCGCATCACGGCGGCGTGGAGGCGACCTCCATCACCGACTGTCTCGTGCAGGCCGCTGACGCGGTGTCCGCCGCACGTCCCGGCGCACGCAGAGAAAATGTGGAGAGCTACATCAAGCGTTTGCAGCGCCTAGAGGAAATCGCCTCCGGCTTCTCCGGCGTGTCCGAGAGTTTTGCCATTCAGGCCGGCCGCGAGGTGCGTGTCATCGTCAAGCCCGAGGCCGTGAGCGACGCGGATATGCCCTTTCTCGCCCGCGAAATCTGCAAGCAGATTGAGAGTGAGCTGGAGTATCCCGGTCAGATCAAGGTCAATGTCATTCGTGAGAGCCGTGCCTCCGAATATGCCAAGTAGATTTCTCTTTCCATTTCAGAATAAATCCCCGGAAAGCCGCTCCCGCAGGTGTTACCCATCTGCCGGGGGCGGCTTTTCGCCGCATGGGAGACTTTAGCGAAATAAGCGAAAAAAAACAGGCCTCACCATGCAAATTATTTCAAAATAACGGTTGCAAAATCCGCGGGAATAGCATATAATAGTAATCACATAGACAATTCTGTTTTTGATGAAATGCTCAGAGGGTTAGTAGGTTCTGCTTTACCGCCCCAAGAGAGGGAACGTCATCGGCTGCAAGCGTTCCCGGCGCGGCGCAGGGACGAATTGCACCCTTCATCACGCAGGCGCGGGGCAATACGCGCCCGTCCTTGGCCGCGTTAAGGCTGTACGAGTGATAAACAGGAGTGGAACCGTGGGATTTTTTGCATGAAAATTTCGCCTCCGTTGCGCTGTCTTTCTCTGTGGAGAGAAGGAGCGCGGCGGGGGTGTTTTTTGTTGGCAAATCAAAAAGAAAGGGACGTGAATATCTTGGAACAAAGTGAAATCATGCGGGCGCGCCGCGAGCTGCTCAAAAAGCTTGGTGTGATGGTGCGCAAGGTGGAGGAAGTGGCAACCTTCGTGCTGGCGGGGGAGCGGCACTGTCCGCCCAGCGATATCCACATCGTGACCGCGGGCAAGGCCGGAGAGCTGGACAAAATCTTTGCCGACCTCAACTTTCTTGTGACCGAATTTCTCAGCCCCCAGACGCAGGAAAAGGAGCAGTCCGACGGGCGCACGGTGGCAAAGTACCGCTTTGAGAGCGGACTTTTCCTCGAAATTTTCATCTGCACCGCCGACAGTCTGCCGTCGTTCGACTGGTGGCTGCCCTACTTCGACAGGCACGGCGCGGCGGCGGATTTTTATCTGCCGGAGGGCAAGGTTGCGGAAGACCCCGTCAGAGAGAGCCCCGAACCGGAACAGCCCGCCCCCGCTGCCGTCCCCGTGACCGCAGAGGCGCCGTTGCCCGAAATTCCCGCCGCGCCAGTCGCCCCGTCGGCTGCCGCGCTCACGTGGGAGGCCGTCTATGACAAAATCAATCTCGCCAAGCACGCCAATGCCGGCGGCTCGGTGATCTACGCCGCCGAACTCATGAACGAGCTGCGCACGCTGCTGATTGAGCTGATCTGTCAGAAGCACGGCATTCATGAGGATTATCTGCACAGCATCGACCTGCTGGCCGACAATGACAAGCGCGAGCTGCTCAAAACCTACCCCGCCGGACTGGAAAACGGCGCCATCGTGGCGGCACTGGCGGCGGAATTGCGATTGTTCGAGAAATTGATGAATTAGCCGCGAATGCGGCGCGGGGTGCAGGGGACTGGTTCCACGCTTTCGCTAGCGAAAGCTGGTCAAGGGCGAGTAGCCCTTGCAGGGCGTGGGGCAGCGCCCCACAAGCAGGCGCAGCCTGCGAGCAAGACGCGCTTCGATACGCAACAGGCTTGGGCGCATATAAACAAACAGACAAGGAGCTGGTACTATTGTCAAGCTACCGCAAGGACTTGATTGAAGCCATTATGGAACGCGACCCGGCGGCGCGAAGTGCCATTGAGGTGCGGCTGCTCTATCCGGGCTATAAGGCACTGATGTCCCACCGCCGCGCCAACTGGTGTTTCCGCCACAATCTCAAATTCCTCGCCCGCTGGATCAGCGAACGTGCCAAGCGCCGCACGGGGATTGAGATTCACCCCGCCGCCAAGATCGGGCGCGGCGTGCTCATCGATCACGGTATGGGGGTTGTCATCGGCGAGACCGCCGAGGTGGGTGACGGTTGCACCATCTATCAGGGCGTGACCCTCGGCGGCACCGGTAAGGATACCGGCAAGCGTCACCCCACCATCGGCAATAACGTCCTGATTGGCTCCGGCGCGAAGGTGCTGGGTCCCTTCACGGTGGGGGATAACGCGAGAATCGCGGCGGGCGCGGTGGTCTTGCAGGAGATTCCCCCGGACGCCACGGCTGTCGGCGTACCGGCGCGTGTGGTGCGCGTGGCGGGGCAGGTGCCGTGCGGTGAACTCGACCAGATTCACTACACCGACCCGGTGGAAGAGGATATCACCATTCTGCAAGCCCAGATTCGCTGCCTGCAAAAACGCCTGGACATGGGCGGCATGGAAAACACCGACGGCGGCGGAATATGAAGCGCGGCGCATGCGCGCCGCTAAAAGAATAGAGAATAAAGAATAATGAAATGAAAAGCGAAGCGCAATTAAGCGAG
>CAMHEZ010000002.1 GCA_946184295.1 uncultured Clostridia bacterium | reverse complement strand
CTTCCTCGGGGAGCATGGACGGACCTGCCGAAAAATTATAAACTCGTGCCATAGTGTAGTAACCTCCAAAAAATAAAGTCGATGTGACGGGCCGACGACGTTTGACGAATGTCGGCGTCTGTGTCCGGAAATTGACAGACTTTTCACACGTTAAATACCATTATAGGCTGATTTGCAGGCGGTGTCAATGATTTTTGCAAATTAAGATCAAGTTTTCACGATTTTTTATTCCCCGCGAAAACGCGCCGCCCGCCCTGCTCGAATTTTTATGGAAAATGCCAGTTGTCCCGATTGACAGGAAATCACGAATGACGGATTGTAATATATTCGCGCTTTAATTACAAATCGTTTAGCCCACTTTTTTTCTTATTTATTTATCTAAAATAATATAAATAGAATATGGCAAAACGGGTGGGCTTTTGACCTAGAAGAAATTTTCACAATGCAAGGGCAGTGGTTTTGAGAAACTGCGAGAGAATCATTTAAAATTTCAGGTGTTGCATATTGCACTCTTCGGGGGATTGTGCTATGATAAAAGTGTAAGTACATATGTTTCTTTTCTCACATCGTTTGATATTGCTAGGGGGCGATACCTGATGTTTAACAGACCGAAATGGTCAACGATTCTGGCTGCGGTCGGTGGGGGACTTGCACTGTTTTTGGTGATTTTTCACTTTCAGTTCATCAAGAATGTGGTGGGTACCTTTTTTTCCGTACTCCAGCCGCTGTGGGCAGGTATTCTGATCGCGTATCTGCTCTGGCCGATGGCCGAGTTTTTCGAGAGGCAGTGCGCGAAAGTCAAACCCATCGCCAAGGCCGCGCGGCAGGTCTCTGTGCTGCTGACAGCCGTGATCGTGTTTGCCGTGATTGGCTTGCTGGCGTGGGTGCTGATTCCGCAGCTGTGGAGCAGCGTGGTAGAATTGTTGCCGAAATTGCCGGATATGGTGGAAGCGCAGTTTAACAAATTGCAGGCCTTTATGGCTACCGAAAGCAGCGCGGCAGGCTATGTGTCACAGATCATTGATTCCACCGAGAACAGTCTGATGACATGGCTCAAAACCAACCTCGTCAACACGATTTACAATATTGCCAACAGCGTGGTTTCGATTGGTTCCGCTATTGTCACAATTATGCTGACCATTATCATCACGATTTACTTATTGCTTGACCGTGAGCGTTATCTTGGCCAGTGCCGCAAGTTATTCCATGCCGTGAGCAAGAACGAGCGCGTTAACGATGAAATCGACGAGACCATCAAGCAGGCACACCGCATTTTCAGCGGCTTTATCTCCGGCAAACTGCTGGATTCGCTGATTGTGGGGATTATCTGCTTCATTGTGTTGTCGATTCTTCAGATGCCCTACGCACTGCTCATCAGTGTGGTGGTGGGTGTGACCAACATTATCCCGATGTTCGGCCCGTTTATCGGCGCCATTCCCAGCGCGTTTCTGCTGCTGCTGGTTTCGCCCAAGCAGTGCCTGGTGTTTATTATCTTCATTGTGATTTTGCAGCAGGTGGACGGCAATGTCATCGGTCCGCGCATTATTGGCAATTCCACCGGCATTTCCGCGCTGTATGTCACGATCGCCATTCTCCTTTTCGGCAAGCTGTTTGGCTTTATCGGTATGATTCTGGGTGTGCCGCTCTTCGCAACCATCTATTATGTCATCAAGCGTATTACCGAGCATTCCCTCAGAAGACAGGGGCTGCCGACAGCGACAGCCGCTTATACGCCCGGTCTGGAGATTCGGCATGTGTCAGAAGCGGAAAACGCTCCTGACGGGGAACATGAATTGGAAATTTGATGTAAATCAGCTGTTAAAGTAAATCTATTTGGTAAAAGGCAATCCTCTCAGGAAGCACAGCCGCTTTATGGGAGGATTGCCTTTTTGGCGTGAAATTTACACAGGGAAGTATAATCCTTCCTGCCCCGGTAAAAAATGAATACAGTAATCTGCAATAAACGGGAGATGAGGACGGTTGGCGGAGAATGTATTCCGGCGGTTGCTGGGAATGGGCGGTTCGGAGACGGAAGCGTCCGACGGGGTTGAAGAGGAGAATGCCGGAAGGCAGGAAATTTACGACGGCGGCGGAGTGTTTGATATCCGTCCCGGTTTCGAGCAGGCGGTTTCGCCTGATTACAACGCTAACCTGGTATGCTGCAAGACATGGAAAGGAAAAAATGTGGATGTGCTGATACGGGAATTTACGCTGGCGGACGGGCGGCGGAGCTTTGTAGTGCTGGTGGACGGAATGTGCGGCAAACAGAGCATCGAACAGGATCTGATCTGGCCGGCCATGCGGCTCAATATCAGCGGGAATGTGGAAAATATGCCCCCTTTGCAGCAGCTTAACCAGATCATACTCAATACGGAGGTCAGCGAACAGACAAGTCTGGCCAAGGGATATGTATCCGCTTTGACGGGTGACGTGCTGCTATGTATTGAGGGGCTGAATACCGCCTTTGTCATCGGGGCGCGGAGCATAGAGTCGCGCTCGGTATCGCCGAGTGAAACGGCTGGGTCCGTGGTGGGACCGCACGAGGGGTTTACCGAGAATCTTCGCACCAATACCGCTTTGATGCGGCGGCGGATTTCAGACCCCAATCTGACAATCGAAATGCTGCAAGTGGGGCTGCGGTCGCACACCAGTGTGGCGATGTGCTATATCGACGGCGTGGTCAATCCGCAGTTGGTGGACGAAATACGGCAGGGAATTGAAAAGATTACGATTGACATTCTCAACGATTCGGGGGAGCTGGGGCAGCTCATCGAACAGTATCCGCTCAGTCCGTTTCCTCAGATCGGCGGCACCGAAAAGCCTGACATGGCGGCGGCCGAGGTCTGTGAGGGGCGTGTGGCGCTGATCGTCAACGGCAGTCCGTATGTGCTGCTGGCTCCCTGTACCTTTGCTTCGATGATGCAGGTCTCCGAGGACGGATATCAGCGGTGGACGTATTCCTCCTTTCTCAAGCTGCTGCGGTGGGTGGCGGTGTTCCTCTCGGTCAGTGCCCCTTCCCTATATGTGGCGGTGGTCGCTTACAACCCCGGTTTGCTACCGGTGGACCTGCTGCTGCTGTCGGCCGCCAACCGGATTAATGTGCCGTTCAGCGCGGTGACCGAGGTTATTATCTTGGAGTTTTTTATCGAGCTGCTGCGGGAGGCCAGTATCCGCCTGCCGGGCAGTATCAGCTCGGCGATGTCGATTGTGGGCGGTTTAATCGTGGGGGACGCGGCGATTCGCGCGGGACTGGTGAGCCCGCTGCTGATTATTATTGTGGGACTGACATCTTTGACCACCTTTGTGATTCCCGCGTATGAGCTGTCGTCGTCGCTGCGGCTGGTGAAGTATTTTTTGCTGGCGCTGTCCGCCATATTTGGCATCTTTGGACTGACGGTGGGGGTTGTGCTGTTTATCTCTCAGCTTTGCGCGCTCTACAGCTATGGAACCGAGTTCACCGCGCCGTTTTCGCCGACTTACAAGAAGGGCTTTCTGGAAAGTTTGATCGAATTGCCGATCTTTCGCAGGAACACGCGGCCGGAGTATTACGAGCCGATTGATGTGGTGAGAATGAAATGAGGGACGGGTGTGAATCAGAGTCATTCCAATCATGCCTCCACGTTTTCCACGTGGCAGCTGACGGTGCTGGTTATTATGGCGGGCATGGGGGGCATGTATTTTTATCCCGAAAATTTTGGGCGGACGTCGTTGTCGCTGCTGGCGCTGACGGTGCTGCTGACGCTCATCTCGATGGCGATGCTGGCGTATTGCTACGGACACAGCGGCAGCGTCTCGTTTCCCAATCTTTTGCAGGAACATCTGGGCAATGGAATCGCCCGGTTGGTGCTTATCGTGGGGGCGGTATGCTTCGGTGCCGAGGTGTGCTGCATTGCCGTGAAGCAGACGCAGATGACAGGGCTGTTTCTTTTGGAGAAAACGCCGCCGCAGGTGGTGTTATTGGTGACGCTGCTGACGGTGTGCTGTGTAATTCCCGCCGGTATCCGGCAGATTGCGCGGACGGCCGAGCTGCTGTTTCTGGCGATTATTCTGCCGCTGGGGTTTATTGTTGCGATGGCGCTATACAGCATGAACTACGGCGAACTGCTGCCGTTGCTCAAGCCGAATGATTTTGCCGTGAGTCAACTGCGGCAGTCGGTGATGCCGTTGTGCGGCATCGCAGCAACAGGGTACTTTGCGGGGTATTATGAAAAAAAGAAGCTGGCGCGGGGTTTGGTGAGCGGCGCCGCGCTGCTGGCAGCCTGCTGCGTGATGATTCTGGTTTGCTGTACCGGCGTGTTCTCGATTGAAGGAACGCGGCATTTATCTTTTCCGCTGACGGAACTGTCGCGCATTGTGAGCGTCGGAAATGTCTCGCTCAACCATCGGTTCGATATTCTGTTTATGATGATCTACACGGCGGTGACAGTCATCGCGGCGGGCATATTGCTGTATTGCTGCGGTATTTCGTTATGCGGGGTGTTTCGGGTAAAAAGTCACAGCTGCTTTACCTTCCTGCTGCTGCCGGTGGTATTTGTCTTTTCATATCTCGGCTTATCGGACAGTACGTGGCTGGAAACGCTGTCGGCTTGGGGGAAGATTTTCTTCCTGTTTGGATTGGTGCCGGTGCTGTTTATTATTACGGCGGTCAAAGAACTGAGACGGGAAAGGGGCAATGCGGTTTGAGTAACGTAAAACGGGTGATGCGCAGCGTTTGTTTCGCGCTGCTGCTGGTCTGCATGGCAGCGCTGTGTGGCTGCTGGGACAATGCTGAAATCAACGGGCGTGCCTTTGTACTGGGATTTGGCATGGACGACGGCGGAAAGGAAGGTGTATATGATTTTACGTTTCAGCTGGCTGTGCCGGTGAGCGGTGCGAGCGATTCATCGGGCGCGATCGAGTATCTCAATTGCACTGTGCGCGAGGAGTCCGCTGCCGCAGCGGTGCGGCTGCTCGAAAAAAATATCGGGCGGCAGATTAATTTTGAACAGCTCAACGCGATTATCATCGGGGAAACGCTGGCACATGAGCGATTTACCGGGCTGACGGAGTTCTTTTTTCGCCGCGCCTCCGTGCGAAGACAAAGCAGCATTGCGGTGTGCGGCGGAAGTGCCAAGGCGTTTTTGGCTGCGGAGGCTACGGGTCGTTCCATTGCCTCCGACGCGTCGATTGCGCTGCAAAGTTATGACGACAGGGGCGGCGCGGACGCGGTGGCCATGAATCTTCATTCGCTGTTTAAAATGCTGAGCAATGAAGATGAATTTTATTTATTGAGAATAACCGCGGTCAATCCCGATACCGTGAAAGACGGCGGCAAAGCCGATATGTCGGCAAACGGAGACGGCAGACATATGCTGTGTATTACAGGGGCGGCGGCGTACGGTCGTTCGGGTGAATATCGGGGGGAGTTGAACGGTCGGGAACTGGAATTGCTGCGGTTGATTTCCGGCCATCAGATCAGCGGCGTGGTTTCGGGCAGCGATGCCGCAAGCGGAAGGACAGTGTATTATCAGATCAGGCAGTCGCGGTGTGACGTCAAATGCCGCTTGCAGGACGGCATACCGCATTTTACGGCGGATTTGTATGTGATGTGTACAGCAGCGGATATTGGCGATTTGTATGGGAGCGGTGAAACCGAGAATGCTATTTCGGCGGCGGAGCAGACGATCGCATCCGCCTTGCAGCGCGAGATGACGGCGCTGGCTTGGCGCAGCAAAAGCGAGTTGGGCGCGTCGGTGCTGGGATTGCAGGATCAGCTGCGGCAGAATATGCCGGATTGGTATGAAAAAAATGCCGACCGATGGGAGGCATTATACGCCAAGGCACGGATTGATATTGATGTGAAATGTACAGTGAGCGGAGGTGGCGTGACCAGATGAGTACACAGATTCCCGGCGTGCTGGCGCCGTTGCTATTGGTTTCATGGCTGGCGCAGATGCGGCTGTATGCCAACATGACGGGAGCGGATTATCAACGGGAGCGTGCCGTTGCCAAATATGGCGGGCTGGTGTGTCTGGCGGCAGCAGTTGTGACCGGTTTGATGAAGTTTTTTTGAGGCTTTTTCGGAAAAACAATTGCAAAATCCGGCGCGGAATGGTATAATCACTCTGTATTAGGGAAACGCCGAATAAGCCGATTCTCGCACCGCTCAAAGACGTATCCTCGCGGCGCGGAATCGACGGCGATGCCCGCTGTCGTGACAGCTGATTCGGCGTATCCCTAGAAATTTTGACGTGACAGGAGTGGTTGGCTTGAAATGCCCTTATTGCGGATATTCCGAGAGCAAGGTTGTGGATTCCCGTCCCACGGAGGACGGCAGCAAAATCCGCCGCAGACGTGAGTGCTTGCATTGTGAAAAACGATTTACCACTTATGAATATGTGGAGGCTGTGCCGATTATCGTGATTAAGAAAAACAAGTATTGCGAGCCGTTTGACCGCGAAAAGCTGCTGCAAAGTATGCTGCGGGCCTGCAAGAAGAGCGAAATTGATATCAAGGCGTTGGAACGCGCTGTGGACGAAATTGAAAATATTTTGCTTAATTCCTCTACCCATGAGGTCACTTCCGTGCAGCTGGGTGAGTATGCCCTCGAAAAGCTCATGGATATCAATCAGGTGGCATATGTCCGGTTCGCTTCCGTTTATCGGCAGTTTCAGGATATTGATACCTTTATGCGCGAGCTCAAAAAACTCTCCAGCAAAGAATGAGCCGTTTATCAAGGCTTCGTACCGCTGACATGTTTCGGTGCGTTGGAGTGACCAAAAAGTTTGCATTGATTTGCAGTTCAAGATGTGATACAATGTTATCAATGAAAAATTGAATGAAAAGTGAGCGGCTAAGACCGCTCTTTTTTATTGCTCTTTTTCTTTTTCTGAATGGGGAGGTGAGGTCTTTGGCTGAAGAAGCACGTATATCCGATGACGCGGAGGAATCTGATCTTGATGAGCACGTTGAAATGCCTGCTGACGGGGGCAGGCCGCTTCGGCTGCAAAACGCGATGAAGCGGCGTGTCAAGGAGGTGCTGGGCCTGCCCGCTCCTGACGGGGAGGGTCGCACGTATCTGGAGACGATGGGTGTGCCGCCGGACAGGATCGACAATTGTATGCTGATCGTGGGAGCGGTGTTCCGTCAGGCCGCGGAAGGTAATCTGAGGGCGTTTCAGGAGATCCGGAGTTTGATTGAAAACGACGAGACCGATCTGGAACGCAGAACCAAACGGGCTAATCTGGAAAAAACCAAGGCGCAGATCGAGGATATCAGGCGGAAATTGCTTGACGACAACGATTGCAGGGAGGACGGTCCGGGGTTGCTCACCGGTGTGCTGGAAGAAAGTATGGCTTCGCTGTGGGCGGAGGGAAAGGGGGATAACGATTCCTAGTATGGGCGGAAAAAAGAAGGAGTTTGCCTTTCAGCATTTTTCCGAAAAACAGTTGAAAATTCTGACGTGGTGGCGCGAGGCTTCGCCTTATGCCGGGTGTGACGGTGTGATTGCCGATGGAGCTATTCGGTCCGGCAAGACCGTGAGTATGTCGCTCTCCTTTATGATGTGGGCAATGGAAACCTTCAACGGCTCCAATTTTGCAATCTGCGGCAAGACCATCGGGTCGCTGCGGCGCAATGTGATTGCACCGCTCAAACAGATGATGCCGTCGCTGCGCTGTCAGTGCGTTGACAAGCATACGGAAAATCTGCTGGTGGTGACGGGCAGAGGACGCACGAATTACTTCTATCTCTTCGGGGGAAAGGACGAGGGATCACAGGATCTGATTCAGGGGATTACCCTGGCCGGCGCTTTTTTTGATGAGGCCGCGCTGATGACCGAGTCCTTCGTCAATCAGGCGACTGCCCGCTGCTCGGTAGAGGGCGCGAAGTGGTGGTTTAACTGCAACCCCGAGGGGCCGTTTCATTGGTTCAAAACCGGCTGGATTGACCGTGCCGACGAACGCAATTTGCTGTATCTGCATTTTTTGATGACCGACAACCAGACTTTATCTGAAAAAACGCTGGCGCGATACCGGGCAATGTATACCGGTGTGTTTGCGCGGCGTTTTGTTTTGGGCGAGTGGGCCGCTGCCGACGGTGTGATTTATCCGATGTTCTGCGAGGAAAACAACATTCGCGAGGACTTGACGTTTCAGCCGGAACGGGAGTTTATCGCGGTGGATTACGGAACCTTTAATCCCTGTGTGTTTCTGCATTTTTTCGCCGCCGGTCGGGGTGATGATATCCGATATTACGTCGATCGGGAATACTATCACAACGGTCGCGGCGATGACGCGAGAGGGCAACGCGCTGTGCAGAAGGACGACGGACAGTATGCCGCCGATATGCTGCGGTTTGTCGGAGGAAGAAAGGATATACCCATTATCATTGACCCTTCGGCCAGCTCGCTGATGACGCGGCTGCGGCATGAGGGCTTTGTCAATGTGTATCCCGCAAAGAACGCGGTTGCCAAGGGTATTTCCGCGGTGGCTTCGGCGTTCGGTCAGGGTCGGCTGTGTCTTTCGCCCGAGTGCCGGCACACGCTGGCCGAGCTGCCTTCGTATGTCTGGGACGTCAAACACGCTGACCGCTCCGGTGAGGACAAGCCTTTGAAAGAAAACGACCATTGCTGTGATGCGCTGCGGTACGGGGTGTACTTTGATTTGCTGCATCACGCTGCGGCGAGACCTTCCGTTGCCGGACGGAGGACATGTCGCTGAGAGAATCATGAATAAGGAGTGATGTGGATTGACAGATTCGCCTATGAGATTATTGCTGGCTGAAATGGCCGGGCTGTATGGTCAGGCTGTGCTGGAGGATATCGGCAAAACCGTCAGGCTGTATGAATTTTACGAAGGCACGGGGCAGGATTGGGAGCTGCCGCGGGGGCTGGATTATCGGCCCACCAAAAAACGCGTGAATCTGGTGAAAAAGCTCATTAAGCGAGAGGCCGGGTTTATGTTCGGCAGAACGCCGGAAATTACCTATCGTCCTTTGCGCGGGGAGGACAATATAGCGTCGCGTGAGGCGCAGGCTTTTCTCGACGGGGTGCTGCGCGGTTCCGGTTTCAAAAACAAGCTGGTGAGGGCAGCGCGGGATTGCTTTATTGGCAAGCGTGTGGCGCTCAAAATCAGCGGCGGCAGCGGGCGACCGCTGCGGGTGTCTTTCCGGCCGTCGTTTGAATTTGTGTATTCCGTGGCGGACGACGATTGTGACACGCTGGACAAGATTATCTTTTTCTATCAGACCAACAACGAGCCGGAACGCGAAAATCAGCGCATCTGGAAACAGAAGTATTTTATGCGGGATGGCCGCTGCTTCGTCAATGAGGGTGTTTACAACGGTTTTGGAGAGCTGATCGAGGGTGACAGCGATGTGGATATGGACACCGGACTGGATTTTATTCCTTGCTATGTCATTGTGAACGACGGGTTGACCGGCGATCTGATGGGAGAGAGCGACGTCGAAGAACTGATGGATTTGCAGAACGCTTACAACCGGCTCATCTCTGACGACGCTGACGCGCTGCGGTTTAATATGTTTCCTCAAACCGTCGCTGTGGACGCGAAGGCAGAGTCGCTGGAAAGCATTCGGTTATCCCCCGGTGCGCTGATTGATTTGCAGACCGACCCCGCTGTCGCAAGTGATTCACAGTCCAGACAGGCCAAGCTGCTCAAGCTGGAATCCGGTTTCGGGTATTCTGAGCGGTTTGAGGCCGCGATCAACCGCACCAAGAACGATATGTATGACCTGTTGAGTGTGCCCAATATCTCTTTGGAACAGCTTAAAGGGCTGATGCAGTCCGGCAAGAGCATGAAGGCGCTGTATTGGGAGCTGATTACGCGATGCGAGGACAAGTGGTCCGCGTGGGAGCCTGCGTTGGAGTGGCTGGCGCGTGCGGTAATCAAAATGCGCGCCGCTTACTTTGACGGCGATGTGACGCATGATTTTGCCGTGAACGTCGAGCATTTGTACCCCATTCTGGAGGACGATTTTGACGAGATGACCAACGACCGTCAAGAGGTTGCGGCAGGTTTGCGCAGTCGGACGAGTTACATCGAAAAATGGGGAATTGCACCCAATGCCGCGGACGAGCTGCGGCGTATGAACACTGAAAATAAGCCGGCGGGCTGAAAACGCAGGAGGTATTTTTGATGGCGGAAGATTTTAACGGAATCGTCGGTCAGAGCGGTGAGCCGCTGCCCGAGGACATGCAGGCGGTGATCGACCAGCGGCTTCGCGCCGCCAACGACAGGCTGATTGCCGCCGAAATTCGTGAGGCCGGCGCGCGTATCGGGTTGATTGACCCGGAGGCAGCTTTTACGCTGATGGATAAGTCCGGCGTTGCTGTGGACGACAACGGCAGCGTTTCAGGCGTGAGGGAAGCGCTCGACGCGCTGGTGGCGCAAAAGCCTTATCTGGTCGGCGGTCAGCGCTTGGGAACCGGCGGCAGAGGTAATTTTGCCAGAAACGATGTGGACGGCGCCGGCTATGCCGCACGTTTGGCGGCGGCAAGAAGTGCGGGCAACAATGCCCTTGCTACGGCGATTATTGCCGAGGCGGCGGGCAAGGGTATTGCACTGCGCTGAGATTTAGCCGTTAGCGGTTAGCAGTCAGCCGTTAGCAGTACGGACGGAGGTCTATCTCAGCTATCGGCTAAGAACTTATTTTGAAAGGATGTATGTAATATGGCTAATGTGAATGGTATGGGTACAGTTTTTAATCTGCCGAATTTTGCGGGTCAGCTGTATACGGCGACTCCCGCAGTGACCCCTTTTCTGAATCTGATTCGCGGCAACGCGGTCAAAACCGACAATTTCCAGTTTGCGACGGGGGTGGAGTATTCCCATCAGGCCGCCGCTCAGCCCGCGATCTCCGAGACGGCTTCGCTGACCGCACCGACCGCGATCTCTTACGTGCGCAGTCAGAACACCAATGTGACGCAGATCTTTCAGGAGAGAGTCAGCGTCAGCTATGCCAAGCAGTCCAGCGGCGGCAGACTGTCCGGCGTGAGTTCTTCTCTGGAAGGCAACTGTGCGCCCAATGAATTGGATTTTCAGACGGCCCGCGCACTGGAAAAAATGGCCCGTGATGTGGAGTATACCTTCCTGAACGGTACGTATCAGCTCGCCGCCAACGCCGGTCAGGCCAACAAGACCCGCGGTATGCTCGCCGCTGCCGGTACGGTGATTGACTGCGAAAATGCCGCGCTGACACAGGATTTCCTCAAGGCCGCTTTCAAGAACGCTTACAACGCGGGCGCTGATTTCACTGATATGGTGCTGGTGTGCGGTTCCGATATCAAGCAGCGCATTACCGACCTTTACGGCAGTCAGTGGGGCTTTGCGCTGCCTCCGACCAGAAACATCGGCGGCGTGAATGTGACGCAGATTGAAACCGATTTCGGTATGGTTTCGGTGCTGCTCAGCCGCTTTATGCCCGACGGTGTGCTGTTGGGTGCGGACATTTCCTGCGTGCGTCCGGTGGAACAGGACGTTCCTGACAAGGGCAATTTCTTCCGCGAGGAACTTGCCAAGACCGGCGCTTCAGAGGAGTATCAGATCTTTGGTCAGATCGGTCTGGATCACGGCCCCGCATGGAAGCATTTCAAGATCGTCAACATCGGTTCCAGTGCGCAGTCCTGACGGCTATTTCATTGCGATAATCCGGAAAGTCGGCGGCGGAGTTGTTTGTTATCGGACAGAACTGCCGCCGATGAGACGGCTTGAGGAGGGATATTATGGCGGAGATGGATTATGAAACGCTGTTGCCTGATTTGCGGTATTGTCTGCGGGAACCTGACGACACGCAAAGCTGTGCGTGCGGGGCGTTTACGGAAAGTGAACTGCTGTCGCTGCTGGAAAAGCACGGCGGGGACGTTCGTGCCGCCGCTTATGAGGGGCTTCTGCGAAAGGCCGAGGACGATTCGTTCCGTTTGCCTGACGGATTGGAACTGCCCGACGGACGTGCCTATTGGCTGAGATTGGCGCGGTATTACCGCCCTTGCGCGGCAAGACATATGCCGAGAGCAGACGAGGTGTGGGACGATGACAATGAGTGAGCGTGGGAGGCGGCTCAAGTGTCGCCTCTGTCGGCGGGGGCTGCTGCAGGAATATGAGGTGTATACCCTGTCGGACGGCGGCGTGCCGGTGCTGGCTACCGTCGTCAATGGATGGTTTTACAGGAAGGGTTCCTGGCATCGCTCCGAAGTGATTGAGATTGCCGGTAACATTGGTGAACACACCGCATCAATGATAAGGTTGATGGTGTTTGATGAAGTGTGTCAGGTCGGGTATCTGGTGCGTGTGGAAAATGTGTATTATCGCATAACCGGAATCAAATCGGTGGACGGATTGGGGAATGTGCTGGATTTGGAGGTGTTTCCTTATCTTGATTCGGATTGATGTCAATGATGCAATGTCCGGATTGCAGCGGGCGCATGCGGAGATTTTGCAGGCTGTAGAATCCTGCGGGCAGACGGCGGTCGGCAACATGGAACACTATGCCAAAGAGCATCGCCCTTGGACCGACCGCACCGGCAATGCCAGACGGACGCTGGAAGGACGGTTGGAACACAGCGGGGCGCAGTATCATTTAGCAGTCGTGGGGCATATGCCGTATTCGGTCTATCTGGAACTCGGATTCGGACAGCGGTATGCTATTCTGTATCCCACAGTCAACGCACTGACCCCCGGTATTCTGCGCGGTATGGCCGGTACGATTGCCGGTTTGAAATAAGGAGGCAGCATGAACGGGGAAAATATCAGAACGGCGCTGAGAGCCGCCGGTATTGCAGTGCTTGCGCCTGCGGCGGCGCAGGGCGTTTGTCTGTCGCCCTACACGGTGGTGCAGCACATGGGAACCTATCGCTATGCGCAGTCCAACAGGCTGACGTATACGCTGTGGTCGGTACATTGCTATGTGCCGTTATCGGATTATGAGGCGCTGGGGGTGTTGGTTGAACGGGTCAGGGCGGCATTAGCCGCTCTGGCTCCTGATCTGCGGCCGACCGGCAGTGAAGGAGTACACATCGTCAACGACAAATTCAGAGCGCATGAGACATATTTGGAATATCTGGTGCAGCAGAAGACGTGACTGACAGCTTTTGCCGCGCCGAAAGGCAGAGAAAGGAAGGTTGGAGCAGATGGCGATGCAGCCGATGGCAATTGCCAACATTGAAAGAGTGGATATCATTACCGAGGAAATTGAGCCGCGTGTGATGTCGTTTGATACGGCGAGCGAGGCTTCCGCTGAGGCGCAGATTTCCAAGGGGAATGAGAATGAGCTGAGAATCAAAAATCAGATTCTGGCCCAGAACATGACAGAGGATATTGTCAAGGGATTTAATCTTTCGCTCACCGACAGCACGTTTTCTCCCGAGGTGTTCGCTTTGGTGGACGGCGGCGAGAGCAGCACGGACGGGGAAGAAAATGGCGGGTCGTTTGTGCGGTATGCCGCGTCGGCCGCCGGTGAAGCCGTGAACAGAATCAAGAGCAGGGTGGCAGTGTATTCCGCTGAAAAGGATTACGATGGACATTCGCTGTCTTATACCGCGTTCCTGTTTCCCCATGCCTGCGGAACGCCTGCTTCAGTGAGTCTCAAGGACGGTGAGTTTTTCGCGCCCGAGTACAAGCTCAAAAGCAGACCCGGAAGGGGCGAAAGTCCGATGACGGTGCTGTGTTTGCCGTCGCTGCCGGTGGTGGTGAGAAGCGACGAAGAACTGCCCGCCTCTCCCGTGTCGGGAAAAACCGTGATTCTGGCGGCGGGACGGATTGATACGCTGCCGTCGCTGGGTGTGGGCAGTTACGCGATTTATCGCGAGCGGGAATATGTGGAGATTTAACGGCGAAAGGGTGGAAGCAATATGAGTACAGATGTTAAAAAAATTCAGACCGATGCAGAGGTTGTGCTGCCCGGATGGTGCGGAGACGCGTTTGTGTGCGTGCTGAGACGGCCGTCACTGCTCGCACTGGCTTCCAGAGGCGCGATTACTAACCCTCTCATGAAGACCGCAAGAAAACTGTTCTATGCCGGTGTGTCGGCCGAGAGCGGCAATCTGGAGGAGGAAGGCCGCGTTTTGCTGGAAATCGCCGCCGCTGCGCTGGTGAGACCGACGTTTGCGGAGCTCGAAGCCTGCGGCATTGAACTGACCGATGAACAGTTGATTGCCATCTTTCAGTACACACAGGCGGGGGTCAAGGCCCTCGAACGATTTCGTGGCCTCACCGCAGGTGATGAATACCGTCAGCATGGCACAGGCGTATCATCGAAGGCCAAGCGAGATGCTGGCAATCCATGATGACTATGCCGCTTATTGCGTGGACGAGGCGTGTCTGTATATTCTGGGCTGTCTGGAAGAGGGAAAGAGGCCTTTCTTTCGCAGCTCCGGAAATCAGACTGCCACAGGCAACGCCGCAACCGTGGCGCTGCTGCAAAAAATGGGTGCGGAGGTGCGTAAGATATGATTAACGCGGGAACGGTAACGGCGTATCTGACGCTGGATACGGCGGGGTTTGATGCCGGTATCCTGGCGGCAGGGGAGGCGCTCACCCGCTTCCGAAATGAACAGACCGACGGCATTGCCGGTGTGGGTGCGATGCTGGGCGGGCTGGGGGCTTTGCTGCTGTCCGGGTTGGAGAAATTGGTAGATTCTATTGGCAGCTCCCCCGCGCTGGCGGCGCTTCCGTCGGTTTTATTCGGCAAAGGTGCGCTGGCGATAGACGGTTTGATCGGCGGCGTGATGAGTCGTCAGGGGGTGATGCTCGGTGCGGCACAGACTTTGATGAATACAACGAAAAATGCGGTGGGCTCCGTAAGCTTTACGCCGGTGGGATACAATATCGTGACCGGTATCATGGCAGGTATGAATGCCCGCAGGGGGACACTCTTTGCGGCCGCGCAGAGCATGGCGTCCGGTGTGTCGGACGTGATACGCGCGGCGCTCAAAATTCATTCGCCGTCACAGGTGATGATGGAGATCGGCGCATTTACCGCGAAGGGTATGGAACTCGGTTTAATGGGCGGCGCGGAAGGCGTATATGATGCAGCGCTGTCTATGTCGCGGGAAACCGCGGAGCTTTTGGCGGGTGCGTCCGCGGCAGGTGGGACTTCCTATGACGCGTATCGCGCTGCCGGAAACGGCGAAAAATGGGAGCGGCTGCTGGAAACGCTCGAAAAGCTGGTATATGCCCGGTCTACCGTGGAAATAGACGGGCGCCCGTTCGGAAGGCTGGTGAAGGAATATGTCTGAGCAGCTGCCGTATGCCTGCTGGTACGAAAACAGCAGGGGCGATATGCTGCGGCTGGATGAGGCACCGATTGTGGTGCAGTCTTCGGGGCTGTTTGATTATCAATGGCACCTGACCACCTTTGACAGGGCTGCCCGTGATGGCGGGAAAGTTGTGTCTGCCCGCAGGGCCGTACAGGAAAAAAGTCTGGTGCTGGACGTATTTGCGGATACGCAGGAGGAACACAATGCCGCTCTCAACAGGCTGCACGATGTGACAGAGTATGATGTATGCCGGTTGCTGCCCGGAAAATTATGGGTCAACGGGCAGTATATCAGGTGTCTGGCTTTTGCGTCGACCAAGACGCTCGACCGCGATTGGACCTGCTACACGGTAGTTAAGCTGACGCTCAAGGTGTTCAGCCCCGCATGGACAGAGGAACGGTCTGTGGTGGTGATGCCGGGGGAAAGTGCGGGCGGCGGTGACAATTACAAGCATTATCCGGGAAAGTATCCCCAGCGATACGCTGACGATGACGCAGCGTATCAATTTGTCAATGAAACCAACGGCACGCTGCCGATGGTCATCAAGCTGTTCGGGCCTTGTGTCAATCCTGCGGTATATGTTGGGGGAAATGAGTACGCGCTGAACACGGAGATTGCTGCGGGAGACTATGCGGTGATCGATCAGACCGACAAGAGTATTTGGCTGGTGGCCAACAATGGCACCAGAACCAATCTGTTTCATACACGCAAAAAGAGCGTGGATAATTTTTTGTATGCGCCTACGGGGCATTTGTCAATCACTTGCGCCGGCGATTTTGCGTGTGAGGTGATTTTTTTGACCCAAAGGAGTGAGCCGCGATGGACTTGATACACGCCGACGCGCAGTTTCACGAGAAGGGCGTGATTGACTTTGTGAAATTCGACGCAAAAATTTCGCTTGAAACCCAATTGGAGGACAATGACTGGGAAGCGGAGATTCCCGCCGACGATCTGGGGCGGTATGATTTGCAGATCGGCGACTATTTGTATGTTCCCGGTACGGAGTGGGGCGGCCGGGTGGAAAAATTGGTGCATGTATCCGACAAGGGCATTATCCGAATCTGCGGCGCCAATTGGCGCGGTATGCTACTGCGCAAGATTATTTCGCCCCCCGCGGGGCAGAGTCATCGGGTGTTTACTGCGAAAAGCCTGGGAGAGATTATCGCCGCACTGCTGGAGCCGTTCGGAGGACTTTACGAGTTGGTGCTTGGCGAAAGTCCGAACGAGGCGGTTGTCTATGAGCAGAAAAAGTTTCGGTATCAGAATGTGCTGGAAGCGATATCCGATATGCTGACCGAACACAATGACAGACTGGAATTGAGACTTGACCCGGACAGCGGAAAGGTGTTACTATATATACGGAGCGTTCAGGATCGCAGCGCCGAAATGGAGCTTTCGGAAGACTATGATCTTTCGTATACATCTACCCGCGCTGACGCGCAGATCAACCATATGATCGCGCTGGGTCGCGGCGAACAGGAAAACCGCACGGTGCGGCATTTATATTTGCTGCCCGACGGCAGCGTGACCGAAAACCCTGCTGCTCAGGGCGTGGCGACAGGCGTCAACGAGCGGGCCATGGTGTATGATTATCCCAATTATGACAGTGAAGCGGAGTTGGTGCGCGGTGCAAAAAAGCGGCTTTTGAAATATGGCAGGCAGGATCTGATGGAGTTTGATTTTGATTCGGGTGAGATTGATTTGCCACTGGGAGATAAGGTTGGTATCAGGGACCGCCTGATTGATATGGCAAGCGTGAAGACCGTGACGGAAAAGCTGCTGACCGTTTCCGCCGAGGGCATTGTGTTGAAATATCAAGTAAAATAAATGATGAATGTTGAAAATATTCGAAATGAAAAGAAAGGATTGGGTGACGGTAATGGGACAGAGAGCGATTACAATTTATACACCCGACGGTGCCGACCCGCATATTGCCGCTGACGATGACGCTTTTATCTATGGCGCGATCTTTGGTACAAAAAGCGGTATTCTGGGTACTTTGACCTGTGTGAGAATCGACGACAATACCGTGAGATTGGCTGGCGGCGGCGTGATGAATCGCGGACATATCCTGCGCATTCCCGACGGGGAGTCGCTGGATCTGACGGTCGCCAACGGTACGGCGGGCTACAAGCGTTATGACAGCGTGGTGGCGGAATTTGTGAAAGGCGGTGGGGAAACTGCCGACGTGTATCGCATTAGAATTGTGCAGGGAACACTCTCCACAGGTACTCCTCCGGTTCCGTCTCTTGTGAAAACCAGCCTGCTCAACAGGGGAGATGTCAATCAGATCGAGCTCTTCCGGCTATACCTCAACGGCACGGTGCTGGCCGGTATTACCCAGATTATCGGCAGTCTGCCCGGCAGGAATGATGTGCCGACAATTTCTTACGGTACGGCGGCACCGAGCGGTGGCAGCAACGGTGATATTTATTTCAGAATCGTAGACTGAGGAGGAGATGGCAATGGTGACGGTAAACGGCACTTTGACCGAAAAGATCACCTCTACAGCTGCTTCACCCGCTGTGCATTACGCTGTCTCCTATACGGCGGTCAGAACGGACGTTTCGGCAGCGGCGGTCACGGTGGGATTCACGTTTACGGGGTGGCTCAATTCGTCGCAGTCCAAGCTGGGAACCGGTATTAAACTGACGGTATTTGTCCGGCTGAACGGCGGCGCGTGGCAGTCGGTGGTGCTGAAAGACAGCGGCGCTTCGTGGAACGGCACGCAGCATCACACGGTGCGGCTGACATTATCCGCGAAGGTCAAGGCGGATACGGTCAGTGTCGAATTTTATGTGTCGCGCACCGGATCTTCCTATGGCGGTACGGCCGGTGTGCTGGGGAGCGCCGGCAATCCAAAGGGAGGCTCGGCACAGCTGCCCGCGTATGCTGCGACCGGTAGCACGGCGGGACAGGCCGGGACGGGCGGAACCGCCGCCGAGCAGTATGTGTATGTCAGGTCGGGCAATGTATGGCAAAAAGCAGTGCCGTATGTCAGAATCGGCAGCGCATGGAAAAAGGCCGTTCCCTATGTGAGAGTCAACGGTACATGGAAATCAACTTGATTTTGAGGTGAGTTTGAAAAATGCAGGATTTTATTCCCAGAAAGATTGATATCAATCAGAAGATGGCCGCCGTGGTGGTCAAGCAGTTTGACAATCTCAGCCGACTGCTGCATGTGCAGATGATGGACAGAGATCTGTCGGAAGATGATGAGGGCGCACCGATGAATCTGGTGGGCTGCGAGGCGCGGCTGTATGTGGAAACGTCGGGAGAAGCGTCGGAGTACATCGACGGGGAAATTGCCGACGGGGAAAACGGCATCGTTACTTTTACCCTGCCCAACAGCGTGACGCAGGAGGTCGGTACCTATCCCGCCGAAATCTGGATTACCAATGCCGAAGAGGAAGCGGTGATTTCCTCCAAGCCTTTTCTGCTTAAGGTGGAGCAGTCCATCCGTAATGATGACGCCATCGAGGCGACAGAGACGTTTTCCGCACTGGAAAACGCCTTGCTGCGAGTGGCGGTGGATCGGGCGCGCCTCAATCATCTGGAAGCGCTGGCGAGCAGCGACAATGTGGTACCCGGGACGGCGGAGAGCGAGGTTGTGGGAATCCGCATCGGTTACGACGGCACGGTCTATGCGACGGCGGGCAACGCGGTGCGGGAACAGATTACGGCACTCAGAAGTGAAGTGTCTGCGGTGTCGCAGGCGGTTTCGGCTATCGTGGGCGGTTATGCGCCGGACGATGAAGTGGGTCAGCTGGTGACGGAGCTACAGGCCGTGCTGGAACATGCCAATACCTTCCAATGGCAGATTGACGATGTGAGTCGGTCTTTGCAGCGTGTGACGGAGTTTATTCCGAACGGCGGCATTACGCAGGGGAAAATCTGCGACGAGGCGGTGTCGGCGGAGAAGCTGTCGGCGGCGGTGAGAAGACCTTGCGTGACAATCTCGGCCGGAACCGTGGCTGAAATGCTGTGGTGTGCCGAGTCGTATTTCAACCGGGCTTATACGCCCGACGGTCAGGACAGCTGCTTTTTATATGAAACCGGCGCGGGGCTGTATGCTGATTCTTTGGGTGAAAATGCGGCGGGAGGACAGTTCGGCATTGTGTGCAGCTCATTTGCTGAGGCGGTGCTCAACGGCATTTCGTTTGAGAACAGCCGCTATGCCAATGACGCTAATGCGGCGTTCCCGTGGGGCGTGCGATTTGACGAAACGGTGCCGTTCGGCCGCTCGGAGAATCCGACCAGTGTGGAGATTGACAATCGCTATCTGACCTCGCAGGCACTGGCAAAATACGCAATGAAGCACGGTTATCTGTATGCCATTGACGGCAGTGAAACTGTACGGGCGGGTGATTTGCTCTTTTCGGGAAATGTCGAAGGGCGTTATCTCGGCATTGACCATGTGGCAGTGGTGGTGAATACTGACGGTACCTACTGCACGGTGGTGGAGTCATGGCCTGCGCAAAAGACCGATGTGGACGGTACACAGCATGATGTGGGTCTGCAAATTCGTTATCGCGTGCCCATTACTAATTATACCTATGGAGCGGTATTTCCGGTAGGTGACATTGATAACAATCCCAAGGTGTTGGAAACGGTGTATGATAAAAACGGCAATACCAACAGCGCGACGGTCATTCATACCTTCCGGCAGAAGGTGACTCAGGGCTTTTACACGGTGGTGTGTCACGGAGCATGTGGCGGTGCGCCGTATGTTTCGCTGAAATATGATGGAGCGGACAGCAATACCATGCAGTCCGTGATGCACGGTGTGGGTGACGCGCATTATCTGACTGTATATGTGCAGAAACCGGCGGTACTTTCACTGCGTATGACGAGCGGCAATGTCTACGATCTGGAAGAAGTAACGCTTTACAGGGGCTATGCCGAAATCACGGCGCACAACGGTTGCGCGGCGCGATTGAGTGCGGGAGATGACCTTGACGATTGTCTGGACGGCGTTTGGTACTGTCGAAATACCGAAACAGCCAGCGCGATCCTTCATGCACCGCTGCGTGAGCCGACCGGTGGTTTCCGTCTGGAGGCACTGCGTATGACCGGCGGCGAACGGTATATGCAGCAGGTGTGGTATGTGGGCTCGCCTGAGAATATGTATGTCAGAATGTTTACCGCAAACGGATGGACCGGTTGGTTTGTTTACAGCGGTACGGCGGTTTAAACTGTTTAACAAGCATATAAAGCATAAAGGCCAAATCCATGCGTGAGATGCGCTTGGGTTTGGCCTTTTTTTATTGAAGGGAATATTTCGATTCAATACGTTGATGAACGTCCTTGTCTTTGATGAAATCCGTAGTTTTTACTGAATTTTCATGATGATGAGATTGGCCGACACCGGACGGTCGCCGCCTGCAAACTGGGTGATATTGATTTCGTCTGCGTTGCCTTCCGGATTCCTGACGGTGAGCACCGAATCCTCTTCGGTGGTCTCGATGAGAACCATGCCGATGATGGCCGATGTGCCGGTGGAACGCCCTACAACCGTATAATCAATGTCCTCGTCATTCAGCGTGAGCACGAGCTGTCCGGATTCGTCCACGCTGACGCGGAAGAATACCTGATAGATACCCGTTTCGGCAAGGTTGAAGGTGGTATCGTTTACACGGGTGATAGCCGTGCCGCTGTTCGGACCGTCCTGCGGGAAGGCAACGTCTTCGCCGGGCTGAATGGGATCGGGATTGTTGGGCGGCATGATTGCGTAGAAATCGGCAAAGTCAAGGATTCCGCCTGCCGGACCCTGCGGACCTTCCGGACCTTGTGGTCCCTGCGGGCCAGTTGGACCGGTTGGACCGGTTGGGCCGGTTGGGCCGGTTGGACCGGTCGGGCCGGTCGGGCCGGTCGGGCCGGTCGGGCCGGTTGGGCCGGTTGGGCCGGTTGGACCTTGTGGGCCTTCCGGACCTTCGGGACCCTGTGGACCTTCCGGACCCTGTGGACCTTCCGGACCCTGTGGGCCTTCCGGACCCTCTGGACCCTGTGGACCTTCTGGACCCTGCGGGCCTTCTGGACCTTCCGGACCTTCAGGACCCTCTGAGCCAGTGGAGCCGGTCGGACCGGTTGGACCAGTCGGACCGGTTGGACCAGTTGGACCGGTTGGACCGGTTGGACCGGTTGGACCAGTTGGACCGGTTGGACCGGTTGGACCGGTTGGACCGGTTGGTCCGGTTGGACCGGTTGGTCCGGTTGGACCAGTTGGACCAGTTGGACCCTGCGGACCTTCAGGGCCTTCCGGACCTTCAGGGCCTTCCGGACCTTCAGGGCCTTCCGGACCTTCAGGGCCTTGCGGGCCTTCTGGACCTTCTGGTCCTTCTGGACCTTCCGGACCCTGTGGACCTTCGGGACCCTGTGGACCTTCCGGACCCTGTGGACCTTCGGGACCCTGCGGACCTTCGGGACCTTGCGGACCTTCGGGACCCTGTGGGCCTTCCGGACCTTCGGGGCCTTGCGGGCCTTCGGGACCTTCCGGGCCTTCGGGACCTACAGGTCCGGTTGGGCCTGTTGGACCGGTTGGACCAGTTGGGCCAGTTGGACCTTGCGGACCTTCAGGACCCTGTGGACCTTCCGGGCCTTCTGGGCCTTCGGGCCCCTGTGGGCCTTCAGGACCTACAGGTCCGGTTGGGCCTGTTGGACCGGTTGGACCTGTTGGGCCAGTCGGACCTGTTGGACCTTGCGGGCCTTCGGGACCTTGCGGACCGGCAGGGCCTTGTGGACCGGGAGGGCCGGGAGGCCCTGGCCGGCAGCATTTGTCGCAGTGGTCATAGCTGTAGCGATCTCTGTCGTAGAGCTCTCTGTCGTCGCTGGGACGATAATTTCTGATACTCATTGCTTTTTTACTCCTTATTTTATTTCGGCAGCCAAATCATTTGGAATATCACAGTCAATAACTGCCGCGCGTACAGATTGATGATCGTGAACAGAATATTTGATTGCCGATGTAAGGATTTCAAGAAGCACTATGTATTACATAATATGCGGAAAAGTTTGATTTGGGTGACGATGAAAAGGTATGTTGATTAAAAACTAAAAATAGTTTGGCATTGTTTATCGCGGTCCACGGGTTGCATTCATCAGTCGATTATGATACAATGTATAGAAGATTGATTTTGACGGAGAGTCGGTGGGAGATTGGACAAATATCAGACCTTGGAACATTATTTCGGTTATCGTTCCTTTCGCAGCGGTCAGGAAGAACTGATCGACAAAATTCTTGACGGCTGCGATGTGCTGGGCATTATGCCTACGGGCGCGGGCAAGTCGATTTGCTATCAGGTTCCTGCCCTGATGATGGAGGGCATTACGCTGGTGATTTCTCCGCTGATTTCCCTGATGAAGGATCAGGTGGGGGCGTTGGTGCAGTCGGGCGTGAGTGCCGCTTTTATAAACAGCACACTGACGCCTAGACAGTCGGAACTTGCGTTATACCGCGCCGCAAACGGAATCTATCAGATTATTTATGTTGCACCCGAACGGTTGACAGCTCCTTCCTTTCTGGATTTTGCCAGCCATGCCGATATTGCCATGGTGGTGGTCGATGAGGCGCACTGTGTATCACAGTGGGGACAGAATTTTCGCCCGAGTTATTTACAGATTCAGCAGTTTGTCAGCTCCTTGCAAAAGCGTCCCGTGGTGGCTGCCTTTACCGCAACGGCAACCGACAAGGTCCGGCGGGACATTGTGAGTTTACTTGGGTTACGGACGCCGAGCGTAACAACTACAGGATTTGACAGGCCGAATCTGTATTTTGAGGTTATTAAGCCAAAGGACAAGTTTGTTGCTTTGACAAACTACCTTTCCATGAACCGCGGCAAAAGCGGCATTATCTATTGCGCTACCCGCAAACTGGTGGAGGAAGTCTCTGACCGGCTGACCGAAGAGGGCTGGAAGGTGGGCAAGTATCATGCGGGATTGTCTGACGGAGAACGCAACACCGCACAGGATTTATTCATTAAGGACGAATGCCCGATCATGGTGGCTACCAATGCGTTCGGCATGGGCATTGACAAGTCGAATGTCTCGTTTGTGGTGCATTACAATATGCCGAAGAATATGGAGAGCTACTATCAGGAAGCCGGACGCGCCGGTCGTGACGGGGAGCCTGCCGACTGTATTTTGCTCTACAGCGGTCAGGACGTGCGAATCAATACCTTTCTGATTGAAAAATCATTCGAAGATAATGCTTCGTTTGATGAGGAAACCGCTGAAACGCTCAAAAACAACGAGCTGGAGCTGCTGCGGCAGATGACGTTTTACAGTACCGGCAAGTACTGCTACCGAAAGGCCATGCTCCGGTATTTTGGCGAACGCCCGGATTTTGAGAATTGCGGTAACTGCTCCAATTGTACCCAGTCCCGTGTCGATGTGGAATCCCGTGATATTACCGTGGAGGCACAGAAGATTCTTTCCTGTATCAAGCGCATGAAGGAAGTCCATACCAAATGGGTCATCATGGATATTCTGCGCGGTATGGAGAACAACCGCGTGGAACTGTGCGGGGGGAACAAACAATCCACCTTCGGCATTATGAAGGACAACAGCTCGCGTGAGATTGAAAAGATGATTGACGCCATGATTAGCGAGAAATATATCAACGAAGCGCCTGATGGGATTCTGAGCTGGGGCAGTGCGGCGCGTGGCGTGATCTACAGCGGTATGCGTGTGACGATGAAGCAGCAGTCTGGGGGCGGTGTTAAGAAAATTATCTCCGATGAAAGTCAGATCGGCATCAATGCCAATCCCGAATTGGTCAATCGTTTGAAGACGCTGCGTCAGAAGGTGGCGGAAATGAACAGTGTGCCGCCGTTTATCATCTTCTCCGAGGCGACACTGCGGGATATGGCGGAGAAAATGCCTACCAGCGAGGCACAGTTCCGGACGGTGTACGGTGTGGGGCGCGTCAAAACCGAGAAATTCGGGCGCAAATTCATGGACGAAATTGAGCGTTTCTTGCAGGAGAGCGGCTTGGAACGTCCGGCCGAAGAGATGGAATCGTTCAAAAAGCCGCGCCGTGCTGTGAGGGAACGTGTGGAACCCGCCGCCAATAAGCCCAATGTGCATCTCGAAAAGGATTATGAAGGGAATTACATTCTGCCGCCTGAGGCTGACAGAGATTTGTTTGCCGCTTTACGGACATTGAGAGCTGATTTGTCGTCCGATTTCGGTATTCAGTCCAATTCGCTGGCGAGTACCGACGCGCTGGCTCAGATCAGCGTGGAAAAGCCGGTGACGCTCGCGGCACTCCAAAAAATGGCCATTTTGCCGCCGCGTACTGTGGCATACTGCGGTGGGGAAATCGTCCGCACCGTGAGAAAGGCTTTGCGTGACAAGGGCGTAACCATTGCTGTGGAAAGCGATTGTCCTGTTTGTCCCGATGATGCTTTGTTCAAGCAACTCATGAAGCTGAGAAAACAGATATCAAAAAAGATTTACACGGCTGAAAACAGGATTATCAGCACGCCGACATTGCAGGCGATGAGCGAAGTCAAGCCCGTGAACCGTTCGCAGCTCGTGGAACAGCTTCATCTGGGAAAATCAAAATGCCTGCTCTTTGGCAAAATCTTTGTGCAGGCGGTCAGAGACTATGTGGGGGAGAAAAACAGCCCCGACGGTTTTGAAGGTATGACCGATATTGACAAGGCGTTATTTATCGCGCTGGCGGAACTGCGCCACGGATTTGCGGTGAAAGAAAATAAGTTCGATTCATCGGTGATGTCGGACGATACGCTGTACGATATCTGTACCAGACTGCCGCGCACCGATGAGGATTTTCGTATGGTGTACGGCATTGGAGAGTTTAAAGCGAACAAATACGGCGCGGATGTTGTGGCATGTGTCAAGAGGTATTTACAGGGCAAAGGAGAATGATTTTGGAAGCATATGATGAGATGTTTATGCGGGCGGCCATCGAGCAGGCGAAATTGGCCGCGTCCGAGGGGGAAGTCCCTGTCGGCGCGGTGGTGGTCAAGGACGGGGAGATCATCGCCGTGGGGCGGAATCGCCGCGAGATCGGGAAAAATGCCTTGGCCCATGCGGAGTTGGAGGCGATTGACGGCGCGTGCCGTACATTGGGCGGCTGGCGGCTGTGGCAATGCGATTTATATGTGACCTTGGAGCCGTGCCCGATGTGTACGGGCGCGATTATCAATGCGCGGATTCGTCGCCTGATCTACGGCGCGTCGGACAGAAAGGCCGGTTCCTGCGGGTCGGTGGTGAATCTGTTCGATTTTCCCTACAACCATAAGCCGGAAATGATATCCGGCTGTTTGGGCGAGGAATGCGGTGAGCTGCTGACGGAGTTTTTTCGTGAGCTGCGGGAAAAACGGAAACAATAAGAAACAATCATAAAAAAACAGGGTGCGCTTCTGATGAATGGAGCGTACCCTGTCTTTTTTGTTATTGCTGAGAATCGGCTTTGAATTGCGTGAAAAATACCACAACAGCCGCAAGAATGAACGGAACCAGCGTAATCAATCCGCTGGCGGCGGGGCCGAGAAGATATTGTGTCCGTGCGCCGTCCGAGAAGAGTATCGGAAGGCTAGCGCAGGCATTGATCGCGCCGTGGCCGAGGGCCGGCGCCCAGATACTGCCGGATTTCTCGTAGAGCCACGACAGCAGGATTCCGATCACGGTGGTGAAAAGGCACATCATGGCCATGCCTGTGAACGGCGCGCCGGGATATCCTGTGCCGTAATTGTAGCCCACGCCGATAATGATCGGCCAGTGCCAAACGCCCCAGAGAATCCCGCCGAGTATCAGAGCGGGCTTTTTACCGAGCTTGGCGGTCAGCATGGGAACCATGTAGCCGCGCCAGCCGACTTCTTCTCCCAGTGCCGGAATGGTATTGATTAGCGGCGCGTAGGTGACGGCGGAGATCATGGAAATGATGCCCAGCATGGGGTAGGTCAATCCCTGCAAGTCGGTACCCTCGGGAATCGAAGCCATCATATAGCGGCTCATCGTCGCGTCAAACTGTGACGGGAAGATAAGATAGTAGAGCGTGCCGCCCAAAGCCGTGAGCAGTACCGGACCCAACCACGCGGCGGCAAACCATTTCATCACGCCTTTTTTTGGTTTCCAGTCGATGCCCGTCTTGGCTTTTCCCAGCCCTTTGTGCAGAATCAGCACGGACAGCAGGGGCATGAACATGACAACCATGAGTGATAATTGATAGAAATAGGACGGATAGAAATACATGGCCGCAAATTGCAGGGCATAGGCGAGCCCGAATGCCAGAATGAAATACCATATCGCCTGCGCTTTGGGAAAGTCTTTTCTGGTTTCCATAGAACATATACTCCTTTGTCAATTAATATTTAGAATTAATTCTAAATAGATAATAGCACAGTGATTCTGAAAAGTCAAGAGCAATTTAGACTTTTTTCTAAATTATGTTGCATAAAATGCCGGACCATTCTCTTTGAGGGAATGTGTCCGGCATTTTTTGATATGCGATATTGATTTAGTATGCGGAAAGCATGATTTTATTGCACAGCCTTTTCGATGGCATCGGCGGCGGTTTCCATATAGTCGCCCTCGAAGAGCTCGATCAGGCCGTTGTCGCAGTTATTGGCGAGAACAGGGTCGATGGGCAACTTGGTCAGCACGTCTACGCCGAATTCGGAAGCGACGGCTTCAATTTTGCTTTCGCCGAAGACGTTGATTTTGCGGCTGCAGTCGGGACATGCCACATAGCTCATGTTTTCGACAATGCCCAGAATCGGGATATCCATCAGCTTGGCCATGTTGACCGCCTTGGCGACAATCATGGAAACCAGCTCCTGCGGTGAGGTGACGATGACAATGCCGTCGAGCGGAATGGACTGGAATACCGTCAGCGGTACGTCACCTGTGCCGGGCGGCATATCGACAAACATATAATCCACGTCTTTCCAGACAACGTCTGTCCAGAACTGCTTGACGGTGCCTGCGATGACGGGACCGCGCCAGACAACCGGGTCGGTTTCATTGTCGAGCAGCAGGTTGACCGACATCATTTCAATGCCTGTCTTGGTGATAACCGGCAGAATATACTCTTCCATGCCCTTGGCTCTTTCCTTCACGCCGAAGGCCTTGGGGATGGACGGGCCGGTGATATCCGCGTCCAGAATCGCGGTCTGGAATCCTCTGCGCTGGAAGGTGACGGCTAGCAGAGAGGTGACGAGCGACTTGCCGACGCCGCCTTTGCCGCTGACCACGCCGATGACCTTTTTGACGCTGCTCAGATCGTTGAGCTTTTCCAGGAAATCTTCCTTGGAAGGCTGGCGGCTGGAGCAGTCAGCCGAACAGGTGCTGCAATCATGTGTACATTCACTCATGGTGGAAAGTTCCTCCTCAAATGGTATTGATAACATTATAACCGCATGGAACCAAAATATCAATGGGGAAATTCAAATAATTAAGCGAAGCGCGGGAGTGCAGGGGGTGCTGGCACCTCCTGCCGGGTCAAGGGCAGCGCCCTTGCAGGGCGTGGGACAGCGTCCCACGAGGCAGACCTTTGGTCTGCCGAGCAAAACGCGCTTGGATTATCAATGCAGTTGGGCGAATCCGGTAAAGGTTTCCGTCAAAATAGCTTGATTTTTACGGTGTATCATGCTATAATCATGCGTGATTGATATAAATGTTTCCCAAACGGAACATGAGTTGAAATACAAGGAGCATGAATAACATGAGTGAATTTAAAATCGGCACCAAATGTGTGCAGTCGGGTTATTCTCCCAAAAACGGCGAACCGCGTGTACTGCCTATCGCACAGAGCACCACCTACAAATACGATTCTTCCGTACACATGGCCAAGCTGTTTGACCTCGAGGAGGACGGGTTCTTCTATACCCGTTTGGCCAACCCCACCGTGGACGCGGTGGAAAAGAAAATCGCCGATCTGGAAGGCGGTGTGGCGGCCATTCTGACCAGCTCGGGACAGGCGGCGTCCATGTATTCCGTGCTGAACATCTGCAAGTCCGGCGATCATATGATTAGTTCGTCCGCAATCTATGGCGGCACCTACAACCTTTTCAACAAAACCCTGCGCGATATGGGCGTTGATGTGGATTTCATCGAGCCTGACGCGCCCGCAGAGGCCATTGAGAAGCTGTTCAAAAACAACACGAAATGCGTCTTTACCGAAATGCTCTCCAACCCCTCACTGACCGTGCTGGACCTTGACAAGTGGGTCAACGCCGCGCATTCTCATGGCGTTCCGCTGATTGTTGACAATACCTTCCCGACACCGTTCAACTGCCGCCCCTTTGAATTTGGCGCGGATATCGTGGTGCATTCCACCAGCAAGTACATGGACGGTCATGCCACTGCCCTTGGCGGTGTGGTGGTGGACAGCGGCAAGTTCGATTGGAGAAACGGTAAGTTCCCGATGTTTACCGAGCCTGACGAAACCTATCACGGCATTGTCTATGCCGACCATTTCGGCGCGGCGGCGTATGCGGCTAAAATCCGCGCCCATATGATGCGCGATATGGGCGCTATGATGGCGCCCCAGAATGCCTTCCTGCTCAACCTCGGTCTGGAGACGCTTCACCTGAGAATGCCCCGCCACTGCGAGAACGCACAGGCTGTCGCGGAGTTCCTCGCGAAGGACGAGCGCGTGGCATGGGTCAATTATCCGGGTCTGGAAGGCAACAAGTACTACGAGCTGGCCAAAAAATACATGCCCCACGGCACCTGCGGTGTGGTGTCCTTCGGTGTGAAGGGCGGCCGCGAGGCGGCCACCAAATTCATGGATTCGCTCAGATTGGCGGCAATTGTCACCCATGTGGCCGACGCGAGAACCTGTGTGCTGCACCCGGCAAGCACGACACACCGGCAGCTCAATGACAAAGAGCTGGAGGATTGCGGCGTATCTCCCGATCTCATTCGCTTCTCGGTGGGTATCGAGGACAAGGACGACATCATTGCGGACATCGATCAGGCGCTGAGTCAGTTGTAATTGGTGATAGTAAAACAGTGACATGAAAAAGGTCTGTGCGATGTTTCAAAGAGTGCAGACCTTTTGATTTCGTGCAGAGCAGGCAGACAGGAGTTGATGACTGTGAGGAAATATTTCCGTTTTTGCTGTACCATCGCGTGTGTTGCCGTGGCGGCGGCTTTATTGACAGGCTGTCATGGGAAACAATCAGCTCAACCTGATGATCCCGTATCCCCGAGCGATACGCAAACTGTGGCAGACCGGGATTATCAGGAGTATCTGGAGGATTATGTAGATACAAGCGCCATGAGCTTTGAGGAAATCGGGAAAATATTGGGGGACCTCAGTATTTCCGTGAATCACGAAACGCTGCAAAAGGCGGAAAATTCATGGAATCAGCTTGACCCTGACGAAATTGATTTTGTCAATAAAGTGGGATACGTGCTTTCCTACGTAGGGAAAGGTACGTATGACAACACCAAAAAGACCTTTGTCCCGTCCTCCGATGAGGTGTATTGCTTTGATTTGGAAAACGGCGCGTCTGATCAGGCGTTGGAAACCTTCTTTGACGGCCTGAATGCGATCGGTGAGGGGCAAATCGCGTTTTCTGACGTGAAGCTCAAAAGCGTCAGCAAAGAGGACAAAGAGAGCGGTGTTTACCGTCGCAATATTAAATTCAAGCTGAACGGAAAACCCTGTTCTTACAATGCGGAGATTTTTTATGATTGGTTTGATGTCAATCTCATTTCCTACATCAACAGCGTACTCAAAAAGCAGGGCGACGACAATCGTTTGTATTATATGGAAGACAATTCCAATTGTGTTGTTTTTTACTGCTCCGAAGAATGGGCGCAGGATTTCGCCCGGGAAACCGGCTGCGAACTGATGACGGAAATGCCGTAACAGGATTTGAGATAGCAAGGAGATACGAGCAATTATGAGCGTTGGATTGGTACTGGAGGGCGGCGCGATGCGGGGGTTGTATACCGCGGGCGTGCTGGACGTGTTTATGGATCATGGAATCAGGGTGGACGGCATTGTCGGTACGTCGGCGGGTGTGCTGTTCGGCGTGAATTACCCTTCGGGGCAGAGAGGGCGTGCGCTGCGCTACAACCTGAAGTACGCGCCGACCGGCAGTTACATGGGCATTCGCTCGCTGCTCTGTACCGGCAATATTATCAACAAGCAGTTTGCCTATTACAAATTGCCCTCCGAACTGGACGTATTTGACGAGGAAGCCTATGAGCGTTCGGGCGTGGATTTCTATGCCACTGTCACCAATGTGGAGACCGGCGAGGCGGAGTATATCAAGATTGACGACTGTTACGCACAGATGGAGGCGATGCGGGCCACGTCCGCCATGCCGTTTGTGTCGCGCATGGTCGAATATGAGGGCAAACAATACCTTGACGGCGGTGTGGCGGACAGCATTCCCGTGGACAAGTGCGTCGCACTGGGCTATGACAAAATCATTGTGGTGCTGACCCGTCCGCTGGATTACCGCAAGAAAAAGTCCGATGAGCGGCTTGCCAAGTTGGTTTACAAAAAATATCCCAAGCTGGTAGCGCGCATCAATCACCGTTATGCCGAGTACAACGCCTGTGTGGAGAAGGTCATTGCCATGGAACAGCGCGGCGAGATTTTTGTGATTCGTCCGTCGCGGTTGGTCAAGGTCAAGCACATTGAGCGCGACACGGCCAAATTGCAGGCGATCTACGATCTGGGCGCGGAGGACTGCGCACGGCAGATGGCGGATTTGAAACGGTATCTGAACGGTTGACGGTATTTCGGGAGCATCGAAAGGAGAACCTCATATGGCGGCGGGAAAGGAATTTGTGCAGTATATCGCTGACCAGATCAGCGGGGCGGGGGAGATACGGTATCGCATGATGTTTGGCGCTTACGGTATCTACTGCGATGACAAGATGTTCGGCATCGTGGGTGACGGACAGCTATTTGTGAAGATGACGAAGGCAGGCGGTGACGTATGGCCGGGTCTGCCGGAGGTGCCGCCTTACGAGGGCGCGAAGCCGTATTATCTGGTAGAGGACGTGGATGACGGTGCGCGGCTGACAGCTTTTGTGGCGGCAACCTGTGAGGAACTGCCTTTGCCGAAGTCCAGGAAGAACGAACGGAAATAATCATTATATGATGACAAAATAAAAAATATCCTCAGTCTGTTGCGTGACTGAGGATATTTTTGCGCTTTTATGCAGTGAGAAAATCGGCCAGTGAAGTGTCGGTTTGAAAGGTGTCGGCGTTGTAGAGATACAGCACATCGGTAACACCGTATTGATTGACAATGGATTCCGCCGTGTCGTAACTGAAGCGGGGGTCAATGATGACGATTTCCTCAAAATACGGGGTGAGAAACGGCACCAGACAATTGGCATAGGAATCCTTCACCAGCAGCAGCCGTCGCTCGGTATCGGCTGTAGTCCTGATGTCAATGAGCGGATGGTTGCCGCCGAGAAAGACGGCATATTGATCCTTGGTGTCAAGAAACTGCTTCTGATACAGTGACGCTTCCGTACCGGAGCCGTCGGAATAGGTGACGTTGTAATCGGTGTCGGTGCGGGGTACATAAATTTCGATGGTGTCCTTTGCCGTGTGACTGCCGCTTTTGGAGGAAAGTGTCCCCTCAAAGTTCTCGGAAACGGTATAAATAACATACTGTGCCGTTGAGATATCAAAATCCAGTGCGGCGGCAATGGGAGCAAACGCGTAATAAGCGCCGAGACTGGTCCAATGGTGATCGGTGCGGTAATACAGCCTCTCGTTCCGGTGAGTCAGCAGTGTATCGGTGACGTCGATAAAAGCAACATCTTCCAGACAGGCGGCGATTTGCCCTAGCTGTGCGCGTTGGTCAGGCGCAGACGCATAGCGGGGCAGCCGGTGGCTCATGACATAAGCGGCGTTGGGAATAACGGCCATGCTGTGACGCAGCTCGCTGTGTGTCTCGGCAAAGAGATTGACAGCATCCAGATTGCGGGCTAGTTCTGTCTCATTTGGGTCGGAGGGAATGAGAAAGAGGTAGTTGTCGGCTCCAATCCACACGCCGTTGATTTCCCGCTGTCCCAGCAGCGTGCGGCCATAGAAGGCCAGCGACGTCCATGTGTCGCGAAACGCGAACTGATCGGAAAAGAAGCGTTCCGCGCCGTCGGTAAAAGCGCCGTTGCGCAGCGAATCGGGGGAAAAAATCGGCGCTTGCGCTAGCGTGCGGTTTTCGCTGTCGGAAAAATCCCGTGGGGGGCTGAGCAGTGTGGCCGCGTCCAGGCTGATCGCAAAGCAGAGAAACAGCGCCGTCAGCCACAGACCGCCGGAAGGGCGGTTTTTTTTGTGTTTGTCTTCCATGACTGACCTCCTTAGAATTGCGCGTAGAGAAACGAAGAATAGGTGCCGCTGACCATACAGACTGTGCAGCTTGCCAGCAGCAGCGCAAAGTAAATGACCGATGCCACGTGTATCATCATATTGTCGTGCTTCATCAGGCGATTGGCGAGCATAGCGGGAAGCGGCGTTGCCCCGCCCATGGCAATGAGCAGCAGTAATCCTCCGCTGCTGAGGTGATACCGCGCCGTGTTATCCAATGCCCAAGGAAAGCCTATGCCGCACATATGGGAGACACGGGTCAGCGCCTGTGAAAGATCGGAAGAGGAAAAGACCGTCCAACCGATGACAGCCAGCACAAAGACGGCAGTGCCGCGTATCACGGAGGGGATTTTTTCCAGTACATTGGCGAACACAAATTTTTCGAGTATCAGCAGTAGTCCCCAGTAAATGCCCCACACCAGAAATGTCAGGTTCGCGCCGTGCCATATACCCGTGAGCAGCCAGACTACCAGCAGATTGCGGATGGTACACATGTTTCCTTTCCGACTGCCGCCTAAAGGAATGTAGACATAATACCGGAACCACATACCCAGTGACATATGCCAGCGCCGCCAGAAATCGGTGATGCTGCGCGACAGATAAGGGTAGTCGAAGTTTTCCGGGAAGGTAAAGCCGAACATCTTTCCCAGCCCGATGGCCATATCGGAATAGCCGCTGAAATCGAAATACAGCATGAAGGAATAAAACAGCGCCCCGGACCACGCGGAAACTGTGGAGAGCGAGTCAGCGGGAAGAGCGGCAATTTCGGTATAGAAAAGTCCCAGCTGATCGGCGAGCATCACTTTTTTGGCCAGACCCACGAGGAAGCGCCGCATTCCTTTTTCCAGGGAGGCGGCGGTCATGGCGTGTGCGGTGAACTGCGGCTCCATCTGACCGTATGGTACGATGGGACCCGAGAGCATTTTGGGAAAGAATGTGATGTAGAGCGCAAAGTCAAGGGGATTTTTTGCAGGACGCGCCCGGCCTGTCGCTACATCCACAAGGCAGGAGACCGCTGAAAAGGAAAAGAACGAAATGCCGATCGGCGCGGCGGAAACGGACAGAGCAGGGCTTGCGTTTGAGGAAATGCCCAGACCTTGCAGTCCGCCGAGCAGCGGCGCGGCATATTTGAAGAAAAACAGCAGCGCGATATTGGCGGCGATACCCGAAAAGAGTACCAGATTTTTCCTGACACGGCTGCCGGCCTGTGACAGCAGCACCAGTTCCAGCGCGGTGAAGTAATTGAACCCCACGCTGCAAAGAATCAGCGGAAGATTGGCGAGATCGCCCCACGCGATGAAAATGAGGCTGAGCAGCAGCAGAACGGCGTTTTTTGTTTTTTGGGGAGCGATGCGATAGAGCAGCAGACTCACCGGCAGAAAGAGAAAGACAAATAACAACTGACTGAGTGACATGACGCTAGGCTCCCTTCTGTTCCGTCGTGGGGTCGGCTTGCAAAGCCTTGATAAAAGCTGCTTTTGCGTCGTCGGCGTTGGCGCTGACGACAAACAGCAGGTAGCTGCCGCGCAGTTCCAGCACCGCATGTTCATTGAGCAGCGCCATTTGTGAAGGGCCGTAGTTTTCAAAAGTATGCTTTTGTCGGGACAGTCGCTCGTTGACTGCCATTTTCAGCGGCTCCCCCTGTGAGATGTCAGTCAGCTTCACGAGAAGCAGCTCGTCCACGTCCATATTGGTGACGGGATAATACAGCGTACAGGATTCATAGTCCGATGGATTCACGCCATATAGGCGCTTGATAGTCTGTGCGGGAGCCTCCTGCATTTTGGTCATATCCAGTTCCGCGGTGACGGCGGACAGTACCGCGTCAGGAGAGGCCGTGCTGTTTTGCACTTGCATACTGCCAACTACCAGCAGGCAAATCGCCAGCCCGGCAGCGAGCCAGCGCGACAGCTCACATAGTAATGTTTTCATTCCGTTTCAACCTCCCCGTCCCGCAAGGCGGCAAGCATCAGATTCTTGGCCCAATAGGGGTAGAAGCTTTTGCGCAGATGAACGCCGTCCGGCTGCCACTGGGTATCCATATAGGCCGCGCAAAGCGCATCGTTATTGACAAAGATGAAGCCGTTTTCGGCACACATCGTCTCGACCGCCGCGCTGAACGCGGGAATGCGGCCCCAGGCGGGGCTGTGGGAGACGGCTTCGGGCGTAGCGGGAAGAATAGAGCTGACGATAATTTTTGCGTTGGGAAATTCTTCCCGCAGGCCGTTGAGAATTTCCAGCATTTCCGCCGCGTAAGGTTCCCCCTCCTTCCAGAACCCGATTCCCGTATCGTTGAGACCGTAGCAAATGTAGATGTAAGAGGGATTCAGATTTTTCATAGCGGGAATACGTTCGGCAATGCTGCGGATAGTGTTGCCGCCGTCGGCCAGGACTCGTCTGTATTCGAGAAAGTGATAGTAGGAGAAGCCCACCGCTCTCGAATCTCCGAGAATGACATAATCATCAAACAGCGGCCACACGTTTACCGCATCATGTTCCAGATCGGCGATGAGCCTGGCGCGCTGCTCTGCCTGCTGACGGGCGGCCAGACGTTCCTCCTGCCGCTGTCGGAAAATACGGTCAACCTTTGTGTAATCCGCCTGCTCACGCCGTGACAGATAATTTAAACCTTCGGTCAAAGCCGGTGATGGCGTGGAGACAGGCTGAGCGGCATAAAATCTGAGCGAAAGCATAACGGCAATCACAACAAACAGCGCGCACAGTACAGATGCCGTATATCCGCTGAGGCGCTTGATTTTGGTATGCAAACGGTTCGCTTCCTTCCTGAAGAAACTGTCGAAACAACAGATTAATCATATCATACATATTTTTTGATGTCAATAGCCGATGATTTGGTAGATTTATAAAAGGGGCTATATGGAAGTGCGGCTGTACGATGTAGCGATTGTGAAAAACAGGCGGCAGGGTTGCAAAAGACCCTGCCGCCTGTTTTTTACGTTCCCACACACAAATGGCTGATAATCATGTGTTATCTGTCGCTGATGAAATAATATGTGTTAATGACTTCGGCCGTGAAGCCTTTTTCGGTGCTGCCCTTGAGCTTGATAACGGTATTGCTGCCGTAAACCGCCGGAATCTTCACTTTGTTTTGTACAAGATATGCCTTGCCGTCAGGCGTTTTGACGGAAAACGCCATTTCCAACTGACTGCCGGTCAGATCCTTATCGCTGTTGTCCGGTCTGGAAAATCCCAATTTGGTTTTGTTTTCTATGCTGAAATAAGGGTCAGCTGAATCTTCGGACTCATGAAATACCTTACCATCTTTGAGAAGGGTATGGGTATAGCTTTTAATATGCTGGTCTGTGTCCACTATGATCGTGACGTTAAGATTGTCGTGACCGTCAGATTTTTCTTGCGTGACACGGTAGGTGGGGGAGATACTCAGTCTGGTTTCGCTGATGAGACGGTCCAGTGTGCTGACATTCTCAGCGCACTGCTTGATGTCCCCATCAAAGAAATACCGGCCGTCCTCGACAGTGACGTCTCTGGTGAGGGATTGTCCGTCCACCGTATATTCATAGGTGATCTGTTCCAGATTTTCGATGACGCCCATCATCACATAGGCAAGCGCATTCATATAGCTTTCCCTGGTGAGCTGTTCCTCTGCCGGAATGTCCTCCGAAAGTCTGATGACCCAGGTGTAGGGCGATTGCGACGTGCGCAGCTCGTTGGTGTAGCTGCCGAGATAGCCGGCCACATTGAGCGCATTAGCGGTTCTGGCGTTGGCGGACATGCTGCCCATATACGCGTGGCGTGTCTGATAGACTTCAGAGGCCAGCGACGTGATCTGATAGCCGTCGTTCCACAGAATGCGGTCATTAATGCACACCTGCCTGACTTCATTGGTATTCGCCGTGTATGTCGCGTGGAAGCTTCCGTTATGCCGGAACCACGACGCAAGCACCGCCTTGGTATGGGCAGTCACAACGCCGTTTTCTTCTGTGAAGGTGACGTTGGAGATGCAAAGCGCACTGTCCATGGGGGTACCGTCAAGTACCACCTGACTGCCGTTGACGGTCACCTCGCAGGCGATCCAGTCGCCCCCCATTTCTCCGCCCACCACGAACAGCCGCAGATAGACCAGTGCCAGTGCCAGCACAATCGCGCCCGCCACACTGCCAATGAGAATTTTTATATTACGCCTCTTGTTCTTCTTCAAAAAATCCAGCACTTTTCCTTCCCCCTTTTTTGTGTCAGACAACGCCGGCTCCGGCATTCGCATGGCTTTCAGAATATCGCCGCACGCGGTGCAGTCGGCGATGTGTTCCTCAATCAAGCCATTGGTCACGTCGCTGGTCAGCCCGTCGATGTACGACGGAAAGAGATCACGTACCGTTTCACAGGGGATTTTCTTTTCATTCATCTGTATCCAAATCCTTTCTCATTTTTTCTCTGCCGCGGTAAAATGTCACCCGCGCCCAGTTTTCGGTTTTACCTTGCACCTCTCCTATTTCCCGAAATGACAGCCCTCCGAAAATCCGCAGATACAAAATCTCTCGGTACGGTTCGGGCAGCTCATGCAGCCTTCTGAAAAGCGCCACACGTTCAGCTGACTGCATGGCATCACTCTCCGCAGACGGCAGGGACAATTCCTGTTCGGGCACATCTGCAATATTTTCATGGGTTGGGTGCTTGCGGCGATAGGTATGCAGCACATTTTTAGCAATGCCGCACAGCCATGTTGAAACCGCACAACTTCCGTTGAATTTGTCGCTGCACCGTATGGCCTGATAGAAGGTCTCCTGTGTCAGCTCTTCCGCCAGATATTCGTCCTGCGTGAGCGACAGCAGGTATTTGTAAACGGTCTGGGCATATTGCTGATAATGTTGTTCCACGTCCTCGATGGGCTGCATTTGATTCACCTCCTTGGTCTTTCATTACGTGAATGCAGTTGAGCAGCGATTTGTTACAGGATTATCATAAAATTTTTTAATGATTTTTTCAAGTGTAGTGAAATCTTTTTCAGAACATCATCATAATAACAAAACCAACCAAAAACGGCCACTGTTCTATGTGGAACAGTGGCCGTTCGCGTAAGGGTACAGAAAAGTTACCTTACTTTTTATGATTTTCTTCCTTACAGTCGCTCTTCCCCTGCAATTTGTCAATCGCATTGCGGATAATCGTGGGGTACTCCACGCCCATCAGACCGACATTTTCCAGAATGGAGAGCGCTTCGTTGCAGACCAGGGCGACGATCACGCCGGTGCGCAGGACGCCGTGAAGCCCGGCCATCAGGTCGAGCCGGACGGCTACGATCACCAGCAGCAGCATGGCGCCCTTCCGGCAGAGTCCTTTCAATCCGACACGGCTTTCGAGCGTGCCGGATACGGTCTTGGGCGAGGCGTGAAACACGCCCGCCACAATCAAGCCGGTGATCCAGTCGATGGCCATGAAGGCCGCCAATGTCCACATGTCGCCATCCCAGCCGCCGCACCAGGAAGCGACCAGTGCGCCGATGCCGGTGAGTGCGGTTGCTTTTTCAAAATTGGGCATTTCAGATCACCTCCTGTTTCAAGGCAAGGCGGGTCTTCTCACCCACAACGCCATCGGTAGTCAGACCAAGGCGCTTCTGGAAGGAGATGACCGCCGCTTTGGTGATGACTCCAAACTTGCCGTCAATCGTGAGTTTGGCGCCGAGTTTGCGAAGATGCCATTGTACCCATGCTGTACCATGCGCAATGGTATTCATTCTCAAAACAGATGACGGCTCCGCATAGGGACAATCGGAGAAGGTCTTGCGGACGTTGCTGCCGGAATTCTTCCAACAGACGCGCTTCGGGCGGGTGTCGATGTGGACGAACTTCTTTCCCTCATACCAGCCGATGCCGCCGCAGGAGAGCGTTTCCGCGTACTGTGCCACGCGCTTGGCCGAAATACCGGAAACCACGATATCGGCAGCCATTCCCTTGACGTGGTAGGAATTGCTCACGCCGCCGACCTTGGCATTGTAGGCAGGTGTACGGTAGGCGGAGTTGATATGAACCGGCGCGTTGAAATGATCGCGAATCTGCTGGAGAAGGAGCGGCAGGTTGCTGTCAATCTTGATCTCATCGCTGTTGTCGTTGCAATGAAATTCTTTCACTGCGAAATTGGGCGAGAGTTTCACATTGCCGTCCTTTTTCAAGCTGTATGTCTTCACCCCCATATCCTAGTCCTCCTCGTTGGTAAATTCCGCCGCTGTAAGCCACCCTTTGACCACCGCGTCACGCACACGGGAAAGATTCCACAGGCCGCGCTCATAGAAATCTCTGACCTTTTCAAATTTCGTTTTCATGGCTGCCTTCCTCCGTTTCCTCATTGTTTTCCAGCTCGATGTCGGCCATCATCGCGAAGTATGCGACATCAGCGTTGGCCTGTTCAAGCGCTGCTCTCAGCTTTGTGTTTTCGCGGCGCAGTTCAGGCCTTTGTTCTTTAACAGGTTTAAAACCGAACATAATGTAAAAAAACTCCTTCCTAGATGATATTGCAAGTCGGGGCAACACCAATGCTGATGTTTGCTCCGCTGTAGTGGACATTGCCTGTCGCATGGACAGTACGGACAGAGTTGCTGTTCCAAGAGTATGGGATTCTTAACCACCAATATTGTGCTGTACCGCTTCTGTACTTGATACGGTTGCTGGCGTTATCGGTTCCCGCCGTCACAAACAGCATTGCGAAAACCAACGATATGTGTTTTGCCAATCACCGCCAGAAAATCTGTATCCATACCATTCATGAATCCGTCAGTAGTAGAAACCCACGAAGATAGATTTGACTTGTGCCGCAACCTGCTGGGGCGTTGTAAAGATTTCAGGCATTGTTCATAGCCTCCTCCATTTCCGCGTCTGTCGCAGCTCTGATGTTGATCGTTACGCCGTTTTCTGTAAGATAGGCGTTTACCGCCGTTTGAATATCTTCAGGCGACGTGGCATTCATTGCGGCGATTTTGTCACACAATTGTTTCAGAATAATTCCTCTCGTGTGACCGGTTCGGGCAGATTCTCTCCGGTTTCGGTATGACTGACTGTGGTTGCCAGATAAACCTCGTTTCTTGTGATGGGTGTCAAAACAAATCCTCCTTGATATGTTATTTTTAAAGCGCGCTTTTCTTACTGTTATTTTATAACAATCCCGACTGCAAATCAATGCAAGCTTTTTGGTCTTATTATGATGATAAAAGAGTTTATACAGGAATATTGAAATCATGCCAAAAGATTTTGATAAACCGCAGAAAACGGGCGGTTTCTGCAATGTGAAATTTCTCGGATTTAAGGATTATTTAATAAATCAAGGTTTATAATCAAGCCAAGATCAAAACATTCGGAGGGAAACAATATGTTCTGGCACATTTTACAGCGCGATTTGAAACGGAAGAAAACCATGAATTTCATCATTCTGCTGTTCGTGATTCTGGCGGTGACCTTTATCGCCTCCAGCGCGGGCAATCTGGCAGCGGTGGCGGATTCGCTGGACCATTATTTCGAGCAGGCCGAAGTAGGCGACTATATGGTACTGGAGCGCGGCGAGAACGGCAAAAGCGCCGCCGAAATCGCGCGCGGATTGGACTGTGTGACAAAGGTCAGGGTCGAAAATATTGTTTACAACGTCGACGGTATTGAATTTAACGGGGAAAATACCAGCTCGTCGTCAATCGACATGCTCAGCTCGATTGACAACCGCATCGAACATTACTATGACGGCGATAACAATGAACTGACCGCCATTTCTCAAGGCGACGCCTATATCAGAAAGTCGTATCTTGACAGCATAGGCATGTCGATCGGCGATCGGTTCAGCATCAAAATCGGCAGCACGCGGCAGGAATTTACCGTAAAAGGGTACCTGAAAGACGCGGCTGTCGGTGGCAGCATGATTAACGCCCCCCGTATCGTCATCCATCATGCGGACTTCCAAAAATTCATGGCGGACGAAGCCATTGCATCCTACAAAGGAACCATCACCTTTATTGATACCGACGATATTTCGGCCGTGGAACAGGCGATGAATGATTGTCAGAATCTTCTCTTTGACGCCGCCAAAAGCCGGCTGCAATTGGCTTATATGATGGAAATGATCGTGGTGGGGCTGCTGATGATTCTCAGCCTTTGTCTGATTCTGATTGCGCTGGTGATTCTGCGCTTTACCATCACCTTCACGCTGAGCGAGGAATTTCGCGAAATCGGCATCATGAAGGCCATCGGTATACCGAACGGCAAAATCCGCAGCCTCTATCTGGTCAAATATCTGGCCATCTCTCTCGTGGGCGCGGCTGTCGGCATGGTCCTTTCCGCGCCGTTCGGAGAGCTGCTGCTTCGTCAGGCGTCTGAAAACCTGATGATTTCCGCCGGCAATTCACTGCCCCTTGAAATCCTCTGCGCGATGGGCGTGGTGGTCGTTATCATGCTGTTCTGCTGGCGCAGTACGCGCGTTGTCAAAACCTACACGCCCGTAGACGCGATTCGCAGCGGCTCCACCGGCGAACGCTACAAGAAAAAGGGGTTCCTCAAACTTTCCAAATCGCCGATGAAACCTGTCCCGTTTATGTCAGTCAACGATATTCTGAGCGGATTCGGCAAATACACTATCATGCTCCTGACCTTTACCATTGGCATGGTACTGATTTCCATTGTGCTCAATTCCATCTCCACGCTGAGAAGTCCCAAACTGCTGAGCTGGTTCGGCATGGCGGAATGTGATGTGCTGCTGACCGACAACGAGAAATTCAGCGGCTACTTCACCGAGGACGGCAGAGAAAAGCTGGAAGCCGACATCAAAGCCATGCAAAAAGAAATGAAAACACAAGGCTACGAGGTGAAAGTATTCAGCGAGGCATGCCATAAATTCACCATAACGAAGGGCGAACTTTCCACCAAATCCCTGACCTTTGAGGGAATCAACACCACTACCGATATGTACACTTTCTACATCGAAGGAACACCGCCTCAGAACAGGCGCGAAATCGCTGTCACACACGTCATTGCCGACAAAATCGGCGCGGCGGTGGGCGATACCGTCACCGTCACCTCTCCCGAGGGCGACAGATCGTACATCATTTCCGCACTGTTCCAGACCATGATCAGCACAGGCGAGGGCATTAAATTCCATGAGGATGAACACTACAGCTTTACCTATCTCAACGGTGTTCTGCCCGTTCAGATCAGATTCAACGACAATCCGTCTCAAACGGAACTGAATCAGCGAATCGAAGCCATCAGGGAACTCTATCCCGACTGCGAGGTGCAGACGGCAGGTGAATACGCCGACCAAGGCACAGGCGGTGCGGGCGGCTATCTCGACAGCACCAAGTCGCTGATCGTACTGGTAGTCATTCTCATCAATATTCTGGTGGCGGTGCTGATGGAAAAATCCTTCCTCACCAAAGAGCGCGGCGAAATCGCCATGCTCAAAGCCATCGGCTTCAGGAACGGTTCCATCATCGGCTGGCAGGTGCTGAGAATAACCATTGTCATGCTGCTGGCCGCCCTCATTTCGGGCATCATTTCCACGCCCGTGAGCGAACTCACCAGCGGTGCGATTTTCCGGGCGATGGGCGCCAAGACTATCATTTTCGATGTCAATATTCTGGAAGCCTATCTTCTCTACCCCGCCATTATTATTGCGGTGACCATCTTCTTCGTATTCCTCACGGCGCTTTCCATTCGCAAGGTCAATTCCAACGAAATCAATTCTGTAGAATAAAGGGAGAAATCATCATGAGCAACATTCTTAACGTCAAAGATCTTTGCAAGACCTACATTATCAACAAGCGTCAGAACAACGTTCTGCGAAATGTGAATTTCTCGGTAGAAGAGGGCGAAATGGTAGCCGTCATGGGGCCGTCAGGTTCAGGCAAGTCCACCCTGCTCTACACCGTATCGGGCATGGACGACATGACCGCCGGCACCGTGGAATTTGTCGGCAGGGACATTTCCAAGCTCAAGGCCAAGGAACTGGCGCAGGTCCGTCTGGACGAAATGGGCTTCATCTTCCAGCAAATGTATATGCTGCGCAACCTCAACGTGCTGGACAACATCATTCTGCCCGCCCGCCAGTCTAGGGCCAACACGCTCTCCAAGAAGGAAAAGACCGAGCGCGGCAAGGAACTCATGCGCAAGCTGGGCATTATCGAGATTGCCGACAACGACATCAACGAAGTGTCCGGCGGCCAGCTCCAGCGCGCCTGCATCTGCCGCAGTATGATGAACAAGCCCAAGATGATCTTCGCCGACGAACCGACCGGCGCTCTCAACCGCACCAGTTCCGACGAGGTTATGGAGGAACTGCGCAAAATCAACAAGGATGGCACCACCATCATGCTTGTCACCCACGACGCCAAAGTCGCCGCCAAATGCACCCGCGTCATGTATATTGTTGACGGAAACATCAAAGGAGAGTATAATTTAGGTGGATACGAAAGCGAAACGGAACTTCGCGACCGTGACCGCAGCCTTAACAACTGGCTCATCGAACAAGGCTGGTAACAGCGCTCGCATTCGCTCGCTAAAAGAATAGAGAATAAAGAATAATGAATAGTGAATAGTGAAGCGCTTTGCGCTTGGAATATATTTCATTTGGTGATGAGGGGATTGGCTATGATGGACATTCTCGTGGTGGAGGACAATATCGAGCTGGGGGGATTGCTGTGCGATTTCCTGCGCAGTGAGGACTACTCCGTGACCCACTGTACCGATGGCGAATCGGCGATTGTCGCCTTCGTCAAGGACGGAGCCAAGCTGGTCATTCTCGACATCATGCTGCCCGGCATGGACGGTTTCGCGGTCTGCACCAAGATTCGCGAAACCTCCCACGCCCCCATTCTCATGGTGAGCGCCAAGGTGGAGAAGGACGACAAACTCAGCGGTCTGCTGCTCGGCGCGGACGATTACATCGAAAAGCCCTACGACATCGACATTCTTCTCGCCAAGGTCAAGGGCATTTTCACCCGCCGCTATCATTCGGACGTTTTCTCCGACGGCTTTCTCAAAATCGACAAAAGCAAGCGTCTGGTTTACAAGGGCGCCGTACCGCTCGAAATGACCCAGAAAGAATACGAGCTGCTCACATTGCTGGTGGAGAACGCCGGCAAGACGCTCAGCAAGGACTTTCTGTTCAACAGGATTTGGGGATTGGAAAGCTTTTCCGAGCAGCAGACCCTGACGGTGCATATCAAATGGCTGCGCCAAAAAATCGAGGACAACCCAAAATCCCCCCGACATATTATCACAGTGTGGGGCGTGGGCTATCGCTATGAGAGGTGAATTTTTGCCGGAATGAAGAGTTTTCAATCATTATGTGTGACGGTAATAGCAGCCATCATCGCTGTGATAGTTGGTGCTAATGTATTCCTGATAAGGACAGATAAGGGTGGCCGAACCGGCCGCCCTTATCGTGTTGAGGCGGCCAGAATCGCGGAGCAAATATCGTCGGGGAAAATTGTCACGTCGTCGGATGATTCTGTGCATTACGAATGTATCCCCGGTGTGGTGCGGCTGACCGAGGAAAACCGTGCCACATTTTACGACACCAACAGCGATTATCTCATCAAAGAAATTGACGGCGAAATTTACCGTTTCGATTATACCTTCCGTCCTGACCATTCTTCAGCCTTATTTATCGTGAATGTCTGTGTGTGTCTGATCGGGCTTATCGTCATGGCTTTGCTGCTTGTCATTCATAAAAAAATCATTCAGCCGTTTGAACAACTGCGGGAGCTGCCCTTTGCCCTCGCGAAAGGCAATCTCACGATACCGCTCAAGGACAGCGGCGACAATTATTTCGGGCGGTTTGTATGGGGACTCGACCTGCTGCGGGAAACATTGGAGCAGGAACGTGCCAATGCCCTCCGTCTGCAAAAAGACAAGAAAACGATGCTGCTGTCCCTCTCGCATGACATCAAAACGCCGCTCGGTGTCATTGAGCTGCAAGCCAAGGCGCTGGAAAGGGGCTTGTATGCCGACGCGGCCAAGAAAAAGGAAGTGGCTGCGAGCATCAGCGGCAAATGCGGCGAAATCAAAGAATATGTCGATCGTATTGTGGAAACCTCACGCGAGGAATTTCTGGATTTGCAGGTGAATCCCGGTGAATTTTACCTTTCCGCTCTGATGAGCCAGATTGCCGCCTTCTACACCGATAAGCTGGCGCTGCTGCAAACGGATTTTTCGGTAGACCAATATGAAAATTGTCTGGTCTGCGGCGACCTTGACCGCGCCGTGGAAGTGGTACAGAACCTCATAGAGAATGCCATCAAATACGGCGACGGCAAACGCATTGCGCTGTCCTTCTCGGAAGAAGAGGACTGCCTCTTGTTGTCCGTGACCAACGGCGGCTGCACGCTCAGCTCCAGCGAACTGCCCCATATTTTTGACAGCTTCTGGCGCGGGGCCAATGTCGGGTCAGCAGACGGCAGCGGCCTAGGGCTGTATATCTGCCGCCGTCTGATGCGCCTGATGGACGGAGAAGTTTTCGCGGCGCTTGACCGCAGTCAGATCACTGTGACCGCTGTGTTCCGCAAGGCGTAATCATTTAACATTCAAAAACCAAAAGCCAGCCTGACAGATCCGTATCAGCGGAGAAGGTCAGGCTGGCTTTTGGTTTTTGAAAAGACGGTGTGCAGCTTATGAATTTGCATTCAAATCATTTTTAATCTGAGTCGTGCTGATTTCGGGTGTGCGGGAGAGATAGACGACCTCGCAGCCTTCGTCGCGCAGAAAGTCGAATTTCCCCTTCCAGTCGTCGCCGATAACGAAGGTGTCAATGTGGTATTCGTGGACGTCGGTTTTTTTCTGTTCCCAGCTCTCCTTAGGAATCACCAGATCGACGTAACGAATCGCCTCGAGCAGCGATTTGCGCTGCTCGTAGGTAAAGTAACATTTCTTGTGCTTCTGATTCCAGTTAAATTCGTCGGTGGAGAGGCACACCACCAGATAATCTCCGAGCGCTTTGGCCCGTTTGAGCAGATTGATGTGACCGTAGTGCAACAGATCAAAGGTTCCGTAGGTGATAACACGCTTCATTGTTATGTTTCCTTCCATTGTTGATATGACCGTAATTTGATGAGACTATTCTAACACAGAATCCCTCGAAAATCAACACAGAAGTCAATTTTGAAAAATAATTAAGCGAAGCGCGGGAGTGCAGGGGGTGCAGGCACCTCCTGCCGGGTCAAGGGCAGAGCCCTTGCAGGGGCCGGGGCAGCGCCCCGGGAGGCAAGCGGAGCTTGCCGAGCACAATGCACTGAAAATATCCGATAAGGTTGGGCGAATCCAATCAAAGCGCCGATCAAAATTGATTTCCCTGATTTTGCAAGGATATGAATTGACTTTGCCGGGCAGTTGTGCTATAATATTGAGGTTGCAAAACCTGAAAAAACGAGAGGTGAGTAAAGTGTCAAACGGCGATAGTTATGGGGGCAAATGTGAGCATAGGACAAAAATCAATTTACAAAACGCAGCGCATTGGCCCGCGTCGGTTGGGCTTTGCCGCTCTCGATGGGATTGATAAACTGATTTTTGCCGCCTCTGTCTGCCCTGACCGCATACAGAGGTATTTTGATACCCGTTTGTCCGTTGCTATTGGTGAACTATGATTTTTATTCTATGCAGCGTATTTCATCAAATTGTGAAACGGAGTGGTAATTATGGCAAAAGAAAGCATGGACGCGGCGGCGTGTGTCACCGCGGAAACGGTGTCCGCGGCCAAGCCGAATTATGAGGACGAAATTGCAGCCATCATCAGGGGCAATCTCTCCCCGAAGATGATGCAGAACAAGCTGGAGGATTATCACGGCAACGACATTGCGCAGGTGATGGACCGGTTGAACGTGCAGGAGCGCAAAAAGCTCTGTCGGATCTGCACAGTGGAAATGCTGGCGGAGGCCTTTGAGCATCTGGACGAAGAAACCGCCGGGGCGTACCTGAACGAGATGCCGCTGCAGAAGGCGGCCGATGTGATTTCCGAGCTGGAAACGGATACGGCGGCGAGTGTGCTGCACGAGATCAAAAAAGAAAAACGCGAGCTGATGATCGAGGCGCTGAAACCGGAAATCCGGGAGGATATCCGGCTGATTGCCTCCTTTGACGAGGACGAAATCGGCAGCAAAATGACGACCAACTGCATTGTGATACGTGAAAACCTTTCGGTGAAAGAAGCAATGAAGGCGTTGATTCGTCAGGCACGGGAAAATGACAATATCTCTACGATTTTCACAGTGGACGAACACAATGAGTTTTACGGCGCGATTGATCTGAAAGATTTGATTACAGCCGAAAGCACCGTTGCGCTCGACAGCCTGATTACCACCTCATTCCCTTATGTTTACGCCAATGAAACCATTGACGACTGCATCGAAAAGCTCAAGGATTATTCCGAGGACTCCATTCCCGTGCTCGATAATTTCAACAAGCTGCTGGGCGTCATTACGTCACAGAGTATTATCGAAGTAGTTGACGATGAAATGGGCGAGGATTACGCGAGGCTGGCAGGTCTGACCGCTGAGGAAGATTTGCAGGAGCCGTTGACGGAAAGTATGAAAAAACGATTGCCGTGGCTGCTGGCACTGCTGGGGCTTGGCATTGTGGTATCGAGCGTGGTAGGAGCGTTTGAAGCTGTCGTGGCGCAGCTCACGCTGATTATGGCGTTTCAGTCGCTGATTCTCGACATGGCGGGTAACGTGGGCACGCAGTCACTCGCGGTGACAATCCGCGTATTGATGGACGAAAATCTCACCCTGAAGCAGAAGCTGCACCTGGTAACAAAGGAAATGAAGATCGGCTTTTTCAACGGCTTGCTGCTGGGCCTGATTTCGTTTGCACTGGTAGGCTTATATATCATGGTTGTCAAACACCGGTCTGCGCTCTTTGCGTTTGCGGTATCGGGCTGTATCGGCGCGTCGCTGGTGATGGCCATGCTGATTTCCAGCGCGGTGGGAACGCTGATTCCGCTGTTTTTCAAGCGGATTAAAATTGACCCGGCTGTGGCCTCCGGCCCGCTGATTACCACTGTCAACGATCTGGTGGCGGTAGTGACCTATTATGGCATGAGCTGGATTCTGCTCATCAATGTGCTGCATCTGGCGGGATAACGAATAAAATCACGTCTGTGACCAAGCGGTTTCAGACGTGATTTTTATATTTTTTATCAATAGACTTGTTCTTCCGTACTGTTTGTGATAGAATAATACAAAACCTACATGATGACGGAGCTGATGATTTGAAAATATTGCATACTTCGGACTGGCACCTCGGAAAATTTGTTTCGGTGCAGTCCATGATTGACGACCAACGGTATTTTATCGAACATGTTTTTTTGCCCGCGCTCGACGCATATGCCCCCGATGTGATCGTGCTGGCGGGGGACATCTATGACCGCCGCATCGCGCCGGTGCCGGCTATCGAGCTGTTTGAGCAGACACTGTATGCGGCGGCGGATCGAGGCATCTCGCTGCTGGCCATATCCGGCAATCACGACAGTGCCGAACGCCTCATTCCGGGGGCGCGGCTCATGTGGGGCGCGGGTATCTATCTGGCCAACGGCATTGAATATTTTCTTGAACCCATCAGTATCACGACGCCGGACGGCAGCAAGGCGCGGTTCTTTCTCCTGCCGTACTGTGATATCACGCAGGTCAGACATTATCTCGGGCGGGAAGACCTGAAAGACATGAATGAAGCCTATGCGGCGCTCTTTGAGAAAGCCCGTCCGCAGCTCTCCGACGACTGTCCCAATATCCTTGTGACCCACTGTACTGTGACGGGATCTGTCACCTGTGAGAGTGAAAGTCAGATCACCGTGGGAGGCACCCAGCAAGTCTCGTCGGACATCTTTTCGCTGTTTGACTTCACCTGTCTGGGACACATTCATTCCCCGCAGAAGGCAGGGACAAATGTCTATTACAGCGGCTCGCCCCTGCGCTATTCCTTTGATGTCAATGAACGGGATAAATCCATGCTGCTCATTGATACGGACAACGCCATGTCCGTTCAGAAAATCCCCATCGTTCCCCTCCGCGAAATGCGCACCGTGACGGGCACCTTTGAAGAATTGCTCAGCGTGGAGGACAATTGTTCGGACGATTACATATTTGCCGCGGTCAACGACGATCATCTGATTTATGAACCTATGACGCGGCTGCGTGAAAAGTATCCGAATATACTGGGACTGAGCCAGTCTTACCTGACCCGTGCGGCGGAGAGCGGCAGCGACCGCGACACACTGCGGGAGAGAATGGACAGCCGCACCATTTCCGACGAGGAGATCATGATCTCTTTCCTGCGGGATATCTGCAAGGTGGAGCCTTCCGAAGAGGAAAAGGCATTTTTCAACGCGATCAGCGCGGGGATGGAGGAGGACGATAATTGAAACCGATCTATCTGAAAATGACCGCCTTTGGTTCCTACTGCGGCACCGCCGAGGTGGATTTTACCAAGCTTTATGACAACGGCCTGTTTCTCATCACGGGAAAGACAGGCGGGGGCAAGACGACGATTCTCGACGCGATGTGCGTGGCGCTTTACGGCAAGGCCACCGGCAGCGAACGCGCCAAGGACTGGAAGCAGCTCCGGTGCGGCAGTGCGCCGTCCTCCGTGGACACCGAGCTGGAATATCAGTTCGGTCTCGGCGGCAAGCAATACCGGTTCTGCCGCCGCTGGCACCTGCCGAATGCCCGCAAGGGCGAACCGCTGCTCAAAGACGCAGAGAGTGCCTGTTATTGCCGTCAGGAAGGCGATGAGAACTGGAAACTGATTACGTCCGGCAAATCCGGCGCGGTCAACGAAACCGCCGAGAGTATTCTCAAGCTGACGCAGGCGCAGTTTGTCAAGGTTATCATGCTGCCGCAGGGCGAATTTCGCGAGCTGCTTACCGCCTCCAGTGATGAAAAGGAGGCGATTTTCAAGAAGCTGTTCGACACCGAGCGCTGGGAACGTATTACGGATCGCATTGCGGAGGAATACCGCCGCATTGATAAGCTGTGCAGCGAGCATACCCATAGCCGCGATATTTCCCTGCAAGCAGCCGAGTGTGCCAACGCGGAGGAATTACAGGGCAGAATAACACAAACCAAGGCCGATTTGCAGGCGCTGGAAGCAAAGGCTCAGGAAAACAACCAAAAGATGACAACTGCCGCTGCCGCGTTAAAAGCCGGCGAGGAAACGGCCGGGTTGTTTGCCGAATGGGAACAGCAGCGCGGCACGCTGCAAAGGCTTACCGTCGATGCTGCCCGATTTACTGCGATGGAGGAACGCTTGCAGCACAGTCGGAAACTCCGCGGTGTGCTGCCGCAATATCAAATGATGAAGGCGGCACAGGCGACCGCAGTCAACAGTGAAAAAATTGTGACACAGGCCGAACAGGCGCAAAACGCCGCGCAGAAAAATTGGGAACAGGCGCAAAAAAACGCGGTATCACTTTCTGATTTGGAGCAGCAAAAAGGCGCGTTACAGGCGGCGGTGTCAAGCCTGAGCGAGCTGGCGCAAAGCCGGGTGGCGTATGACGAGGCGCAGCGCAAACGGGAGACGGGTGAGCGTTCTTATCAGGCAGAGGAAACACGGTTGGCCGGTTTTCGTAAGGATAAAGCCGACATGGAGGAAAGCATTGCCAAGGGCAACGCGTTTCTGGAAGAGTGCCATGCCGCCACGGCCGCGCTCAACGGGGCAGTGGAAACGTCTCACCGGCTGGAACAGCAATTCAGACTGACCGCCGAATGGGAGGAAAAAAGTGCCCGGCTTAAGGAATTGGCACAGCAGATCGAGCAAGCCGAGAGTCGAATTGCAAACTGTGAGCAGGACTGTGAATCTGCCCGGGCGATTGCCGCAGCCGTAGAGCAGGCCATCATGAACGACAAGGCATATTCTCTCGCTTCCACACTGTCGGAAGATGCGCCCTGTCCGGTCTGCGGTTCGGTGCATCACCCGAAGCTCGCACACCCTTCCGAGAACACGCCGACTGCCGCCGAGCGGGAAAAGTGCAAAAAGGCGCAGGAGATATGTGACAAGGCGCTGGAGCAGGCGAGAACCGATTATTCCTCCCTGCTGACTGAACACAACGTACTTTGGCAAACGATGGAACCGTTGCGGGAAGAGTTGGGCGGCAGCATGGAAAGACCTTCCTCAGAAATCAAGACCGAGTGGGACACGGCGGAACAGCGGGTACAGGCGCTTCGCAAGCTGTCGGGCAAGACGGCGAAGGCGCAGGCCAAGCTTGGCGAGCTGCAAAACCGACTGACCGCCAATACACATGATATCGAAGCAACCAACACCAATCTCAACAATTTGAAAATTCAAATTACTTCCGCTAAACAAACAGTGGATTCTCTGACCGAACGGCTTCAGGCCAAGGGTATTGCCGACTTTGCGTTGCTGGATCAGAAGCTCACGCAGGCGCAGCGTGAGCTCCGTACCATTGAAGCGCAGATCAAAGGGTTGCAGGACGCGCTTGCCGACGCCTCCACGCAATACAGTGCGGCACAGGCTACTTACAAGGCCGCGCAGGAGCGTATGACAGCAGCATATGCCGACCAAGAGACGAGGGAGACGGAATACCGCACTAAGTGTGCAGAGCTGAACATTGCCGCGAATACCGACATCGAGGGCGGCGTGCTGCCGGAGAACGTTGAGGCGGAACACGAGCAGCAGTTGAACGCTTATTATCAGCAGCTTCACTTTGCCCGAACACGTGCAACAGAGCTTGCGACACGGCTGGAAGGAAAACAACCGCCGGCACTTGACAGTCTCCGCGCCGCCAATGCGGCCGCCATTGAGGAAGGACAGGAAATCGCGCGGCAGATCGGCAATGTCCACACACGTCTGCAATTCCTGCAAGACACAGCGGATACGGTGGCAAGGGAAGAGGGGCTGCTGGCCAAGCTTCAGGAGCAGTACGCCGCCGCGGCCCGCATGAATTACCTGCTTTCGGGGCGCAACGAAGCGGGCGTGCCGATTCATCAATATGTTATCGGCATCAAGATGGACGAGGTCATTCTGAGCGCCAATCTTTACCTGACCAAGCTCACGAAAGGGCAGTATGCGATGAAGCGCAAAGAAACCAAAAGCGGACGGGCGCGTCATCAGGGACTGGATATTGAGATCGTAGACAGTGCGGCGGGCCGCGAACGGCCGGTGGCCACGCTGTCGGGCGGCGAGCTTTTCCTGGCGTCGCTGTCGCTGGCATTCGGACTGTCCGACGTGGTGCAGAGCTTCGCAGGGGGGATTCATCTGGATTCCCTGTTTATCGACGAAGGCTTCGGCTCGCTGGACAGCGAAACGCTTGACACGGCCATGGACGCCATCACACAGGTGCGTGAGAACAAGCTGCTGGGAATCATCTCCCATGTCAGTGAGCTGAAGGAGCGTATTCCCTACGGTATCGAAGTGGTAAAGACGTATGACGGCTCCACATTGAAAATGAGAGTGTGACAGTTTTTTCATCTCAAAAATTCAGAAAACAAGGTGACAGCAATGAATATCATGGATTATATTGACTGGCGGGGCGATCTGAGCTTTGCCGAGCGCGGTTTTAACGAAGTGGACAATCTGATTTTCTCGGAGCTTGCCTATGCCGAGATGCAGGATATCGTGCCGGAGGCGTTTGCTTTTACCGTATCGCTGGCGGAGCTGTGCGAGAAATACATCGCGTTAGGTTACGAATCGGTGCTCATCAATGACCCGCGTCCGCTGCTGGAGAAGGCGGCAGCCTGTGTGCGTTACAAAGATGTACGGGTGGGCGGCTATGTCAACAAGGTCGATCAGGGCGAAGAAGTGCAGTTTGCCGCCATGACCTTTGCCCTCGGCGACGGCACGCTTTACGTGGCCTTCCGCGGCACCGACAACACCATTGTGGGCTGGCGCGAGGATTTCAACATCAGCTTTCTGCCCCAAACGCCCGGACAGTCGGAGGCCGCGGCCTATCTCAACCGGCTGGCGGCGGCGACAACCGAGCCGATTCGCGTGGGCGGCCACTCCAAGGGCGGCAATTTCGCGGTGTACGCGGCGGCATTCTGTGACCCCACGGTAATCGAAAGTGGGCGTATTGTCGAGGTCTATTCCAACGACGGGCCAGGCTTCAACAGCAGTCTGGCGGATTCTCCCGCATACAAGGCCGTGCTGAGCAAGGTGGTCAAGATCGTGCCCGAATCGTCCCTGATCGGCATACTACTTTCTAGCAAGGCTGCGCGTAAGGTGATTATGAGTGAGGCGAAAGGACTACTCCAGCATGACCCCTACACATGGTGTGTGCGGTGCGACCGGTTCGTCACGGCGGACGGACTCTCGCCCGAAAGCACCTTCATGGACGAGACCTTCACCGGCTGGATTGACAGCATGGACGCCGAACAGAAACAGGCCGTCGTCTCGGCTATCTTCGACTCGATGGAGGCCTCCGGCGCTTCCACCATCACCGAGATGAACGAAAACAAATGGCTTTCCTACAGCGCCATCGGTAAGGCGCTCGGCAGTCTTGACAAGGCCACGTCCGAGGAAGTCACCGCCTCGCTCAAAAAGCTCTTTGACGCGGGCAAGGAAGTGTTCCTCAGCGGCGCGAAAAAGTCGTGGGAACAGTGGGAAAAGACGCGGAATCAATTGAAAAATAATTAAGCGAAGCGCGGGAGTCCAGGGGGTGCAGGCACCTCCTGGCGGGGGCGTGGGGGCGGCGCCACCACTGGGGAGTGGGGCAAAGCCTCACAAGCGAAGCCATCGGCTGAGCGAGCGGGATGCACCAAGACATGTAGCAAGGTCGGGCGAATCCCAATACAGTTTCCGTCAAATATGTTTTTCCAAAATAAGTTTTGAAAAACATATTGCATAATTGAAGACCATATGTTATAATAAATTCGAATACGGCATGAAAAATTTGTCGGAATATGCCAAATATGCCGAATGGAAAGGGGCGTGTGCGCTTTGGGTGACGGACTTTACGGAAAGTACAAAATGCAGCCGAGAGGCGGCGTGAAGGGCAGCGGATTCAGCGGATTTGTTCTGACCTTCCTCTGGAGTCTGGTGCTGCGTGTCGGCTGGTCGATTCCCGCGTGGGGACTGCTGGTGGCGCATTTCTTCCTGCAATGGCCGCTGTGGGCATTCTGGCTTGCGCTGGGTCTGTGGCTGGGCTATGTGCTGTTGGTGACGCTGCTCATTGTGTGGGCCAATCACGTCGGCAACGAACCGCCTGAAGACAGACCCAATAAAAATCCGTATTCTGTGACGAGCAACGAGCAGTTTTTAAAGAAGCGATAAGCAAAGAGCTTTTGGCTCGCAGACAACAAAACATTTTGAAAGGGGTTTCATGTTACTATGGGACTGATTAAAGCTTTGTCAGGCGCCGCCGGCGGCGTGATGGCCGACCAGTGGAAGGAATTTTTCTATTGTGATTCAATTCCGGTGGATACCCTCGCCGTGCGCGGCAAAAAGCAAATCACCAGCCGTTCCTCCAATACCAAGGGCAACGACAACATCATCTCCAACGGCTCCAGAATCGCCGTTGCCGACGGTCAGTGCATGATGATCGTGGAGCAGGGCAAGGTCGTGGAATTTTGCGCCATGCCGGGTGAATTTACGTATGATTCCTCCACCGAGCCGAGCTTGTTCTACGGTAGCCTCGGCCAGAACATTGTCAATACCTTCAAGCAGATCGGCAAGCGCTTTACCTTCGGCGGCGACACCGGTAAGGATCAGCGCGTCTATTACTTCAATACCAAGGAAATTACCGACAACAAGTTCGGCACCGCCAATCCCGTGCCGTTCCGCGTGGTGGACAGAAATATCAACCTTGATATCGACGTCTCCATCCGCTGCAACGGCGTATTTTCCTACAGGATCACCAACCCGCTGCTGTTCTACACCAACGTGTCGGGCAATGTGACCGAGGATTATAAGCGCATTCAGCTGGATAACCAGCTTAAGACGGAATTTATCAGTGCGCTCCAGCCGGGTCTGGCGCAGATCTCCGCCATGCAGGTGCGCCCAAATGAGGTGCCCGCCCATGTTGACGAGTTGTGCAACGCCATGAACAGCGTGCTGTCCCAGAAGTGGAGCAACTTGCGCGGCATTGAGATCGTTTCCGTGGCGTTCAACTCCATCACCCTGCCGCAGGAGGATGCCGACCTCATCAAGACCGCCCAGCGTAACGCCATCAACCGCGACCCGAACATGGCCGCCGCCACGCTCATTGGCTCGCAGGCACAGGCCATGCAGGACGCGGCCAAGAATACTGCCGGCGCGATGACCGGTTTCATGGGGATGGGTATGGCGCAGAATGCCGGCGGTGCGAACACCGCCGCCAACCTCTTCCAGATGGGGCAGCAACAGCAGCCGTATCAGCAGCCCCAGCAGTACGGGCAGCAGCAATACCAGCAGCAGCCTCAGTACGGCCAGCAGCCTGCCCCGCAGGCGTCCGCCCAGGGCTGGACGTGTCAGTGCGGCACACAGAATCAGGGCAAGTTCTGTATGAACTGCGGCAAGCCCAAGCCCGCCGGGGCACCGCTCTATCGCTGTGACAAGTGCGGCTGGCAGCCTGCCGATCCCTATCATCCGCCCAAGTTCTGCCCGGAATGCGGCGATCCGTTCGACGATAACGACAAAGTGCAGTAATTCGTACAGGTCATATTTGAAATAAACGGGCGCAGCCCTTTGTTTGCGGCAATAGCGGGCAGAAGGCTGCGCTTGCTTTATGTCATGGGGGAGTGTGAATCATGGCAGAATTAATGGAATACAAATGCCCATGCTGCGGGGGCAAGATGGAATTTGACAGCAGCCTCCAGAAGATGAAATGTCCCTTCTGCGATACGGAATTTGAGGTGGAAACCCTCAAAAGCTATGATGAAGTGCTGAAAAGCAGTGAGGCCGCGCCGGACGAGATGACATGGCAGGAAACGCCCCGGGATGAATGGTCAGGGGAAGAGGCAGACGGTATGTCGGTGTATGTCTGCAATTCCTGCGGCGGCGAAATCGTCTGTGACGAGACCACAGCGGCGACCCATTGCCCCTTCTGCGGCAATCCCGTCATCATGACGGGGCGGCTCAAGGGAGCGCTGCGGCCCGACTATGTCATTCCCTTCCAGCTGGATAAGGAGGCGGCCAAGGCAGCCTTTGCCCGGCATCTGAAGGGAAAGACGCTGCTGCCCAAGGCCTTCAAGACCGACCATCACATCGACGAAATCAAGGGCGTTTATGTGCCGTTCTGGCTGTTCGATACGGATTCCAACGCACAGATCACTTATCGCGCCACCAAAGTGCGCGTGTGGAGCGACAGCCGTTATAATTACACTGATACGCGCCATTATTCCGTGACACGCGGCGGCAGTGTTCGTTTTGAGCATATCCCGGTGGACGGCTGCTCCAAAATTCCCAACGATCTCACCGAGTCGCTCGAGCCGTTCGACTTTACCAAGGCTGTGGATTTCCAGACGGCCTATTTGTCGGGCTATCTGGCGGACAAATACGATGTCAATGATGAGCAGTGCGTCACCCGCGCCAACGAGCGCGTGCGCAAAAGCACCGAGAGCGAGTTTCAATCCACCGTTACGGGATATCAGAGCGTCAGACCCGAGAGTGTCAATATTCAGCTGACCAACAGTAAAGCAAAATATGCCCTGTTTCCTGTGTGGCTTATGACCACCACATGGAACGGTCAGCACTATCTTTTTGCCATGAACGGGCAGACCGGCAAATTTGTGGGCAATCTGCCCTGCGACATGAGCATCTATTTCAAGTGGCTGGCATGTATCACAGGCGGCGTATGCGCTGCGTTGGTGCTGCTGTGCTACCTGATCTGGCTGCTGTAGGAAGGGGGTATTTCCATGACTAAGAAAATGACCGCCCTTTTTATCGCAATATGGCTGATGTTCACCCTCACGGCTGCCGCGGTGCCTGTCTTCGCGGCAGAAGAGACAGAAACTGTTGTCGTAGCGCAGGAAGAAGAAACCGTCGCCGTTTCCTATCAGTACATCATTGACAACGACGGCATCATCAGCGACACCAATAAGGCCAACATCGAGAGCGCTGCCGCTGCCCTGTATCAGCGCTGCGGCGTGAACGTGTTCTGTTATCTCACCGAAGAGGAGCTGAAAAAGCCCGGTAGCGTTGCAAAGAAACTTTATCAGGAAAACGCTGACACTGACGCGGCGCTGGTATTGCTGTTTGATGGCACCAAGGTGCATATTTATACCTACGGTCGCGCGAGCAATCTGATTACCGACGAAGAATGCACGCAGATCATGAATGCCGCCAACGAGGAGGAAACCTATACCCGCGCCTTCCTGCGCTATATCGACGAAGTGAGCGATATCCTTGTCGAAAAGGGTACGCTGCCCATTCCGTCCGAACGGCTGCTGCCGCGCTTCGTGGATTATGCGGGGCTGGTCAGCGGCAGTGACGCGAAGGCGCTGCTGCAAAAGCTGGACGAAATCAGCGAGGCACATCAGCTCGATGTGGTGGTGGTCACGCAGTATTCCCTCGGTGACAAGACCCCGATGGAATACGCCGACGATTTTTATGACTATAACGGCTACGGTTTCGGCGAGAACCGCGACGGCATTCTGCTCCTGCTCGGCATGGAAAACCGCGACTGGCGCATCACCACCATCGGCAAGGGCATTACCGTCTTCACCGACGCGGGGCAGCAATACATTTCTGACCGATTTGTCTCCTATCTCAGCGACGGGAATTATTATGGCGGCTTTGACAAGTTTGCCACGCTGTGCGACGAATTTATCGCACACTATGAGGAGACCGGTCAGGCCTATGACACGGGATACATGCCCAAACCTCCCTTCGGCTGGGGCATGGCGATCCTGGGCAGCGGCGCGGTCGGACTGATCGCGGGCTTCATCACCGTGTCGGTCATGAAGGGCGATCTGAAATCCGTGGCGGCTCAGGCGGCGGCGGGGGCTTACACCAAGCCCGGCAGCCTCAATATTACTACCCGCAATGACCTGTTCCTCTACAACACAGTCACCCGCACCGCCAAACCGCAGGATACCGGCGGCGGAGGCGGTCATTCCTCCGGCGGCAGCTCCACTCACAGCAGTTCCTCCGGCAGCAGCCACGGCGGCAGCGGCGGACATTTTTAAGCAAAACCGTTAATAAGCGTTTATCAGATAACAGTAAATAACTCCTTCTTGCAAAACAGCAAGGAGGAGTTATTTGTTATGCGTGATTGGTTATGCGATCTCGTCTGTAAACACGCGCTGTCTTGCAGCTTGCTGTGAAAATCGGAGATTCCAACCGATTGCCTAATTGGCCTCTTTTTTCAACTTCCGCGCTTTGATATTCTCGGCAGCGGTGCGATTCATGCCCTTGACCTCGCATAATTCCTCCACCGATGCGTTATAAATTGCCGAAATCGTCTTGAAATGTTTCAGCAATTCCTTGGCACGGGCGGGTCCGATGCCTTCAATGTTTGTCAGCGTACTGTTGATAACCGATTTGCCGTGGCTGGCATGATGATAAGTGATCGCAAAGCGGTGTACCTCGTCCTGTATAGTGGAAACCAGCGTGAAAGCCGCGCGGCTGCGGGTAAGCGAAATCTCACGTCCGCCCGCCGCAATGGCGCGCGTCTTATGTTTGCTGTCCTTCACCATGCCGAAGAGTGCAATGGGCAGTCCCGACGCCTCGATCAGCGGTCGGATCGCGTTGACGTGTCCCGTGCCGCCGTCGAGCAATATCAGATCCGGCAGTCGTCCAAAGCCCGTTTCCTCGTCTTTGTGAGCCTGATATTCCAACAGACGCCGCGTGATGACCTCACGCATGGAGCCGTAGTCGTCCTGCCCCTCTACGGTCTTGATTTTAAATCGCCGGTAGGCAGCTTTCAGCGGCCTGCCGTTTTCAAAGACAATCATGCCCGCGACGTTATCTTCACCCTGCGTATTGGAAATATCATACGATTCAATATACTCCGGCGGTTTTTCCAGTCCGAGCAACCGGCCAAGCTCGTCCACGGCGGCGGTGGTTTCTCCCACACGTCCCTTGGCTTGTGCGAGATATTCGGCGGCATTCTGGCGGCACATTTCCACAATCTTCTGCTGTTCGCCCTTCTGCGGCACGGTAATCTTGGCTTTTTTTCCGCGTTTTTCGCTGAGGAATTGCTCCAGCAGTTCGTTATCGTCCACTTCGCCGTCCACCGTTACACGCGGCGGCACATCGCGCATGGTGTAGTATTGTTTGATAAATTCCGAACGGCAGAGCGGCAGCTCCCCTATGATCTCATCGAGCAGAAATTGCTCGCGGTCATAAAGCCTGCCCCCTTGAAAGCGGAAGACTTCGATGCAGGTGCCGCCTGCTCCCTGTGCCAAGGCAATGACGTCCTGTTCTTCCACCGAATTCATGATAACCTTCTGCTTCTCGGTCATCTTTTGCAGGGCGCGAATGCGGTCGCGCAGCCGCGCGGCCTTTTCAAACTCCAGCCGTTCGGCGCAATCGTTCATGCGCTCGATCAGCCGCTCGATGGAAGTATTGGTGCCGCCCCGCAGGAAGTCTTTGGCCTCGGCGATCGCCTCGTCATAGATTTCCTTTTTGAGCCGTCCCTTACAGGGCGCGAGGCACAGACCGATGGAATAATTCAGGCAGGGCCGGCCCTTGCCGATGTCGCGCGGGAAGACACGGCAGCAGGTGGGAATTTTGAAGATCTTGCACGCTTCGTCCACCGACTGCCGCACCGTATAACTGCTGGTGTAAGGGCCGAGATACGTCGCGCCGTCGTCCTCGGCTTTTTTGGCTTCCACAATGCGCGGATATTCTTCATTGGTAATTTTGATATAGTGATAGCCCTTGTCGTCCTTTAACAGAATATTGTATTTCGGCTTATGCTGCTTAATCAGACTGCATTCCAACACAAGGGCTTCGTACTCGGTATCTGTAATGATATATTCAAAATGATCGACATTCTCCACCATGCGGCGCACCTTTTCGGCGTGCCCCTCCTGAGAGCCGAAATACTGGCTGACGCGGTTTTTCAGCGCCTTGGCCTTGCCGATATAAATAATCCGGTCACGGCTGTCGCGCATGATATACACACCCGGCAGCAGCGGCAGCTTCATGGCCTTGCGCCGCAGTTCACGCAGCTTGGGATTTTCATGATAGGTTGTCAATTGCTTCACCTCTTGGCGCGTTGCTGATTCTCTTTTCTATTGTACCACTCCGACATACAAAAGTGCAACAGAAATTTCATTCCTTTGTTGACAATCCACGCCGCCCGGTGATATAATGGCGTTGAGGAAACAGACACTTCCGCCGCCGTTATCTGGGAGGTATCGCCATTGAGTCAGGCAAAGCAACGCAACACCAAACATACCGTCATGAGCATGATCGCCATTGCCGCCATTTTCGCGGTACTCGCCGCCAACGTCATGATCGTGCGGGACCGCAGAAACTGGATCGCTCAGACGGCGCAGCCGTCCGACAGTGCCGTTCCAGCGGCTACGGATACAGTGACCGAACCTGTCCCCGCTCGCGTCACGCAGACCGATCTCCCGGCTGTTACCCCTGCCGAATCCGTTTCGTCCGAGCCGGTCGTGTCCGACACGGACTTGATTTATCCCAAATACCCCTACTTCATAGAAGTGGACAAAACCCATCAGATCGTCACCGTTTACACCACCAGTTCGGCGGGCAAATATGACAAGGTCGTGCGGTATATGCTCTGTTCCACCGCGCAGGACCCTGACAAATTCCCCGACGGCTATTGGAAACTCAAAGAGGACCGCTGCAACGCCAAAAACATCTGGCGCAAAATGAAAAGCCACGGCACCGATCTGTATGCCCAATACGCCACCCAGATCACCGGCGATTTCCTGTTCCATTCCGTGCCCTATACCGCCAAAAAGAAAACCGCGCTCGACACCAAGCGCTACAGCAAACTCGGCACCGCCGATTCGGGCGGCTGCATTCGCCTGACCGTGGAGAACGCCAAGTGGATTTGCGAAAACTGCGTCGCGGGTACCACCGTCCATCTGATTACCAAAAAAGCCGACCCCGAACTGGAGGCTCTGGCCGCTGAGCTGAAAGCCAACACAGTCAAGCCCGACAGCACCGGCTGGGATCCCACCGACCCCGATCCCAAAAATCCCAATTATCACCCCCAGTTCACCGAACCTGACCCCGTAACCGAAGGGTATCTGGTCGCCAACTTTGACAAAATCAAATACAGCAAGGAAATCCCCTACGTCAGTTGACAAGGGGATTTCCCTGATTAAGGAGCCAATCATGAAACAGCTTTTCGCAATAGATCTGCACGACTACCGTGAGGATGACCGCGTATTCAGCAGGCCGTCGGCAAGGGGCATTATCATGCAGGACGATAAAATCGCCCTTGTCTACAGCTGCCGGGAAAAATACTACAAATTCCCCGGCGGCGGCATTCGCCCCGGCGAGGACAAACAAGCCGCCCTCATCAGAGAGGTCAAAGAGGAAACCGGCCTTGTTGTCATTCCGGAGAGTATCACGGAATACGGCAGCGTCATGCGCCGTCAGAAGAGCAATTTTTCTCCCGATACCATCTTTGAACAGGAGAATTTTTACTACCTCTGCCGCACGGAAAGCACCGTCACGCAGCAGCATCTGGACGACTATGAAAAGGAAGCGGCATTCACCCTGCAATACGTACCCATTGAGGAAGCCATCCGCGTGAATGAGCAATACCGCACCGATGATTTCTTTGATGAAATCATGATAAAACGCGAGACCAAGCTGCTGCGGCTGATTCGCGATCAACTTGTCATGCAGGAATAACAGCCGTATGCGTGTCTGAATAAAAACATGAGGTGATTGATTATGAAAAACATTCTTGTATCCGGACTGGTCAATGTGGAAACCACGTGTTCTGTGCGGGGCTTTCCCATCGAATACAGCCCCATCGACTACCGCTTCTTCGGGGTTAACAGCACCGTTTCCGGCGTGGGTTTCAACGTCGCCAAGGCGCTGACCGCGCTGGGCCATACCGTCCGTCTGGCAACCCTGCTGGGAGACGACGCGGCGGGCCGCCTCGCACTCGACGCGCTGCGCACGTCTCACATTGACGATTCCCTTGTCTCGCGCGTTCTGAACCAGACGCCTTCCTCCGTCGTTCTCTATGACTCCGACGGAAAACGCAATATCTACTGCGACCTGAAAGACATTCAGGAAACCGCCTATGATTTCACGGACATCGACCTCACACCCTATCAGGCGGTTGTGGCCTGCAACATCAATTTCAGCCGTCCGCTGCTGGCCAAGGCCAAGGCGGCGGGCATTCCGATCGCCACCGACGTACACGCCCTGTCAGATATCCACGACGATTACAACCGCGAATTTATGGCACACGCGGACATTCTTTTCCTGAGTGACGAGCATATTTCCGGCACGCCGGAGGATTTCATCAGAAGCATTGAGACGACCTACCACAACCGCGTGATCGTCATGGGCTGCGGCAGCAAGGGCGCGGTGATGTATCTGCGGGACGGAGACATCTTTTACCGGCAACCTGCCGCCAGAGTAGGGCAGGTGGTCAACACCGTCGGTGCGGGCGACGCGTTGTTCAGCGCGTTCGTATCGCTGTGGTGCGAAGGTCTGTCCCCCGTCGATTGCCTGACACGCGCCCAGACCTTCGCCGCTGCCAAGATCACCCGCAACGGCGGCGGCAGCGGCTTTGTCTCCCGCGACGAGCTGGAACGGCTGGCGACAAATCCGCAATAACCAGCCGGCAAATTTGCAGGTTGGCGGCTGGTTTTGCAATTTACCGGACAAAGGGTTTTCAGATTCATGCCGATGTGGTATGATAAACACAGCAATGAAAGAGGTCAGCATGAAAGCCATGAAACTGTTCATTGAACAATCCGACGATTACGATAACGACGCCGAAATCACCATTCGCTGCGGTATGACGGACGAACGGCTGGAAAGTATCATTGCGCATATCCGGCTGCAAATGTTCTCAGTATCCGGCACAAAAGACGGTGAAGTACGGGTATTGCCGCTGGGAGATATCCTTTATTTCGAGAGTATCGACGAACGGACTTTCGCCTATCTGCAAAGCGATGTGTACGAGTGCGCCATGAAGCTGTACGAGCTGGAAGCGCAATTGGAAAAAGCCAATTTCGTGCGTATCAGCAAATCCTGCATCGTCAATATCCTGAAGCTGGACAGCGTGCGGCCTCTGCCGGGCAGCCGCTATGAAGCCACACTGGAAAACGGCGAAAAGCTGATTATCAACCGGCATTACCTTCCCGCTTTCAAGAGCAAATTCGGCATATAACAGGAGGGGGACGCTTTATGCAATGGAAGAAATGGTTCAGTCAGTTTTTTACCATTATCTGCACGTCATTTACCGTGATTATGCTGCTGTACGCGGGTCTGGCGGAGTGGATGGACGCCGCTCTGACCGTGACGCGCGTTTTCGGATTGTTTGGTATCTGCGCGATGGTGGCGCTTCTGATTTTCCTCACGGATTTTATCCCGTTCAAGACCAGGCAGACGCGGCTGGCGGTCAACTTTCTGGACGTGTGTATCGCGGTTTTCGGTTTCGGCGGGGATATTTTAAAAATTGTGCCCTTTTCACGCCCCATTGTCCTGACAGTACTTGGCATGAGCTGCGCGGCCTATGTAGGCGTGATCGCGATCATGTTTGTCAATGAGCAGATCGCCGCCAACGATATCAACCGCAAGCTCTCCGAGATGAAAAAGCGTTAGTTTAGCGGTTGACAAATCCATGGGGAAGCATTACAATATAAATGTAAAAAGCGGCAGTGCAGAAAACGGTTACTTCGCCAAAGAGCCGGAGGTTGGCGGTTCAACTCCGCCCGCCCGTTGTTTTGGGTGTAGCTCAACTGGTAGAGCGTCGGTATAAGTCCCGTTTTCGACCTTTTTCTCCGCTTTTTATGTTTTTTATCCAAACGATTCTTTAAGTTTTCTTAAGACTTATTCTATTGACAATCCAAGCAGAATGTTATATAATACACACATACCAAACGGCATTGCAGTTGACGGTTACTTCGTGGTTTTCATTGGTTCGACTCCAATATTTTTTCCGTCAGCGTTTTTATCCGTTTGTTCCTTTTGATAGGAAGCGGCAGTGTGGAAAACAGTTACTTCGGATTTTTTTCAACAGTAACATCACAGCGAGTGGGTACAGGCCCGTCCTGCGGGGCGATACAGGCAGACCGACAAACGCTGAAATCACTTTTTTCCCCTTGGCACTTTACAATTGAATACAATTGTTTTACTGTTTTCCTTTTTTCTCCGCTTTTTATATCATGACAAACGTGCATTGCAGTCATCGGTTACTTCGCCTTCCATGCGAGAGATGTCGGTTCGAGTCCGGCCGCCCCATCATGGGGTGTAGCTCAATGGGCAGAGCTCTAATATTACCGATGGCGAATTTATCACGTTTGTCTTTTTTGTTTATTATTTTTATCAGAGGAGGGATTCATGTATGTCCAAGTTCAATCAGAAGCAGACCGTCAAGACCACCAACCGAGAGGGAAATCCGGCGTATGCCATGCACGCGAAATCGAAGCTCGTGACGCAGGTGCTCACCTCGTTCTTCAACGAAGCCAAATTCTACGGCGACAATTCCGACGAGATGCAGCAGACCATTGCGGCAGTCATCAAGACCGACCCGGTATTTGTGTCGAAACTGGCGGTCTTTGCGCGGCGGGAATTTAATATGCGCTCTGTGTCGCATGTGCTGACCGCGTATCTGGCGCACGAGCCGGAAGGCAAGCCCTTTGTCCGCGACACCGTGCGCGGCGTGACGGTGCGCGGCGACGACGTGACCGAAATCATGGCGTTCTACCTGAACACCTTCGGCAAGCCGATACCCAACTCGCTCAAGCGGGGCATCGGCGAGGTCATGCGGGGCTTTGACGAGTACACGCTCGCCAAGTACAAGGGCAGCGGCAACGCGCTCAAAATGCGCGACCTGCTGTGTCTCTGCCGCCCCAAGCCGAAGGACGAAGCGCAGGCCGCCCTGTGGAAGCGCTGTCTGGAAAACGAGCTGGCCACGCCCGTGACGTGGGAAACCGAACTCTCCGCCCACGGCAACAATGCCGAGACGTGGGAAAAGCTGATCGACAGCGGCAAGGTCGGCTACATGGCGCTGCTGCGCAATCTGCGCAACATCCTGCAGGCCGAACCCGCCAATCTCGAAAAAGCGCTGGCCACCATCGAGGACCCCGAGGCGGTGCGGCGTTCCCGCCAGCTCCCGTTCCGCTTTCTCTCCGCCTACAAGAGCGTGTCTGAAATCGCGGGCAGCCGCGTATTTGACGCACTGGAAAAGGCAGCGGTCGTCTCGGTGGAGAATATGCCGCGGCTGGACGGCACGACCGTGATTGCCGTGGACGTGTCCGGCTCGATGTATAGCAGAATCAGTGCGCGTTCGGAGGTGCAATGCTCCGAGGTTGCATTGTTGCTGGGACTCATCGGCAGCCGCATCTGCGACAACTGTATTTTCTACGTCTTCGACACCGATATCCAAAAGGTGGCGGTCTCGTCCAACACCTGTCTTCTTCTCTCGGCCACTCAGAACCCGCACGGCGGCGGCACCGACATGAGTCTGCCTTTCAGGCGCATGATGGACGATCACGTCAAGGCAGACCGCGTGATTATTCTGTCGGACAACGAGTGCAACTACTCCTATCGCATGCCCGTGCAGACGTTTGCCGACGAGTACCGCCGTAAGTCGGGACGCGATATCTGGGTTCACGCCATCGACTTGCAGGGCTACGGCACCCAGCAGTTCCATGGCGCCAAGACCAACATCGTCGCCGGCTGGAGCGAGAAGGTCTTCGACTTCATCAAGTTCGCCGAAGTGGGCGAAGGTTCGCTGGAGAAAACCATCGCGGCGTATGAATGGAACTAAATTCAAAAATGTCCCCGCAGGGAACAGCCATTATGGCTGAACCTTTCGGGGACTGTTTTTTATGTTTTTTTTATAATTTGCACAACACCTTGCCGCAACAGATAATGCTGTCCGCCGCGCTGTAAGGCTTGGGCGGATAGTGAGGATTCAGTGAGATCAACTCATTTACGCCCAGCTTTTTAATAAAGCTCTCGCCGTTGAGCACAAAAATGCCGATCTCGCCGATCTCCACCGACTGCTGCTCCCTGACCAGTACCCTGTCGCCGTCACGGAATTGCGGCAGCATGGAATCGCCGCTGATTCTGACGGCGAAGCTGCCTTGGCGATGCTCCGGCGTATCTGTGATTTCGATTTCCTCCGAAGGGGTTTCATCCAGCGGATTGCCAAAGCCGGCCGATACGGACATCGCGTAGAACGGCAGCGCCAGCATTCTGAGCGCAGGACGGCAGCGGCGATATTCAATTTCCAAAACCGAATCCATCATTTCCCTGCCGTACTCATCGAGCGTGCGGTATTTTTTAACAAATTCTTTTTCACGACGGGTAAATGCGTCAGCCGGAGCGGCCGACAGCCCTAACGCGTCATCGAGCGAACAATGAAGGGCCCGGCAGAGTGCCTCGATCGTGCTGAGCTTGGGATTTTGATTGATGCCGGCGGTAATTTTGCTCACCGTGCCCTTGGGCAGACCCGAACGCTCCACCAGATCATCAACCGTCAGACTCATTTCTTTCCGTCGGTGATTGATAAATTCGTTAAATGACATACTAACCCCTCATTCTGATTCATATGATTTGATTCTAACATATGGAATGAATGATGTCAAGCTGTAAAAATTCCCTTTGAGGAATTTTATGTAAGCTTGTCCCAACAAAAAACACTTGACAAATTCCTGCAAAGGAATTAAAATATTCTCAAAAGTTCTTTTAAAGGAATTGACAACGCTTTTATTATTCCTTTAGCTGGATTCGTCAACGCAAAAAAATCATTCACTTTGGGAGGTATGCTACTGTGAAAATCCCACACATCGACCATTCCGGGACAACAAGAACGCGTGAAAAGGAGGAAAACGACATTTGCCAAAACAGCCGCCAAATCCGTACGAACGGTTTGAGGTCACCGGGCGTTCCCATCGAAGACCGGCCGCCGCGCCGCCCGCATGGGACGACAACGACCCGATGCCGTACAGAGAGAGAAAAACAGATGAACCGTTGCAGGACAAGCACAGGAAACGACCGCTGTATCTATTGCGGCGTAAAAATCTATCGCGAAAGGCGCATGTGTGAAAACTGCGCCGAAAAGCTCCGGATTCTGAGAAAACTGCGCAGCATTGTTTTCCACATCAAACAACTCGCCGATCAGGAGGCAGCACATGGCAAAAAATGAGTGGCAAACTGAAGCAAAAGCGCGTCTGAGAGAATACAGAAGGCTCAAGCGCGATTGTGAAAGACTGCGACACAAAATACAGGACAAGCGTCAGGACATGAATTACATCAAGGCTGTCGTGACAGATGGCGTCGCGGTCAACAATGGCGACATTGCCAATCATGTGGAACGCGCCATTGAACTGATGGACGGATTAATCTGCCGCTACACAGCGTTGATTTGCGAACGTGAGCAGGCGGAACACCGTCTGCTGGATCTGCTGCAAACCGTCAAAAACGAAGACGGACGCAGGGTACTCTATCTTCGCTATATGGAAGACAAGGAATTTATGGACATTGCCGAGGAACTGCATTTGTCCGAAAGAACCTTGTTCTATCGGAGCAAGCAGGCCATTGATGATATCTGTTCCTTTTTGAAGGAACAGGCTGCTTCTTCAGAATAATTTGCCAAGCGCTCTCCCAAAAACATTTCATCTAAAGTTTTTGCCTGATCGGCGGGAAAAGTTTACAACTGGTCAATTGACAAATCGCCGCAAATGACGCATGATATAATAGTTATGATTGTGGAACCGTTCAAGCAGCAATTGGCAAAGCGAGAGGTGTTTTTATGAGAAATATGAAAGATGAATTTAGTCGGGTGGGACAGCAATTGCTGGATGCGTTCCACGGCGGCAGGGCGTTGGTGGCTCATCATCACCTCGGCGCGCATTTTTCCTGTGAGGATGGCATCTGTGGCGTGCGTTTCTCGGTGTATGCGCCGTATGCCGTCAAAATCGCCGTGATCGGCGACTTCAACGGCTGGAACGAAAACACGCACATCCTCCATAAAATTGACAATCTTGGCATTTATTCGGTTTTTGTGCCCGGCGCTTGCCGGGGGCAGCTTTACAAATACCGTATCTGGCAGGCGGGCGGCAGCGTGTGTGACAAGTCTGATCCCTACGCCTTTATGGGACAGCGCAGACCCTACAATTCTTCCGTCATCATGGATATCGACGAAAGCGCATTTCACGATGACGAATGGCTGCGCACACGTTCCCGCTGCTTTGAAAAGCCGCTCAATATTTATGAAGTCCATCTGGGGGCATGGTGCCGCAAGCGTGCGGGCAGCACCGAGCAGAGCTGGTACACCTACGACGAAATCGGCGAACGACTGGCCAATTATGCCCTCGAAAACGGCTTTACCCACATCGAAATCATGCCGGTAACAGAACACCCGTTTGACGGTTCCTGGGGGTATCATGTCAGCGGCATGTTTGCCGCGACCTCCCGTTACGGTTCTCCGCAGCAGCTGGTCAGAATGATTGATATCTGCCATAGCAAGGGCATTGGCGTCATTCTGGATTTTGTCATGGTGCATTTCGTGCGCGACAGCTTTGGTCTGGGGCGCTTTGACGGTACCCCGCTGTATGAGTATCCCATGGATTATATGGCCAACAGCGAATGGGATTCCTACAATTACGATTTCTACAAGGGCGAAGTGCAGAGCTTTCTGCTGTCGTCGGCCTATTTCTGGCTGAATACCTATCATTTCGACGGCCTGCGCGTGGACGCGGTCAGCAATATCATCTATTGGCAGGGGCAGAGCGAGCGGGGCGTCAATCAGGGCGCTGTGGAATTTATGCGCCGCTTCAACGATGAGCTGCATGAGGTGTTGCCTGAAGTCATGCTTATCGCGGAGGATTCCAGCACTTACTACAACGTCACTTCCCGCTATGCCGATCACTGGCATCTGGGCTTCGATTACAAGTGGGACATGGGCTGGATGAATGACACGCTCAAATATTTCTCGCTTGACCCCTTCTTCCGCCGCGGCAGTCACGACAAGATCACCTTCTCCATGGATTATTACAATGCGGAAAACTATCTGCTGCCCTTCTCTCACGACGAATCATCTCACGGCAAGAAGTCAATTCTCGGCAAGATGTGGGGGGATACCAAGCAGAAATTCGCTCAGTGCCGCGCACTGTATGTGTATATGTTCACCCACCCCGGCAAGAAACTCAACTTCATGGGAAATGAGTTTGCGCAACTCGACGAGTGGAAAATCACCGAGGAACTGCACTGGTATGAGCTGGGCAATGAATACAACGGTAAATTTTTTGCCTTCTTCAAAGAGATGAGCCAGATCTACCGCTGGTACCCCTCCCTGTGGGAGATGGATTACAACGGCGTCGGCTTTGAATGGCTGGACCGCAAGGACGATTACAACAACATCTTCACCTATATCCGTCGCGGCGGCGGTCAGGAGGTCGTGGTGGCGCTCAATCTTTCCACCAATCCCCAGTACCAATACATTCTGGGATTAAAGCACCGCGGTACCATCGAGGAATTGATGTGTACGGACGACGTGCAGTACGGCGGTGAGGGACTGACTCACAATGTCAAACAGGAAGTCTCTCCCTATCCCCACAAGGAATTTCCGTTCAGCGTGACGGTGCAGCTCGCGCCGCTTTCGGGCCATATCTTCCTGCTTCAGGAGGAGCCGTCAGAAACCGAAACTGACAATGATATGCAGGAAATGTGAGACAGCACCTTTGGCATGATTCTTGTAACGACGCTCCCGGTTTGTTGTTTTAATTTGTTATTATTTTGTTATCATTTTATTTACAAATAGTTACACATTTGAAATAACTGTTTACCCGGGAAGATTTTGGTGTATACTAATAACAGGTGAGAAGATGAAAAATTGCCATCGGCATTTTTTCATCGGTTCGGGAGGAACGACATACTACCATGGAGTATCAAAGTATCAGTATCACAATCAAGGGAAAAAAACGTATCACATTGGCGGCGATGGCAGCGTTATTCGCAGTATCGCTGCTGTGCAGCTGTGCCGGCGGAAAAACGACCGGTCAGGAGACCGTTTCCCAGTCTCAGACTACGGCGGCGGTTTCGGACGAAAAGATTTCGGACGGAGCTGAAAAAAACGACAAAACAGAAACCAGCGAAACCAAGGCGACAAAAGTCCCTTCACAGACGGCAAATGAAAATATAGTTCTGAATGTCGGCGCGGATACAGTTTTTGGCGGTATTGAAGTGGAAACCGATGAAAACGGTGAGTTGGTGGGGACAGAGCAGGAAGATACATTGTGGTACAAAATCACAGACAAGCGCTTTGGCACGTACCGGAAGCTCAGCCGCTTTACCAAAGAGCATATGAAGACGGCAAAAGCAAACGAGTTCTTAAAAGAAGCCAATGTTTGCTTTATCACCAAAAATGACGGTCTTTATTTTGTGGTGGGAGCAGGTGGAAAGTCGATCGAGTCCAGCAAACGCTATGTGTTGGACGGCGGATCGAGGATTCGTGTCACTTCCGACCATACGCCCGCGTGTGTCAAAAAATACGGTATCACCCGCAGTACGGTGGAATTTGTCAAATCCGAGGGTACGTGGAAATTGAGTGCCTTGATGAGAGATTAGTTGACAAAGGTTTCACGAAACAGTTTATTGTTTGAAAATCAATCTTTCCAAATTATCAAAACAAAGCGGCGCTTGCCTGTATCAGGGCAAACGCCGCTTTGCTTGGTTATGGTGAGGTTTTATCCGGAAAGTCTTTTTAAGAAATAAATCGTCAGCTAATCACTGACCACACGTTTTCCGCGCCAGGTGCCGCGCCGCCAGCGAATCGCCACCACAATGCCACGCACGATTTCATCTGCCGCCATCGCCACCCAGATGCCGCGCAGGCCGAAACCGCACACGATTCCCAGCAGGTAGCCGCCTACCACAGAACAGCCCCACATGGCAACAATCCCCAGGTACGTTGGAAACTTGACGTCACCCGAAGCCTTCAGACTGTTGATAATCACGAGGTTGCTGGTACGCCCCATCTCCAGAAAGATGGCGATGAACATGACCTGCTGCCCCAGCGCCATGATCTGCGGTCTGATGTCGGCGATGTCGGGGTTGGCGGTGAACAGCCCGAAGGTGAACGGGCTGATGAAGAAATTGACACACGCAATCGCAACCGAAATCACCAGCGCACTGCGCATGGTCTTGTTGACACGCCTGTAGGCAAAATCGTAATCCCCGGCACCCACCGCGTGTCCCACAATAATGGTTGTTGCCATTGCCACGGAAATGGAGTAGAGATAGGCAAAATTACTCAGAATACCGGCATAAATCTTGGTATTGATGGCCACAATACCAAGCGTATTGACAAAGCCTGTGACAAAGAGCTGAGAGATGTTGTAGGAAATACTCTCGCCCGCTGTGGGAATGCCAAGGCGCAGCAGCGTTTTGAGAATATCTTTTGGGAAAGGCCGCAGATAACGGACGGATATTTTGCCGTCGATAAACAGACCGAATAACACAAAGGCCATGAGCAGTCCTACGCCACGGCTGATCGTGGTGGAAACCGCCACACCGGAAGCGCCTAGACCCAGTGCCCGGAGCGGACCGTAAAGAAAAAGATAGTTGCCGCCCACATTGATGACATTGATTCCCAATGAAATGACCATGCCAAATACCGTCTTGCCGTTGCTCTGAAAAATCCGGGACATGGTATCCAGTACTGCTTGAAGGAAGATAAATCCGCCCACAATCTTCATGTAGCTGATGGCGTCCGGCATCATTTCGGTCGGGGTATGCAGCAGTGTCAGCAGCATCTTGCTGCCAAAAAACACCAGCAGACTGATGACCAGGCTCACCATCAGATTAAAGGCAATACACACTGTGTAAATCTGATTGATTTTGTCTTTCTGCTTCGCGCCCAGATACTGCGCCACGACCACACCGCTCGCGCTGGAAATAATCGTAAAAGCCAGCGTCAGAAAGCCGAGTATCTGATTGGCATTGCCAATGGCTCCAACCGCCGTCTGGTTGTATCCGCTGAGCATGAGCGTATCCGCATAGCCCAGAAACATCGCCAGCAGCGCCTGCACAAAAATCGGCCAGGCCAGCTTCAGCACCGAGGCGTGCATGACATCGTCCGGGGGATTTTCAGCCGACGGGGTCTTTTCCTCTTTGTCTGTCACAGAGAACACTTCCTTTTGCAAGAAAGAGAATTACATAAAATTTACCGCAAAGTTCATATAAATATTTAACAATGATAAAAATAATTTCATCTATTGACTTCACGCTTCGAGGATATTATAATCTCATTAGAAGCACGAATCAAGCAGTATTCTTATGAATTATTGCACTATTTTATCTGATATCGTTATCATCCAATTGAATATTTCATAAATATTGCACTATTACATCAATGCAGCGGAACGATTTTGTCAATGGAGGCGAACAAAACAATGGATCCTCATCAAAAAGATATTACTCCCTATATTGAGCAAAAGCAGCACGGCGATGTGCTGCTGCCCTTTACGATTTACGGAACCGATATGCCTCACCTGTATGCCTCCTTTCCTTTGCACTGCCACGAGGAAATCGAAGTGGTGTATGTCGATTGCGGTCACTGCCGCTACGGTGTGTCAGGCAAGGAAATCGATCTCCGATTCGGCGATATTCTTGTCATGATGCCGTGGGCGCTGCATTCCTTCCATCTCGCTTCACCGGAGCATTATTTCATCGCCGTTTCCTATCTTATTTCGCTCAATATGATTAATACCACTGCGGTAGACATCTGTTCGTCCAGCTATTTTTCCCCGATGCTGGGCGGCAGCTGCAACGATTACTGCCTCGTTCGTATCGAAAATGAACATTACCGCGAATTGAAACAGATTCTGGACGAGATGTTTTATGTTTATCAGAACCGTATCCCTTTTTTTGAAATCAAACTCAAAAGCCTTATCAGCGACCTGCTGTTTCGGCTGCTCCAATACGGATTCATCGAGATCTACGACAAGCCCATGGAAGGCAGCGACGTCAAAACGGTACGGCGGGTGGTGGATTATATTTCAGAAAATTACGGCGAGAATATCACGCTGGCCAAACTGGCCGATGTGGTCAACATGAGCGAAACGGGACTGTCGCGTCTCTTCCGGAGTATCACGGGATTGTCGTGTATTGACTATGTCATCGAATACCGTATGTCCAAAGCTATGTCTATGGTGCGGTTCACCGACAAGCCCATCATCGAAATTGCCTACGATGTGGGATTTAACAATATTTCCTATTTTAACCGCACTTTCAAAAAGCACTTCAACCAGACGCCCTCGCAATGCCGCAAACAAGAGAACAACGGTAAGGCTTGAAACACATTCAAAAAAAATAAGAACAATGCTTCGACAAAAACCGAAAGTTTTGTGACATTCGACATAATTGTTGAGAAAGACTTTACAGAAGCATAAATATGTTGTATAATACACGACACAGTCAATTTACTTTGCGAAAGGATTGCTGCCGATGAGAGTCATCACAGGCTCCGCAAGAGGTCATCGTCTGAAAACCTTGGAGGGCAACGACGTCAGACCCACTACAGACCGGGTCAAAGAAGCGATTTTCAGCGTGATTCAATTTGATATCGAGGGCCGCCGGATGCTCGACCTGTTTGCGGGAAGCGGACAGATGGGCATTGAAGCGCTCAGCCGCGGTGCGGCAAGCGCCGTCTTTGTGGACGCTGCCGCCGAGTCGATCGCTGTGGTCAGGGAGAATGTCAGGAGCTGCGGCATGATGAACGCTTCGGAAATCGTGCAGAGTGACGCGCTGATGTATCTGAAGCCCCGTGTGGGCAGAGAGCAATTCGACTTTGCCTTTCTCGACCCGCCCTACGGCAAAGGCATTCTGCAATCGGTGCTGCCATCGGTGGCGGCGGTGATGAAGCCGACCGGCGTGATGATTTGTGAATCGCCGCTGGATGAGGCATTGCCCGAAGCGGTGGGGGATTTCCGCATTGACCGGGAATACCGTTACGGCAAGATCAAGGTCACGTTTTATCGCGTGCCCTCGCAGGAAGATGGGAGCGATGAGGCGTGAATGTACCAAACCGCGAAAGCAACAACGGCAAGCTGGCCATTTGTCCCGGCAGCTTTGATCCTATTACGCTGGGACATCTGGATATTATCCGGCGGGCGGCGCTGATGTTTGACAGGGTGATTGTCGCGGTGCTGGTCAATCCCGGCAAGAATCCCTCGTTTACCGCAGAAGAGCGCATTGATATGATACGCCGTGTGGTAGAGGGTATTTCCAATGTAGAGGTTGAGTGCTTCGACGGACTGCTGGCGGATTATACCCGGCAGAAAAACGCGCAGGTGATCGTAAGAGGTCTGCGTGCGGTGACGGATTTTGAGTATGAATTTCAGATGGCGCTCGCCAATCGCAAGATGAACGAGAATATCGACACGGTGTTTCTCACCACCAGCGCCGAATATATGTATCTGTCGTCCAGCATGGTCAAGTCGATTGGCTGCTTCGGCGGAGACATTGCGGACTTCGTGCCGACGTGTATCTGCCGCGAGATTGCTGAAAGGCTTTGCCTGCCGCAGTACCGCAAGTAGAATAATGAATAATGAATAAAGTATAAATATAAAGGAGTCATTGATTATGAAAAGCATAGAAGAACTGTTGAGCGAACTGGACGGCGTGTTGGACAGAGCCAAGAGCGTACCCTTCTCGCAGGATAAGTGTATTGTTGACAGTGAGGAGCTGGGGCGCATTGTGGAGGATATCCGCATCAACCTGCCCCAGGAAATTCATCATGCCAAGGCCATCGTTTCCGAGCGCACGACCATTGTGGCAGAGGCCAACAAGGAAGCCCAGGATATCATCAACAAGGCGCAGGAGAGAGCCAGAGCGCTGGTTAATCAGGAGGCTATTTACAAAGAGGCCAAAGAGAAGGCCGACAAGCTTCGTGCCGCCGCCGAGGAACAGGCTAACGAAATTCTGAGAGGCACTTTCGTCTATTCCGACAACATTCTGCTTCAGACAGAGGACGCGGTCAATCAAAATCTCGAAACCGTGCGTCAGGCGCGCCGCAATCTGCGCGAAGCCGCCAAAGAAAAGGCCGCCAGCGCCAAGGGCAGCAGACCGGCAGCGGCTCCCAGCGAGGACGAGGAATAGTTTTATTTATAACAGTCAAAAATCATAGGAAGGCTTTTGCCGGCTTTCCTATGATTTTTTTGTTGCTGTTGGATTGCAAAAATGCGACATAAGAAAACGCGCGCTCCCAGGCGGCTTCTTCGTTAAAAAAACGAAGAAGAAATGCCCGGGAGCGTGTTTTGCACCGCGTTTGTGGAAAACATTCCATGCACAGCGGTTTCAATTGCTGAAATTCCTGTTAAAAAATATCAAAAATTATACCGTTAAAAACCAAATCCGCTATTGACTTATTAATCCAAAAAAACTATAATGAATAGTACAAGTGGAGCGCAAATGAGGTATACGTGATTGATTGTGGAGCGATGTGGAGCTAGTTTGGGCTGAAAGGAGTTCGCTAAGGGGTCTTTCTGTTGAAAAAAATCCCTTCCGCGAACCGAACGACCGCAATATTGGCCGCATCTTTTTCACCGCTATTGTACCACTATTGTGCCCGGTTGTCAAATGTTTATGCAGGAAATCTGTGAACAAGTTGAAAATCTGCGGCGTGTGCGCCGCCGTGCCGATATGCTGAGGATTCGGCCGGGCAAAACTGACGGGGAAGGGAGGTTGAATCGGGCATGTTCATGGAAGATACATCATTCTACATGGGCAATATTCTCACGGGTAACGCTGTGCACAATATTGACGCCAAGGGGCGGATTATTGTACCGGCGAAGTTCCGCGAGGCGCTCGGTTCAACCGTGTTTGCCCTCAGAAGCACAGACGGTCGCTGCATCAGAATCTATCCCGAGCTTCAGTTTCACAAAATGCTCGCCAAGGTATGTCAGGGCGACGTCCGCAAGGACGCGCTGCGCCGCCTCATCAGCGGCAAGGCCGAACAACTCAAGGTGGATACACAGGGGCGTATGCTCGTTCCCGAGGAAATGCGCCTGTCCGTGGGCATCACCGAAAAGGTGCATCTGGTGGGCATGATCGAGTGGCTGGAGTTGTGGGAGGAGAAGGCTTTGAGCGACGCCGAGGCGGAAGTCTCCGATGAGGAGCTGATCGCCATGATGGCGGATCTCGGCATTGCCTGATGAGATTGTGAGGGATATCGTTTGGAGTTCAACCACATTCCGGTGCTATTTGAGGAGACGATTGCTTCGCTGGCTGTCAAAGAAGACGGAATCTATGTTGACTGCACGGCAGGCGGGGGCAATCACAGTGCGGCTATCCTGGCGCGGCTGGGCGAGACGGGCAGACTGATCTGTCTGGATCGCGACCCCGACGCAGTCGCGGCGGTACGCCGGCGATTCGCGGGGGACAGGCGCGTGACAGTGGTACATACCCGATACAGCGCAATCGCCGCCGTACTCTCCGAACTGGAGGTTGACGGCGTTGACGGAATCCTGATGGATATCGGTGTTTCTTCCCATCAGCTGGACACCGCGGAGCGCGGTTTTTCCTTTCACAAGGACGCGCCGCTGGATATGCGCATGAGTCAGGACGGCACGACGGCCGCCGATCTGTGCAACACGCTCTCATGGCAGCAGCTCGCGGAAATCTTTACCAAGTACGGTGAGGAGAAATTTTCCGTCAGAATCGCGAAGGCCATCTGTGCCGAGCGGGAGAAGCAGCCCATTACCACCACCTTTGCGCTGGCCGGTATCATTGCGGGTGCGGTCCCTGCCGCTGCCAAACGGGCAGGGCATCCGGCACGTAAAGTGTTTCAGGCGTTGCGCATTGCAGTCAATGACGAGCTGGGAGAGTTGGAACGCGGTTTGCAGGCCGCGTTTGACTGTCTGGTCCCCGAGGGCAGACTGTCGGTCATCACCTTCCACTCGCTGGAGGACAGGATCGTCAAGCAAACGATGGCGAAATGGTGCGAAGGTTGCACCTGCCCGCCGGAGTTCCCTGTGTGCGTCTGCGGCAACAAGCCAAAAGCCAGACTGCTGACCCGCAAACCGGTCGCCCCTTCCGAGGAGGAACTGGCGCGCAACCCCCGCAGCAGAAGCAGCAAACTCAGAACCTGTATCAAAATTTAATGCTGAATCGGCGTTATAATCATGTTGAGCTGTCCCGAAATGCTGATGACGGATCGAAGCTCACAACCATGCGATAGATAGTGATGAAATGAAGAATCAGGGAGGTTAGTAACGATGCCGTCATCACAGGGAAGCGCAGCGTATGATACGCTGTATTACAAGAGAAGTTACCAGGAAGAAGAGCAGCAGCCCGGAGCAGCGAAAGCGCCGGTTGTCACCCATCAATCGTCCAAGACGCTCCGGCTGAGAAGAGTGAACAAAACCGCGTCTTTGCCGATGTCAAACAAAGCGTTTCATTCGTTTAACGCCGATCAGATCAAGCTGATCGTTGTATCGGGTGTGTCGCTGGTGGCACTGGCGGCGTTCTTTGTAGCAAGCATCGGTTATCAGGCCAGAAAGAACGAGCTGGCGACCACGATTGCCAGCAGAGAGGCAGATCTGAAGAAGCTGGAAGACGACTATCAGGGCCTGATGGTTGACTATGATACCAAAATGAGCGATTCCGCTATTCAAGAATATGCGGAAGAAAAGCTGGGTATGCAGAAGCGCGAAAATTTCCAGCTAGAGTGGATTTCCGTCGGCGAAGAGAATGACTTTGAAAACGATGACACCCAGAAGAATGGATTTCTGGAGTGGATCAAGTCATACTTTGGTTGAAAATCAAATAAATATGGATTAGAAGGCGGGCGCCGCGGCAGCATTGCCCCGGGATAGATTCTCATGCAACCTAAAATAACAGCGGTTCAGATATCCCCGGCGTTCGCCTGTTGCAGCATGGCAGATTGCCATACGGCGATTGACAGGAGAGTTGAGATTGTATCTTAACTCTCGTTTTGCGTTGCATTGGCAGTTTGATTTTGGTATTGGCGGAGGTGCGCAATTGGATAACAATTCCGGCAAAGGGAGATTTCCGGGTTTTCTGAGAAAATACAGAGGCCTGGATCATATGGGAAAAAATGTCACGATATTGAAGGCTGTGGTCGTCGTTTGTGTGCTGGCAATTTTTTACAACCTGCTCAAGCTGATGATCTGGGACAGTGACGAATACAAGCAGGCGGCTGTGAGTCAGCAGCTCAAAACCGAGACTTTAGCGGCGGACAGAGGTACTATCTACGATGCCAATGGCGAGAAGCTGGTGCAAAGCGCGGCGGCGTGGGTCATCAATCTGTATCCCGCGCAGATCAAGGAAAACCAGCGGGAAGAACTCTGTCAGAAGCTGGCGGAGGTGCTGGATCTCGACTATGACTATATCAAGGGCAGAAGTAATATGAATACCGTCAGTGCGCGATTGAGCGTCAAGGCGGATAAGGAACAGAAGGATTTGCTCCAGGATTTTATTTACCGCACCTGTTATGTCCGTAAAGTCAAAAAGGTGGGGGAAGACGGCAAGAGCTATTATGAGGAAGAGGCTTATCTCGAGGACGACCCTTCCATGGAGCTCAAAAAAGTGGAGCATTACAAATATATCAAGGGTATCTCTCTGGACGCGGATTCCAAGCGATATTACTATCACGGCTCACTGGCATCCACCGTCCTGGGATTCACCAATTTTGAAAACGTCGGCTCGGAAGGTCTGGAGAGTTATTACAACAACGAACTCAAAGGCGTGGACGGCAAGATCATCAAGGCGCAAAATTCCAAGGGCGGCGAAATGCCCTTTGATTATGAAACCGTCATTGATCCGATCAACGGCAACAGTCTGGAACTCACGATTGACGCCAATATTCAGTCCGTGCTGGAGAAATACCTCCGGCAGGCCTATGTGGACAACAACGTAGAAAACCGCGCCGTGGGCATTATTATGAATGTGAAAACCGGCGCGATTCTGGGTATGGCGACCATGAATGATTTTGATCCTGCCGATTATCTGACCATCAGGGACCCGGCAGCCCTGCAGGAGATTGCAGAGATTGAGGATCCCGACAAAAAGAAGGACGCGATCAATACTGCCCGTCAGCACCAATGGCGCAACAAGGCGGTGAGTGACGCGTATGAACCGGGCTCGGTTTTCAAGCCTATTACCATGTCGGCGGCTCTCGAAGAGGGCCTGACCGATATGAACGACACGTTCAACTGCCCTGGCTACAAGGTAGTCGGAGGGCGGACGATTCATTGTCACAAGGCCGGCGGTCACGGTACCGAGACGCTGACGCAGGGCATGATGAATTCCTGCAACCCGGTGCTGATGACGCTGGGCGAGCGCCTGGGCGCGGCGAATTTTTACAAGTATTTCACGGCCTACGGTCTCACCAACGGTACGGGCATCGACCTGCCCGGCGAGGCCCCGGGCGGCAGCTATCACAAGGAAGCGGACCTGGCCAAGCCGCAGGAACTGGCCACGTCGTCCTTCGGTCAGACCTTTACGGTGACGCCGATTCAGATGATTACCGCCTTTGCGGCGGCCACCAACGGGGGCTATCTGATGCAGCCGTATGTGGTGCAGAAGGTTATTGACCCCAACGGCAATATTGTCAAGAGTCATGAGCCTGTGGTAAAACGGCAGGTTATTTCGGCGGAAACGTCAAAGAATATTGACATGATGCTGGAGGCCACGGCCGGCGTCGGCGGTACGGCCCACAACGTCTATATCAGCGGCTACCGTATCGGTGCCAAGACTGGTACGTCCGAGAAAATTGCCACGCTGGCAACGACGGGCGAGAGGAAGTATGTCGCTTCCATGGGCGCGGTGGTGCCGGTGGACGATCCGGAAATCGCGATTCTGATTCTGTTCGACGAGCCGAACAATCCTCGCAGCCATGGCGGTGGTACGATTGTCGCGCCGGTGGTGCGCAATGTGCTGGCCGAGGTGCTGCCGTATCTGGGAATTGACACGATTTATTCCGAGAACGACGCCCGCCTGATGGATACGCTGGTGCCCAACGCGGTCGGCAAGACCGTCGAGGAAGCGACCGAGATGATGGAGGCCAAGGGGCTTCAGGTGCGTGTGATCGGCGAAGGCGGCAGCGTGACGGGGCAGATTCCGGCAGGCGGCAAGAGTGCGCCGAAGTCGAGTACCATTGTATTTACCACAACGTCTGACGGCGAGGTGCCCATGACCACGGTGCCTGATCTGGTGGGACTTTCCCCGACGCAGGTGGCGTATGCCGTCAAGAATCGCAATCTCAATATCCGCTATTCCGGCACAGGCTACGAGAGCAGCAGCGGCGTGGCGAAGTCGCAGGATATTCCCGTCGGCAGCCGTGTGGAACAAGGCACGGTGGTCACGGTGGAGTTTTCCGTCGCGGGTATTACGGATTGACGGATTAACGGATTAATTAGCCGCTAAGCGGCGCGGGGGCAGGGGGCTCCCCCAGTCGCTACGCGACAGCCCCCTCAGAGAGGGAGCCGTTTTTGCCTCGCTCTTTGAGGGAGGTGCATGTGTTGCAAGCAAACGGCGGTGGTGCGCCCGGACAGACAGCAGTCCCCGGCGAATACAGTGATGGTTTGTCAAAATGATTGGAGGTAAAGAGAAGTATGTTGCTTTCTGATATCATGAAGGGAATTGCCTGTCCGGATTTCACGGACTGCGAAGTGACGGAGATCACTTCCGATTCCCGCAAGGCAGGCGAGGGGGTTGTCTTCGTCTGTATCAAGGGGCTGAGCGCGGACGGGCACGACTTTGCCGCCGACGCGCTGGCCAAGGGTTCCCCGGTCGTGGTCTGCGAGCGCGATCTGGATCTTGAAAAGCAGATTGTCGTGACGTCTACCCATGACGCGTTTGCCGCGATGTGTGAGAACTTCTTCGGCAATCCGCTGGAAAAGATCCGGCTGATCGGCGTGACCGGTACCAACGGCAAGACTTCCGCGACGCTTATCACCAAGCAGGTGCTGGAGCGCTGCGGTCACAAGTGCGGCCTGATCGGTACGATTCAGAATATGATCGGTGACGAGGTGATTCCCGCGCGCTTCACCACGCCCGACATCTACGAGCTTCACAGCCTCTTTGGCCGCATGGCCAAGGCTGGCTGCGAATACGTCATCATGGAGGTTTCCTCTCACGCGCTGGAACTGGGGCGTGTGCAGGGACTGCATTTTATGGCGGCCTGCTTTACCAATCTGACGGAGGATCATCTCGATCTGCACGGCACGATGGAGGCGTATTTCGCTGCCAAGGCCAAGCTGTTCGGCATGACCGACTGCGCCATCATCAACATCGACGATTCGTGGGGCAACAAGCTCCGCATTGCAGACGGCACGGAACTGATGACCTACGGTATAGAGAACGATATGGCGGATATCTGTGCCCGCGACGTGTCCTACGCGGCGGACGGCGTGTCCTTCACACTGCACGCGCAAGATCAGGAGCTTCCCGTCAAGGTGCCTACCCCCGGCAGGTTTTCAGCCTACAATGCGTTGAGCGCGGCAGGCTGCGCTCTCGCGGCGGGTATTCCGCCGGAGCAGGTAGCGGAGGCCTTGTGCCATTCGACCGGCGTCAAGGGACGCGCCGAGGTGTATCCCACGGAGCGCGATTTCACCATCATTCTCGATTATGCCCATACCCCTGACGGCGTGGAGAACATTCTCTCGGCGATGCGCGAGGTGACGGAAGGCCGTCTGGTGGTGCTGCTGGGCTGCGGCGGCGACCGTGACCCGTATAAGCGACCGATTATGGGCGAAGCCGCGTCGCGGCTGGCGGATTTCGTGATTGTGACATCGGATAATCCCCGTTCGGAAGACCCGGAGAGCATTGTCGGACAGATCATTCCCGGCGTGGAGCAGCATGATACGCCCTATGTGGCCATTGTCAACCGCAGAGAGGCCATGAAGTATGCCGTGGAGCACGCGCAGCCGAAGGACGTGATTGTCTTTGCGGGAAAAGGACATGAAGACTATCAGATTTTGAAAACCGGCAAGATTCATTTTGACGAGAGAGAAGTGCTGGCCGAAATATTCGACGAGCTGAAATAGTGACTAGTGATTAGTGATTAGTGATTAGTGAGGAGTGGGAGTATCCCATGGAAACCATGACATTGCGCGAGGTTGCGGCGGCGCTGGGCGCCAATCCTGCGGCATACGCCGACGCGGGCGTCACCAACATTACCATCGACAGCCGTGAGGCAGGGGAGGGAACGCTCTTCTTTGCCATCAAGGGCGACCGCTTTGACGCGCACGACTTTGTGCCCGACGTGATCGCCAAAGGCGCGGTGGCTGCCGTATGCAGCCGCCCCATCGAGGGCATGCCTTCGGAAAAGCTGCTTCTTGTCGATGATACGCGCCGCGCCTTTCTGGCGCTGGCCAAATATTACCGCGCTAAATTTGCCATTCCCGTGGTGGGGCTGACCGGTTCGGTCGGCAAGACCACTACCAAGGAGATGGTAGCGGCGGTGCTTTCGCAGAAATTCAAGACGCTCGCCACGCAGGGCAATTTCAACAATGAAATCGGCCTGCCGAAGATGTGCTTCCGTCTGGACAGCAGCTTTGAGGCGGCGGTGTTTGAGATGGGCATGAGCGGCTTCGGCGAAATCAGCCGCCTGACCGATACGGCCCGTCCGACGGTGGGTATCATCACCAATATCGGCGTGTGCCACATTGAAATGCTTGGTTCCCGCGAAGGCATACTCCGGGCGAAAATGGAAATACTGGAGGGGATGGACGCAAATGCGCCCCTCATCATTAACGGCGACAACGATTTGCTCCCGGAGGGTGTCAAGGGGATTCCGAATCCCGTGATCGTGTGCGGCGTTGACTGTGAAAACGCGGACTGCCGCGCCGAGGAAATCCAGCAGAGCAGCGAGGCCATGCGCTTTGTCATCAACTGGCGCGGGGCGCGTTACCCCGTGACACTGCCGGCTGTGGGCATTCACAACGTCTACAACGCCTGCATTGCCTTTGCCTGCGGTATGCTGCTGGGCGTGTCGCCGGAACAGGCGGTCAGAGGACTTTCAGTGTATGTTCCCACGGGCATGCGGCAGAAGATTGTCCGTAAGGGCGGCGTGACTGTCATCGAGGACTGTTACAACGCCAGTCCCGACTCCATCAAGGCTTCGCTGCGGGTGCTGCGGGACATGGACTGTCAGCGGCGTATCGCGGTGCTGGGCGATATGAAGGAGCTGGGCAGCTATTCGCGCACGGCGCATCTGGCATGCGGCAAGGCGGCGGGTGATTGCGGCGTTGACGTACTGCTGGCTGTCGGCGACGAAGCCAAGGGGTATGTCGAGGGTGCCGGGAATACGGTGCCGCGCGTCGAACACTTTGACGACAAGCAGGCGCTGGTCCAGGCACTGAGCGAGATGCTGCATGAAGGTGACGCGGTGCTGGTGAAGGCCAGCCGCGCCATGAAACTGGAGGAAGTCATCGCGGGCATTTATGCTTCGCTTGACTAAACCGTGATGAACAGATAAAACACAAAACATAAGGATGGTAATTGCAAATGATACAGGAATACATCAGTCTGCTGGCGGCGGCTCTGGCCTTTGGCATCACCGCGCTGCTTGGCAAGAAGGTCATCCCGTGGCTTCACGCGCTCAAGTATGGCCAGACCATCAAGGATATCGGTCCCAAGTGGCATGAGAAGAAGCAGGGCACTCCCACCATGGGCGGCATTATGTTTATTGCGGGCATTATGGCGGCACTGCTGGTATGTCTGCCGATTTATCATCATTTGCAGGCTACCGGCAGAATTGCCTCCTACTATGAGACCCAGGCTTACTGGATCCGCATGGTGGCGGGCATTCTGATGTCACTGCTGTTTGGCGCGGTAGGCTTTCTGGACGACTATATCAAGGTGGTCAAGAAACAGAACGAAGGTCTGACCCCGTCGCAGAAGATGATCTTCATGATGTTGATTGCCGGGGCTTACCTGCTGTCGCTGGCGCTGCTGGGTGACGCGACTGTCACCACGATTCCCTTCCTGGGCGACGTCAATGTGCATTTCTGGTTCTATCCGATTTCGCTGATTATGATTGTCGGTTTTGTCAACGCGGTAAACCTCACCGATGGCATCGACGGACTTTGTTCCTCGGTCACGTTTTTCACGGCGATTGTTTTCATGATGATCGCGGGTATGCGCCATATGTTCGGCATGAATATCTTTGCTGCGGCGGTGGCGGGCGGCTGTATCGGTTTCCTAGTGTGGAATTTCTTCCCTGCCAAGGTGTTTATGGGCGATACCGGTTCGCTGTTTCTCGGCGGTCTCTTCTGCGCCATGGCCTATAGTCTGAATCTGCCGATTCTCATTCCGCTGGTTGGTATCATCTATCTTTGTGAGGCAGGGTCGGTCATGCTGCAAGTGTCCTATTTCAAGCTGACTCACGGCAAGCGCATTTTCAAGATGAGCCCCATTCACCATCACTTTGAGATGTGCGGCTGGAGTGAAGTCAAGATCGTGTGGAGCTTCAGCCTGATCACACTGATTGCCGGTGTGATTGCGGTAGCGCTGACGCTCGCGTCATAAGAGCTGAAAGAAAAAGCGCGCAGCGCCAATTAGCGAAGCGCGGGAGGCCGGGGGGACGGGTCCTCCCGGTAGGGGTCTGGGGGCAACGCCACCAGCGGGGTGTGGGGCAGCGTCCCACGAGTGAGGCGCAGCCGAACGAGCAAGATGTACTTTAACGTGCAACGCGGTTGGGCGAATACAGCTACAGTGCCGTATCAAAAATCGCCTTGCCCCCAACGGAGAAAAACATACAGTTCAGATCGCCTGAACTGAACGATAGAAGGGAGAGAACCCATTGGAAAGAATCAGTACCGACCGTCCGCCCGAGCCGAGACGGCCCAAAAAGCGGCGTTCGTCGGAGCGGCGTGTTGACTATTATGAGCCGCAGGCCATGTACCGCGATGAGGTGGCACCGGGCAGAAGGCATACACGCAGAAGAAATGCTTCCCGTGAGGATAAAACTTTCTGGGGCAAGATCAGAAACGCGTGGCGCACCATGACAGGCGTATTTTCTAACCGACGGCTCGCGTTTGACAAGCCGCTGTTCATTATCATCATTTTGCTGCTGGTGGTGGGGCTGGTGATGATGTATTCCGCCAGTTATGCCTATGCGTTTTACAAAACCGGCGACAGTTTGTTCTATATCAAAAAGCAGATCGCGTTTGCCATTGCGGGTGTGATTCTGATGTTTGCCGTGTCCACCATTCCGCCCCATCATTTCAAGGGCAAGTGGACGAACGGTCTGCTGCTGATCAGCTACGGACTGCTGATTCTGGTGCTGTTTCTGCCCAGAATACAGGGTGTGCGCCGTTGGATCAACCTCGGCTTCACTACCTTCCAGCCCTCCGAGATTGCCAAATTCGCGGCGATTCTCTGGTGCGCCATGTATATCACCAATCATTATAAAGAGATGAACCTGACCTCTTATCCTGATCTGGAAACCAAGGCGCGGATCAACAAGAATAAGGTGAGAAAATGGTTCTATGCGATGGGGCAGAATTTTAAGGTGGCTGTGCTGCCGTTTCTGGTATTTCTTGGTCCCATGCTGGGTCTGATCGTCATCGAGCCGCATCTGTCCTGCACGATTCTGGTCGTGCTGATTATCGGCACGCAGATGTTTGTCGGCGGTACGAAGAAAGCCTACTTCGGCATTCTTGGCGCACTGGCGGTGATTGCGGGCTATCTGGTCATTTATACCGATATCGTGCCCTACGGCGGAAGCCGGATCAAGGTCTGGAAAGACCCGTTTGTGGATAAGCTGGGCGACGGCTGGCAAAATATCCAGTCGCTTTATGCCATCAGCTCCGGCGGTCTCTTCGGCGTGGGCATGGGCAACTCCAAGCAGAAATACCTGTATATCTCCGAGCCGCAGAACGATTTTATCTTCGCAGTGATTTGTGAAGAGCTTGGGCTGATTGGTGCGATGCTGATTATTCTGATGTTCGTGTTCTTTGTGTGGCGGGGCTTTACTGTGAGTCTGGCCAATCCCGACAGATTCTGTCGATTGGTGGGCATCGGCATTACCTCCCAGATCGGCTTCCAGATGATTCTGAACATCTGCGTTGTCACCAAGATGGTGCCGAATACCGGCATCAGCCTGCCGTTTTTCAGCTACGGCGGCACGTCGCTGATGATGCTGCTCACGGAGATCGGTGTACTGCTGGCGATTTCGCGAACGTCGCCGAACAAGGTGGTTTAGTTCTGTTGATTGATTTGTCGTTGCAGCGCTGCCATGATGGCAGCGCCCGCAGCGGCCGTTGTATTTTTGCCCTGATGAGTGAATCTTGATCTTGAATCAAAACCGCAAATGACTGTTTTGATTGAAGATTGCGATTCACAGCCGTCTCACGACGGCGCAACATATTTGGAGGAGATTTTTGTCATGAACATATTGCTGTCAGGCGGCGGTACCGCCGGTCATATCAACCCTGCCATTGCGATTGCGGAGACCATCCGGAAGAACATACCCGACGCGAATATTCTCTTTGTGGGCACTCCGGCCGGCATGGAATCCAGACTGGTGCCGATGGCTGGTTTTGCCTATGCCTCCATGCCGGTGGCGGGTTTTCAGCGCAAGCTCACGCTCAACAATATCAAACGCAACGTGCAGGCGGTCTATTATCTGGCGCGTTCCGGCAGCCGTGCCGCTAAAATCATAGGCGATTTCAAGCCGGATCTGGCGATCGGTACCGGCGGATATGTCTGCGGTCCCATTCTTCGCAAGGCCGCGCAGATGGGTGTCCCCGTACTGGTGCATGAGGCCAACGCCTTTCCGGGCGTGACGGTGAAGATGCTGGCGCGTTACTGCGACTGCGTGATGCTGGCCGTGGAGGACGCCAAAAAGAGAATGCCCGAGGGCTGTGAACTTCGCGTGACGGGCAATCCTGTGCGCGCCGAGATTCTGGCCTATGACAAGCAGCGTGCCCGTGAGGAATTGGGGCTGGACGAAAGACCGCTGGTTGTTTCGTTCGGCGGTTCGCTGGGCGCGAGAACCATCAACGAATCCATGCTGAATCTGTTGGTGCGCAGCGCGCAGGACGGCCGCTATCAGCATATTCACGGGTATGGACAGTACGGCGGCTTTGTGCTCGACAAGCTTAAAGAAAGAGGCGTATTTCTCGGCAGCTGCAAGAATCTCGACGTGAGAGAGTACATCAACGATATGCCCCGTGTCATGGCGGCGGCCGATCTGGTCATCTGCCGGGCCGGCGCGATGGCTTTGGCGGAGCTTCAGGCGATGGGCAAGGCGGCGATTCTGATTCCCTCGCCTAACGTGGCGGAAAATCACCAGTTCTACAACGCTATGGCGATGGTGAACCGCGGCGCCGCAAAGATTATCGAGGAAAAGGACATCAGCCCTGAGCGGCTGACCGCCATGGTGGACGAACTGGCGGGCGACAGGGCCAAGCTGGAAGAAATGTCGAAGAATGCGCGTGAAATGGCGATTCTGGATTCCCGCGAGCGAATTTATCAAGTCGTGGAGGAAACGCTCAAAAAACACGGTAAGGTCTGAGTCTCAAAGAATGAAACGAAGCGCGGGAATCCAAGGGGAGAAGAAAAGAATAAAGAATAATGAATAAAGAATAATGAATAATAAAAAGCAAAAGCGAAGTGCAATTAAGCGAGCGAATGCGAGCGCGGGGTGCAGGGGACTGGTTCCACGCTTTCGCTAGCGAAAGCTGGTCAAGGGCAGCGCCCCGGGAGCAGGCTAACGGTCTGCGAGCAGAACCAGCCCGGATGATAAACGGGGTCAGGCGAATCCGAATCAGGTTCCGACCAAAATTGATTTCCCGATAAAGCACGAAATGGACTTGCATTTGTGGAAAGAGATATGGTATAATAAAAGCTACCACACGATAGAAGATAATTATGGAAACTAAGAGAGTCAGGCAGGCATTAACGATACGATACAGTGGGGGAGATGTGAGCGTTTTGGGCAGCAGGAAGAAGAGCAAGAGCAACAACCGGAACCGTGCGGGGCAGAGCGGCCGTCAGGCCGCCGCATCCCGTCCGGTGCAGAACGATAAATACGCGAAATACGCAGGCGCGGTGAGCAACAAATCCAAGCGAAATTACGCGGATTTGAAGCTGGTACATTCCGACCGGCTCAAGGACTATGGCGCAGAGAGCGGCAGGCGTTCATCGGCGCGGACGGCGGGACAGCCGAACGGACAAGGTGTCTCTCATCTGCGGTCGGTGTCGAGCGTGAACGAAAGAAACGGACGTACACAAAAATCTGATATCGGCCGCCGAAATGGGCAGGCTGCCAAACATACTAAACAAACCAAACAGACGAAACAATCGCAAAAGACGCCCAAAAGCGCGGCACGCAAATCCCGTCCGGCAAAAGTGTCGGACAAGCAGGTGAACCTGAGCGAAGCGCTCAGCAGTTTGGGCAGTTGGGTCGGCACGGTGTCTTCCGGTGTGCTGCAGGGTGTGAAAGCACCTGCCGCACAGGAAAATCGCGGGACGGCTTCCCGTAAGAAGACTTCCGGAAAGCCTTCTCAAAAGAAAACAACCGGCGGCGTGTCGGCGCCGAAAGGCGGCAAGGTGCCGGATTATCAGGAGGACGAGTACACCAAAGCCCTTAATAACGCGGATTTCTACGGTCCTGTGCTGGAAAAATATTATCTCAAATATCCCGAAAAGCAGGAGGAACGCAAATCGCCCCCCGGCGCTTCGGCTTCGCGTACGCAATCCGCACAGCGAAAGGCTCACAAGCGGCCGATGAAAGCGGTTGACGCTGCGGTCACAGAGGACGGGCAGCACGGCGAACAGTCCATTGCGGCCATCGCGGTGAAAAACCGCGGTACAGCCCGCAAGAGAAAGTACGCCAGGGTTGTGCAGACCGGCAAGGCCAAGGGCAGCGTTCCGAAGGGAACGGTGCATCGCAAGGTTCACAGGATCGACCGCCGCAGAAGTTTGTTTTTGTATGCCGCGTCGGCTGCGTCTGTGGTGACGGTGTTGAGCTTTTTCTTTTTCTTCTGGGGCTTCAAGGTCAAGCGTATTGAGATTACGGGAGAAACGCCTTACAGCGATACGCGTATTGCGGAGCTGTGTGATTTTGCCAAGGGCGATAATCTGATGTTTATTGATGCTGCCGCGAGCGAACAGAAGGTGGTGGAAACGCTGCCTTATGTGGAAAGCTGTACCATCAAACGCGCTATTCCAAACACGGTGGAGGTGAATGTGACCTGTGCCGTGCCGCTGGGTGTGGTGGAGACCAGTACCGACTTCTGGGCGGTCGTCAGCACCAGCGGCAAGATTCTGGAGAGCGTTTCCAATGTGGCGGTGGTCAGCGGCAGCGATCTGAACGTGACCTACAATCCCGATGTCCGTACCGTGGACGAGGTAGCGGCTTCCCGACAGCTGCCCGTGCTGACGGGGCTGGATTTTGATGAAAGCGTGGTCGGCGGCCATGTGGACAGCACATCGGTGGAGCAGATCAACGGCTTTAATTCGATTCTCAGCGAAGCGGGTGATTTCGGCGCGAATTTCAGCAAGCTGAAATTTACCGACCGGGGATACGAAGCGGAGTATGAGGGACGCATCAATATCGTACTGGGCGACACCAAGGATACGACGCGTGTCAAAAAGCGCATTGATGTGGCTAATCATATCATCTGCGAAAGAGGCGACATCGGCGAGCACGAAATGGGAGAAATTACTTACTTCAAGAACCAGACCTTCTTCAATCCCTCCTATGATATTTCGCAGGAAGAAATCACCAAGTATGACGAAAAGCATAAGAACGACGGTATCAATCGTGTGACTGCGTTTGCTGAGGCGCTGCTGGAGAGGGGCGTGCAGGTGCGTGACACGCAGAAACAGAAGACGGCGGAAGAAACTGCGTCAGATTCACTGACGCAGCGGGATATTCTTACGCGTGAGAGTGATTTGCAGGATCCGGCGGCGACGTAAGTGACGCCTCCACGGTGGTGCAATTGTTGAAAATGCCTGATTTGCGCGCTTTTCGGATAGAGAAAAATTGTGTTTGTCAAACACTTGTCATTTTGCATATAATTGTGGATAACAGTGAAAGAAAATTTTGTTGTCGAGTTTGTTCTTTTTAACAAAAAAGATATTGAAATTTGTTGCGTAAAGAGGTATAGTATTACTCAAGGACAAGTTTAAGAAGTGAAAGGAAATGGGCGGGAGCATTTTTCCGTCGTGCATTTCCGGTACAGGAGGAAGTATTCATGGCATTTGAATTCGATCAGGACTACGAAAACAACGTTGTTCAAATCAAAGTAATCGGCGCAGGCGGCGGCGGCGGAAACGCTGTCAACCGTATGATTCAGATGGGTGTGAACAGCGTTGAATTTATCTCTATAAATACAGACGTACAGGCTCTCCACCGTTCGCAGGCAACTCACAAGATTCAGATCGGTGAGAAGATCACCAAGGGCAAGGGCGCCGGTGCTGACCCCGCCAGAGGCCAGCGTGCCGCCGAGGAGAGCAAGGAAGATATCGAGGCAGCCCTCAGAGGCACCGATATGGTGTTCATCACCGCCGGTATGGGCGGCGGCACCGGTACGGGTGCGGCTCCTGTGATCGCTGAGATCGCCAAGGAGATGGGTATCCTCACGGTTGGTATTGTCACCAAGCCTTTTGCCTTTGAAGGCAGAAGACGTATGGAGCAGGCCGAAGCCGGCATTGCCGCGCTCCGTGAGCATGTGGATTCCCTCGTGGTGATTCCCAACGAAAGACTCAAGCTGGTCTCTGACCAGAAGATTACCCTTGCAAATGCGTTCACCATCGCCGACGACGTGCTTCGTCAGGGCGTGCAGAGCATTTCCGATCTGATTAACAGCCCCGGTTTGGTCAACCTCGACTTCGCCGATGTCACCGCTGTTATGAAGGACGCAGGTTACGCGCATATGGGCGTCGGTTCCGCGCAGGGCAAGGAGAAGGCCTCCATGGCAGCGCATGCCGCCATTTCCAGCCCGCTCCTTGAGACTTCTATCAACGGCGCGAGAGGCGTTATCATCAACATCACCTCTTCCAATGACATCAACCTCGAAGAAGTCGATGTGGCTTCCACCATGATTACCAAGGCTGCTCATCCTGACGCCACCATCATCTGGGGCGCAGCGTTCGATGAGAACATGGACGATGAGATGAGAGTCACCGTCATTGCTACTGGTTTCTCTGTGGACCCCGAGAAGGTCGAGCAGACAGCCGCGCCTGTCAACGCTCCCAAGTCGGCTGCCAAGAAGGCACAGCCCAAGGTCAATCCGGCGGCCCCCGCAGGGACAGGCTCGACGATCAACGAGAAGAATGACGATGATTACTTCGACATTATGACAATTTTCGGCCGTAACAAGTAAACTTGTCCTTATCTTTTACTTAGTTTACGCGATTATCCATCCTGGCCCGGCATGAATCAAGCGGTTCATGCCGGGCCTTTTTCGTGTTTGTGTCGTTGTCGTTGTTAGTTCTATAGTTGCTAAGTGGCGGCAAAAAAGCCTTGTATCTTTTCGTATGATAGGCTGAAAAGATACAGGGCTTTTGACGACTCTGGGATTTATTGATTTTCCGAGCCGGCTTCCTGCGGCGTGTCGGCAGGAATGCCTGTGGAAGCGGCGGGCGGCATGGGCAGCTCCGGGGGCTGCTTTTTGCGTGAGCCGGAGAGCTTCATGCAGATATCGCCTGCGATGAGGGTGACAATCGAGAAGATCAGGGTCAGAATGACGATTGCCCAGACCTTGCCGCTGTCGTCCAGATCGACCAGCAGCTGCGTGGCGATTTTAATGGCTGCGACCTGGGTGAGATAGACCACCAGACTGAAGCGACCCAGAAACATCGACACCGGATTGTTGAGGAGTGCGCCGGAATAGGTCAGGTCGCTGAAAGAGAGTGACACAGCCACAAAGATAAAGAACAGTGCGGCGAACTCGTACTGCGGAGGGAAGGTCATGATCGCAAAGAAAATGACAACGGTGTAGGATACCCATTCCAGCAGCGTGAGCAGCAGACGGCGGAAGCCGCCGATTTTTTCTCTCAGCGGGGCGAGATAATTTTTGACGAAGGCGTAACAGAACGCGCCGATCAGAATCTCGGCCAGCCCCCGCAGAAAGCCGCGGTAAAAATGTCCCTCCCAATTGGTGATGCCGGTAAGACGGTTGCAGGTGACGCCGAGGTAGCCGAGGATCATGAGACCGCCCACAGGCGCCACAATGCGGGTAAAAGCGTCATAATATCTGCGGCACAGGGGATAGACGATGGCAATGGCAATCATCATCACCGAAAGATACCACTCTACATGATTGAGATTGACAGAGGGAACGCCCGACATCTGCACCAGGAAAAGGCCCGGAATGGAATTGATAAAGAGCAGCAGCGCGTGGAACCAGTCGTAGGTGTCCATGGAAAGCGTGATGACAAACAGCGTGATAAAAGCAATCAGATGATAGGGGAAAATGGAACAGTATTTCTTCCAGACATACCGGACGGTTTCATCGCCGAGGCTGTAGCCTTCGGGCTGACGCTTGCACTGTTTTTCGGCGCTCATGGCCAGAAACAGCCCTGTCAGCAGGAAAAAGAACTCCACACCGATCGACCCGTGCGGGAAGAAGGCAAAGAATACACCGTGCTGCGTGGAAGGCTGACCAAACACATATTTGCCCGCGTGAAACAGCAGAATGAACACACAAAAGACAAACCGCCAAAATTCCAAGGTTCCGTTTCGTTTACTTCGGGTTTTTTCCATATTTTTTGATACCACCAAACATAAAAAGATTGTGTCAAGGCGGCAAGCATGGCGTTCTTGCGCACCATTACAAATTTATTATAGACTGTATGATAAAATTTGTCAATCATGAACGACAATTTTTTGAAAAAAATATGAAGTAAAAGAAAAAAAAAGATAACAAATGGTAAAAAATATGCAATCACTATTTACTTTTTAATGAATATGTGTTATGATAAAAGGCAGACGAAGGAAGGTTTATCGTCGTGAATTATGTGGATGTGTAAAGGTGATGGATGATGGGAAAGAAAACCAATCGGGGACGCGAGTATGTGCTGATTATCATCATGTTTGTGGTGGTGTTTGGATGCTTTGCGGCGGCACTGACGACGATCATGCCGGCCAATGTGCGCAGGGGTACGGCGGTGGATAAGGTTTCCGCCTTTGATATCGAGCTGAAAGACGGCTTTTCCCTTGTGGAAACCGAGGGGCGTAACGGCATCAAGTATTATGTGATTACCAAGGAGGAGACCGCCGCCACATCGACAGCAGAAAACGATCGGGACAGTTTCTGGCATAAAGTGACGGAAGCCGCCGCGACAACGGCCGCAACGACTGCAACAGAAACCGGACAGGCTGCCGTCTCAACCATTGTATCCATGACAGTACCTACCGATTCGGCGAGTGAGGCGCCCAGTGAAAGCACCACCGTTTCCGCGGCGGAGACAACGGCAACCGCCACAACCACCACGACAGCCAAGGCAGAGCAGTCGGACAGGCGCCGGGTCGCGTATCTCACGTTTGACGACGGCCCTTCGGAGAATACCGAAAAGATCCTGGATATTCTGGATCAATACAATGTAAAGGCGACCTTCTTTGTCATTTACCATAAGAATATGGAGAGCAAATACAAGGCGATTGTGGAGCGGGGCCACACCATTGCGCTGCACAGCTATACGCATAATTACCGCAAGATTTATGCGAGTGAGGACGCGTATTTTGACGATCTCACGAAGATTCATGATTATGTGTATGATGTGACGGGCGTGGATTCCAAGATTATTCGTTTCCCCGGCGGCTCCAGCAATACCATCAGTAACAAGTACTGCAAGGGCATTATGAAAACGCTGAAGGAAGATGTGGTGAAACGCGGCTACAGCTATCACGACTGGAATGTTGACAGCACCGACGCCAGCGGCAACAACCGCGATCCGCAGGTGCTGCTGGATAATGTCAAGTCGCGGCTCACCAACAGCCGCAAATCCAACATTCTCATGCACGACACCGGCAAGATGAAGCAGACCACGGTAGAGGCGTTGCCGAGCATTATTGAATATATCCGCTCCGAAGGGTACGAGATGGAGCGCATCACAGAGGATTCCAAGGTGATTCGTCACGGTTGAGCGGCTCCGATAAGTAAAATTTTACTTTGTAAAATGATTTTGAAATCTGACGTTTCAGAGCGTTTGTGTGGTAAGCTATTGGGTGAAAAGGTTTGCAACAGAGAGAAGGATTGATTTTGTCACAAAAAAACGACGGCGCCGGTTTGTCTGTCTATATTCCCATGATTTTGACGGCGGCGTTTTTGTTGGGGTGCTTTGCCATCGCGTTGACCGACGTGCGGGAAAATGCCGGGCAGCTCACAGCTCACAGCGTTGTGTCGCGCAGTGACGGTGCGGCGGAGAGCGGGTCCTTGCGGAAAAAATCCGCCGTCAAAGACAGCGGCGGCCTGCGCTACCGCTGGGTAAGCGCGTCCGATACCGCTTCCGACGGCGGGAGTGAGGCCGTGGATACGGCGGCCAATGTGTGGCTTTCGTACTATACCGAAACGTCCTCGGAAACACCGGTTGCTTCCGAGGAGGAGGCCGTTTCTTCGGAAGAAGGTGTGTCCTTACCAGAACCGGTAAGCAATGAATCGGAACCGGAGCCGGTTCCCATCAGTTCCGAGGAGGAGAAGGTTTCACTCAGGCTCCCCAACGAACACTATATCAATTTCACGCCGCCCAAAGAGGGGCATATCGCCTATCTGACATTTGACGACGGCCCTTCCAGCAACACGGAGGACATTCTGGATATTCTGGATTACTACAATGTCAAGGCGACATTCTTTGTCATCTATCACAAGGACATGGCGGACAAATACAAGGCAATTGTGGACAGAGGCCACACCATCGCGCTGCACACATACTCCCATGATTATGCCAAGATTTACCGCAGCGAAAAAGCGTTCTTCAATGATCTTGCACGCATTGACAGTTATGTGTATTCCGTCACCGGCGTACATTCCAAAATCATGCGTTTTCCCGGCGGGTCGAGCAACACCGTTAGCCGGCACTACTCGCAGGATCTCATGCCGACGCTCAAGGAAAGTGCCACCAAACGGGGATATGCCTATCACGACTGGAATGTGGATTCGGAGGACGCGGCGCACAACAACCTTGACCCTGACAAGATTGTGGCGAATGTCAAGCGCGACCTGACGAAATATCGCAAGCCGGATATTCTGATGCACGACAGCGGCGGCTCCAAGCGCACGACGGTGGAGGCGTTGCCCGAGATGATCGAATATATTTACGCGCAGGGCTACAAGATGGAAGGATTGCAGCTTGACAGTTATGCTGTCCATCACAATTTTTAGTTTAAAAAAATCTCTCCCGCATACCGCACGGCGCATGGGAGAGATTTTTGAGTTAATAGGAGAGAATTTCGTAGCCGTCCTCCGTGACGACCACCTGAATTTCCCATTGGGCGGAGGGCTGGCCGTCCTCCGTATAGATGGTCCAGCCGTCGTCCTCGTCCTCATAGATTTCGTATGTACCCATGTTAATCATCGGTTCGATGGTGAAGCAGAGGCCGGGTACCATCAGCATTTCAGTACCGGGTAGTGAGACATAACTAACCCACGGGTCCTCATGAAATGCCAGTCCGATGCCGTGGCCACCGATGTCGCGCACGACGCTGTAGCCGTTGGCGGTGGCAAATTCATTGATGGCACTGCCCATATCGCCGAGGAAGCCCCAGGGCTTGACGTGTTCCAGTCCGACGGAGAGACTTTGTTTGGTGATCTCTACGAGACGCTTCTTTTCGGGGGAGACCTCGCCGATGCAGAACATTCTGGAGGAATCCGAGAAGTAGCCGTTGAGTTCGGTAGAGCAGTCCACGTTGATGATGTCGCCCTCTTTGAGCACTCTGTCGGGGGAGGGAATGCCGTGGCAGACGACATTGTCGATGGAGGTGCAGACGCTCTTGGGATAGCCTTCGTAGTGGAGCGGCGCGGGAATGCCGCCGCGCTTGACGGTTTCCTGATAGACCCACTGATCGATCTCTTCGGTGGTAACGCCGGCCTTGATATGGGCGGCTACATAATCCAGCACGGCGATGTTGATCTTGGCGCTCTCCTTGATGCCCTGAATCTGGGCAGGGGTCTTGATGAGGCCGTGGGTGGGTACTTCAGCGCCCATACCGCGGAATGTGCTGAGCTTGCGATCAAAATCCAGATGGCATTTTTTGTATTTATTGCCGCTGCCGCACCAGCAAGGGTCGTTTCTTCCGATTTTACTCATGATGGTTGTAAGTCTCCTTTCAGTCATGAGTACTATTGTAGCACACGGAGGGGGATTTGCAAAGGGATTTTCGGGAAGTTTTTTTGAATTGTCAAAATGATAACAAAGTGAATCAAAAAATTCCTCCTCATGGGTATTTTTTTATATGTGATGTTGCGGTGTAGATTTTTTGACTGCCGTTCGTTGTTACAATTCTGTAACACTTCACCCGTTTTTCTATATTATAATTGACTTGTAAATGTTGGTGGGGGAGGCTTTTCCACCGGCTGTTTTTGTGTCATCGGGCTTGACGGCAAGCCTGACAAGAAGCGGTTTATCGCGTAAATCCGGCTTTTTGCCTGTTGTGCGGCGGACTGCCGCGGATTGCTGAAAGGTGAATGATAGAGATTGATAGAATTTCGTAATGTGTATAAAACCTATGACAACGGGACAAAGGCGCTGCGCGATCTCAGCCTGCGGGTGAATGAGGGCGAATTTGTGTTCATCGTGGGTTCTTCAGGCGCGGGCAAATCCACGCTGCTCAAGATTCTCATGCGTGAGGAAACGCCCAACAGCGGCGAGGTCATCGTCAACAACACGCGGCTTTCCACACTGCGCCACCGGGACATTCCCTATTATCGGCGCACGCTGGGCATGGTGTTTCAGGATTTCCGCCTGATTCCCAATATGACGGTGTTTGACAACGTCGCTTTTGCCATGCGTGTGACGGGCGCGAGTACCAAGGCCATTCGCAAGAAGGTGCCGTATGTGCTGGCGCATGTGGGTCTCAACGACAAGGCCAAGTGCTTCCCGAACGAGCTTTCGGGCGGCGAGCAGCAGCGCGTCGGTCTGGCGCGGGCGCTCATCAACAATCCCGCTCTCATCATCGCGGACGAGCCGACGGGCAACGTTGACCCCCGCATGAGTTTTGAAATCGTGGATATGCTCAATCAGATCAACCGCAACAACGGCACGACGATTCTCATGGTAACGCACGAACACGCTTTGGTCAGAAAATTCCGCCGCCGTATCATTGAGATACAGAATGGGGAGCTGGTAGCTGACAGCGGTCCGGAGGTCGATTACTATGTTTAATAACTTCAAATATCTGGTGCGCGAAGGTCTGCGCAGCGCGTGGATCAACCGCCTGATGACGCTCGCTTCCATCGGCGTGCTGGTGTGTTGTCTGGTGCTGATGGGCAGTGCAATTCTGGTTTCGCTCAACCTCAATTACGCGATGGAGTGGCTGGAAGATCAGAATGTCGTGATGGTGTTCCTCAAGGACACGGTGAGCGGCAGCGACGCCTCCTACACCAGAGAAGACGTGGAAAGAATGCTGAAAAGCATCGACAACGTGGACCCGAACAGTATCGAGTTTGTGTCCAGAGATGACGGCTTCAAGGCGCTGATGGATCGCTTTGACAAGAAGGAAGAAATCGAAGAGATTCTCGGCGACACCACCAATATCCTGCCCAACGCCTATAAGGTCAGCTTTAAGGATCAGACCCGCTATGAGGTCACGGTTGAGCAGCTCAAAAGTTTGGATGTGGTTTACCGTGTGCGGGAAAACCGCGAGTACGCCAAGCAGCTGGAGGGCATCAACAAGACGGTCGCCGTGGTGGGCGTCTGGATTGTGGGACTGCTGCTGGTGGTTTCGCTGTTTATCATCACGAATACCATTAAACTGACCATGTATGTGAGAAAGCTGGAGATCACCATCATGAAGTCGGTGGGTGCCACTGACTGGTTTATCCGCATGCCGTTCCTTGTGGAGGGCATTGTCATTGGTATGGCCGCCGGTCTGATTTCGTTCGGGCTGGTGTCATATATTTACTCGGCGGCTACGTCGGCCATCTATAAAGTGATGACGACAGGCGCGCTGCCGTATTCGCGCATTTTCCTGTGGCTGCTGCTTTCGTTCCTCGGAGCGGGCATCGTGTCCGGTTCGCTGGGAAGCTTCGTATCCATCGGGAAATACCTGAAAGATGACGGGGGTGTTATCGGTGAATGATTCAACCATAAGAGAGCGGCAATCGAAGCTGTCGGTTGCCAAAATCATGATTAGCCTGATTGTCGTGCTGTCTGTCATGGCAGTGGCTGTGGAGTTGATGCCCGTCGGCAGCAAGGTGGGATTGTCCGCCTCGGCGGCCACGGCCAGCGAGCTGCAAAACAAACAGGCGCAGCTGGAAAGTCAGCAGAAAACCATCTCCAGCAAGCTGTCCGCGCTGAAAAAAAGCAAGGCAGCCGCGCAGGAGCAATTGGATCTGGTCAACGAGCTGGTGGAGAATTTGCAGACGCAGATTGCCACGGTGAATAACCAGATCGAGACAGCCAACGCGGAAATCGCGGGTATTGAGGCTGAGATCGCCCAGAAGGATCAGGAGATCGAAGCCAGCAAGGAAAAATTCAAGAATCGCATGAGAGCCATTTATATGTCGGGCGATATGACCGGCGGCTTGGAGGTCATTCTTTGCTCCGACGGCATTCAGGAATTTATGTCCAATATGGTTTACCTGGAAGCGATGGCGGAGTACGACCAGGGTTTGATCGACGAGCTGACGAGCGACAAGGCGGGCTATCAGGACAAGAAGGCCGTTGTCGAGGCGCACAAGAAGGAAATCGACGCGCAGAAGGCGGCGCTTGCCGAAAAGAAGACCGAGCTTGACGCGCAGCAGAAGGAAGCCGAGGAGCTGATGAAGCAGATTCAGGCGGACGAGGCAGCTTACAAGGCCAAGCAGGCCGAGATTGACCTGCAAATGGCCCAGGCCAGGGCACAGCTTGATGCCCTTATCAGCCAGAATACTTCCAATTCCAAGAGTACGGCTTATTATGGCGGTTCGTTTGGCTGGCCGACGCCGGGTTACAAGCGCATTACATCGCCCTATGGCAACCGTACTTACACCTATCAGGGCAAAAAGGTCAGCAGCTTCCACAAAGGCATTGACATCGGCGCTCCCACCGGCGCCAAGATCATCGCTTCCAACGGCGGCAAGGTCGTGACCAGTTCCTATAACGCCAACGGCTACGGCAATTATGTCATTATCGACCACGGCGGCGGAAAGATGACGGTCTACGGTCATATGAGCAAGCGCGGCGTGAGTGTGGGTCAGTCAGTCACCAAAGCGCAGCAGATCGGTTTGGTCGGTTCCACAGGCCGTTCCACCGGACCTCACCTGCATTTCGAGATTCGCATCAACGGCACGGCCGTCAACCCGATGAACTATCTCTAATCTTAAAACAAAATCAACGGCAGCCGTCCGTCGGAGCGAATACCAATCGCTTTGACGGGCGGTTTTTTTGCATAAAGCGTTGTGCTTTCAGGGGCAGCCGGACAAATGGCAGGGGAAAGACGAAAAAACGGTTTTGTTCTTGTGAGAACCTGCAATCTTCTCTTGCCTTTGCGGAGATTTTGTGGTATGATGGAAACATCGAAGCATCAATCCATGGCGGCGCGGACTGCCATACGGTAAATTGAGGCGTGAAAGAGGTGCGTTTGATGAACAGGAAAATCTCTTTGGGCATGGCGGTTTCAATTGCCGCCATCGTGGCAGCTTTTGCTGTGGTCATCACTTATACGGCGGCCATACGCATTTTTGACAGCCGCATGAGCTCCGTCACCGAACGGCAGAATATGTACCAGCTGCTGTCGGAGATTGACATCACAGTGCGTCAGAATTATGCCGGTGAGATCACGGAAAGCTACTTGCAGCGGAATCTTTCCCAAGGCTATCTGCTGGGACTGAACGACCCCGATAGTGCCTATCTTTCCCCGGACGAATACCAGCTGGCCGTCAATGACGCGATGGGCTACACTTTCGGCTTTGGTATGGACATTGATCGAGCGGCGGACGGCAATATTCTGGTGAACGTGGTGTATGACGGTTCCCCGGCGGCCAAGGCGGGGATTCAGAGCGGCGATCTGATTGTGAATGTCGGCGGCAAGGACGTGCTGGCGGTAGGTTATGACAAGGCCATCGCCATGATTGCCGAGGCGTCGCCCAAGGTGTCGCTGGCGGTCAGCCGCAACGGCAAGAAACAGGCCTACGAGCTGACCCGCTCCAAGTTTGAGACAAAATCCGTCAAGCACCGGATCACGGACGAGAATATCGGCGTCATCACGATTTACGAGTTTAACGAGAAGACGCCCAATCAGTTCAACGCCTCTCTTACCAAGCTCCGCAACAAGAACGTGAAGGGACTTGTCATTGATTTGCGTGACAACGACGGCGGCAATTATGAATATGCCTGTGATATTCTTGACACATTGCTTCCCGCCGGTCCGCTGATGACCGTGACGGATAAGGAAGGAAATTCCTTGCTCAAATATACTTCCGACGCGAAATATATCGACCTGCCTGTGCAGGTACTCATCAACGGCAGCAGCGACGGGGCGGCGGAGCTGTTCGCGGCGGTCATGGTGAGCTTTGGCCGTGCGGAGACGGTCGGCACCGCGACGGCGGGACATACCACCGTGCAGGAGCTGTTTCAGTTGAGCAACGGCGGCGCGGTCAAATTGACTACCGGGCGCTGGTCGGATTCATTGGCCAATGTGCTTGACGAGGGAAAGGTCACGCCGCAGTTTGAGGTCAACCTGACCGCCTATCAGAGCACCAACCGTTATCAGCTAGCCGACGCTGATGACCCGCAGCTTCAGACGGCACTGGAGCGACTGCATACGGCGATTGCCGCCAGAGAAGAAAGCGCCGAACCGGAGGATACCGAGGACGAGACAGAGGCGGCTTCACCGGCGGAGGCGGCCACTACGGCTGAGAACACCAAGACAACCGAAACAACCAAAACAACGAAAACGACCAAGAAAAAATAACCGACAGATGGGGAAGGTGTCATTTCATTGAAACAAAGGCTGATAGCTTTGTTGATGGCGGCGGTGATGCTTTTGGGAATCCTGCCGCTGAGCGGCTGCGGCGGGGACGGCGACAGCACGCCGAATTATCCCGTCGAGGTGAGCGGCGTGAAATTCGTGGCGGCGCCATCGAAGGTGGTGTGCTTTTCGAGCACCTATATCGGCATTATCTACGCGATGGGCTTTGAGAAGCAGCTGATCGGTCGCACGAAGAATTGCAGTTACAGCCAGGCGGAGGACGTCAAGGCGTTCGGCACGGCGGACAGTCCGTCGATTGACCTTATCAAAGGTAATCACGTGGACGTGGTAGTGACGGACGAGACCATGCCGCAGAACGAGATTGACAAGATTCAGGCTGAGAACGTGCCTGTGGTGGTGATTCCCAAGGCTACCGGACGCGCCTCGCTGGCGGATATGTATTCGGCGCTGGGTTGCGTGTTCCAAGGCGGTAACAAGGGATATCACGCGGGGCGCAAGGTGGTCAATCAGGTACTGGCGCAGCTGGACGATATTTCGCGGCTGGTGGAACATGAGGAAATCTGGAACACCTGTATCATCGTGTCGAGTGACATGAATGAGTTTGCCACAGGCGATACGCTGATTTCATCGGTACTGGAATGCACAGGCGGCTTCAATGTAGCGAAGGATTCCTCGGACGGGGAATATTCGCTCCCCGATCTCATGCGGAGCGACCCGGACGTGATTATCTGCCCTGTCGGAGTGGAGCAGAAGCTCCGCGCCAAGAGCAGTCTGGTGGGCGTGCCGGCGATGGATAATTTCCGCGTATACAATATGGATATGGCGGTGTTTGACGACCAGTATGAAGGCGTGGTCAAGGGGGCGTGGCGCATGGCCTATATTCTGCACCCGGAGGTTATTACAGAGGACGTGGTGCCCGAAGGTATGCTGGAGGCCACGGCGGAGCAGGACGAAGACGGCGTGTTTGTCGATTAGAAAATATTATTAAGCGAAGCGCGGGAGTGCAGGGGGTGCAGGCACCTCCTGCCGGGTCAAGGGCAGCGCCCTTGCAGGGCGTGGGACAGAGTCCCACGAGTGAGGCGTAGCCGAACGAGCGTTACGCACCAAGACACACAACAGGGTCAGGCGAATCCGAATAAGGTTCCGGCAAAAATTGATTTCCCTGGCGAATCCCAAATAGCGCTTGCAATCGGGCGCATTTTGTAGTATTATATAATTCACATGCAACCAATACGGAAGGAAGATTTTTTATGAGAGCAGTTATCACAGTCATCGGTAAGGATATGGTGGGCATTCTCGCGGGCGTTTCCAATATCTGTGTCGAGCGCAAGGTCAATATTATCGAGGTCACGCAGTCCATCATGCAGGATATGTTCGCCATGATTATGATGGTAGATATCTCCGGTTCCGATGTGCCGTTTGCCACGCTGCGCGACGATCTGACCAAGTTCGGCGAGAAAAACGCGCTGTCGGTTCACATCATGCACGAGGATATTTTTAATTCGATGCACAGAGTGTGATTTTTGATACGGTAACATTTCACTAACAGATGCGGGAGTTGCAGATATGCTGAATACACAAGATATACTGGAAACCATACACATGATTCAGGACGAAAATCTCGATATCCGAACGATTACCATGGGCATCAGCCTGCTGGATTGTGCGGACAGCGATATTGACAAGGCCTGTGACAAAATTTACGACAAGATTTGCCGTTACGCGGGCAACCTCGTCAAGACCGGCGAGGACATTGAGGCGGAATACGGTATTCCGATCATCAACAAGCGCATTTCGGTCACGCCGGTGGCGATGGTCGCGGCCGCCTGTCCCGACAAGAACCCTGTCAAATTCGCGCACGCGCTCGACCGCGCTGCCAAGCAGGTGGGGGTCAATTTCCTCGGCGGCTATTCCGCGCTGGTACATAAGGGCTTCGGACCCGGCGACTATGCGCTGATTGAGAGCATTCCGCAGGCGCTGGCCGAGACTGAACGGGTCTGCTCGTCGGTCAATGTCGGCTCCACCAAGGCAGGCATCAATATGGACGCGGTGGCGAAGATGGGTCACATCGTGCGGCAATGCGCCGAGATGACCGCCGACAACAATTGTTTTGGCGCGGCGAAGCTGGTCATTTTCTGCAACGCGCCGGAAGATAATCCCTTTATGGCGGGCGCGTTTCACGGTGTGGGCGAGCCGGACTGCGTGGTCAATGTGGGTGTCAGCGGTCCCGGTGTAGTGCGTTCGGCGCTGGCCAAGGCACCTGACGCGAACATCACGGAAGTGGCCGACATCGTCAAGCGCACGGCTTTTAAAATCACCCGCATGGGGCAGTTGGTCGCGCAGGAGGCGTCCCACCGTCTGTGCGTGCCGTTCGGCATTGTGGACCTGTCGCTGGCGCCGACTCCGGCGGTGGGCGATTCGGTCGCGCATATCCTTGAGGAGATGGGTCTGGAAAGCTGCGGCGCTCACGGTACGACGGCTTGTCTGGCGCTGCTCAATGACGCGGTCAAGAAGGGCGGCGTGATGGCGAGTTCCCACGTCGGTGGCCTGTCTGGCGCTTTTATTCCGGTTTCGGAGGACGCGGGCATGATTGACGCGGCCCGCTGCGGCGCACTGTCTCTTACCAAGCTGGAGGCCATGACCGCCGTTTGCTCGGTCGGTCTGGACATGATCGCCGTTCCCGGCGATACCCCCGCCGAGATTATCTCCGCGATTCTCGCTGACGAAGCAGCCATCGGTATGGTCAACAGCAAGACTACCGCCATTCGCCTGATTCCCGCCATTGGCAAGCAGCAAGGTGAAGAAATGGAATTTGGCGGTCTCTTTGGCAGCAGCCCCATCATGGACGTGAACCGCTATTCTCCCGCGAAATTTATCTCCCGCGGCGGCAGAATCCCCGCTCCGCTCCAGAGCCTGAAGAATTAGTGTTTGATTGGCAGTATAAAAACGATACCCGTGAACCGTTCGGCGGTTTGCGGGTTTTGTTTTGATAAAATCTGAAATTCAAAAATAATTCATTGAAATTCGATAAAAAATGCTTGACAAACGATTTTGCAGCTGTTATACTGAAACCATCAATCATTCATTGCAGATGGGAGAAAATGGTATGAAAAAGACTGTGGTAATCATTTTGCTGGCGTTGGCAATGGCTGTTTCGCTGGCAGGGTGTACGGACAAAATCAGCGGTGCGGAGCATTATGACAAGACGCATTATGTGACGGCTTACAAGGGCGATCTGGATTCCGATTTGTCGGTGTTTCCCGACACGTTGGACGGTGCGGCGCAGGTGAATGTCTTTGAATCCGCGATGGCAACGGGGCTGTTTGACACGGACGGCTATATTGTGCTGGATTGCAGCTACACGCCGGAGCAATTGGCGGGTGAGGTGGAACGGTTGAAGGGGCTGTCCAAGACCATTACCCATTACGACGGACAGACCTTCACCAATACGGTGGTGTATGACAGCGATTCCTACCGTTATCCGGCTTATGTGACGGACGACGGCTTTGGCCACACGCATGAATATGCCCTGATTGATGAGGACGGCGGCAGAATTGTGTATGTCTACACGGCGTATATCAACCCCAAGAAATTCGCGTATCCCGATTACCTCAAAAAGGATTTGTCTGCCTACGAGCAGGATTCGACGGACAGCTTTACGATGTATAATCACACCTTTGACGGCGGTCAGTCGTGGGACGAATTTGACGATCTGTTGTCGGTGTCGGGTTCGGACAATCACAGATAGGGGGAAAGCATGATGAAAAAGGCAAAATGGCTGAAAATTCTGTTGACCGTGATTTATGTGATTGGCGTGGGGTGCAATCTGTATTTGCTGCTGACGATGTGTCTGCACCCGAATCATGTGGGAGATCCCGCCGCCATGCTGCCAATGACGGATTTTGAATGGGCGTTTGTCATGATGGCAATCGGGTTCCTGCCGATGGCGGCTTCCGCGCTCGCGACGGTCTGGGTGTATGATTTGAAACAGACACGGCACCCCCGCCGCAACAGCGTATTAATTTTGATTCCCGCCATCATTGACGCGATACCGTTTGTTTTTATGGTCGGGCTGGTGATCGTTATGATCGCGGAGGCCTGTCTGGAGATTTTGGGAATACTGCATTGAAAAGATGAATCCCTGTCGCGCAGGCGCGGAGCTGCAAGAAGCTTCGTGTCTGCACGTTTTTGAGTTGTGCGACGGAAAATATTCAAAAAATTGTTACATTTGAAGGATTCCATCGGAAAACCACTCCCAATTTTCACAGATTTGCCCAAAAAATAGAATTTCTTTTAGTGCATTGTAGTCTTGCATAAAAACGTAAATTGGTTTATAATATGCGTAATTGCTTATTCGGAACGGGAAAGTAGGTTGGACATATGCAGGATATGGTGGAACGCATTGTGGAAATGGATAAGCGCGCCAGAGAACTGACCGACGAGGCCAAAAAGCTGCGGGTCGGTTCGGAGGATCGTCTGAAGGCCAAAAAGGAAGCGCTGCGCCAAGGCTATCAGGACAGAGCCAACGAGCGTGTGGAACTGATTAAAAAGGCGGAAGTCAAGACCGCCGAAACCGAACTCAAGTCCATTCTGGCGCGTCAGAAGCAGGTGCAGCAGCAGCTCGATGACCGGTATGCCGAAATGGGGGACGAATGGGTAGCGAGAATCGTGGCCCGCGTCACGGGAGATGAGAAATAATGGCATTTTTGTCCCAAGCATCGAATGTGCTGCTCACCAAGAGCCGCGCGATGTTCGGCAAGCGGCTCACGTCGCAGAATATCGCGGATTTGCTCAATTGTCAGACGGTTTCCGAGGTGGCGGCCTATCTCAAAAACAACACGCATTACGCCTATGCCCTGCGGAACATCGACGATGCCACTGTCCACAGAGGCCAGCTGGAGGCAGCGCTTGACGAGCTGTTCCAGCGGGAAATCACCGCGATGTCAAAATACCGCGTGGACGCGGGCGAATATATGCGCACGTTTCTGATTTACAATATGCAGATTCGCGAGATTCTGAAATATCTGCGGCTGCTGGCTGCCGGGCGCGCGAGTGAATATGTGTTCGCGATGCCGAAATATGCGGTCAAGCGCGACGGCTTCGACCCGATACGGCTGTCGCAGGCCAAGGATTATGACGATTTCCTGCGTGCCATCAGCGGCACGGCGTTTTACAAGATTCTGCGGGGTATGTCCTTTACCGAGGACGGCACGTTTGAATATACCATGATCGAACACGCGCTGTATTCCTATCTGTTCCGATGGGCCGAGTCGGTCATCAACAAGCATTTCCACGGACGTGACAAAGAGGATTTGCTGGGACTGCTGGGTACGCGGAGCGAGTTGAGCAGCTTCCTCAATATTTACCGCTTCAAGAAGTATTACAGCTCCTGCGGGGAAGACACGGCGCGTTCCCTGGTTTTCGATTTTCATTACAAGATATCCAAAAAGACGTTTGACAAAATGCTCAAGGCCGACAGCGCGGATGAGGTGTATGAGATTTTCCGCAGCGAGACGGTCTATGGCAGAGAACTGGGGGATTTGGGGGACGATTACATCGACCATATTGTCAACCGTATCAGCTACAGGCGCGTGAGCCGTTTGATGCGGTTCGCCACCAACCCGACTGTCACCGTATTCTCGTATATTCTGCTGTCGAGTATCGAGCGGCGGGATATTGTCACCATTATCGAAGGCGTGCGCTATCGCGTGTCGCCCGATGTCATTCAATCCATGATTACGATTGCGTAATCGTTTATATAGATCAAATGCCGTATAATCAAAATACATTCACCGTTAAGGAGTAATGATATGGCTGTTGTAAAAATGAAGCTTCTGAGCGTCATCGGAAGCATTGACCAGCTCGACGCCGTGCTGGACACCTGTTGTTCGTCCGAGAATTTTCACTTGGACCAGGCGATGAGCTTCTTCAAGGACAAATCCGAGTTTGTCTCGCTCAATGACGAAAATCCCTATACGCTCTACCTCAACAAGCTGAGTGACGCGGTGAAGCTGGCGCGTCTGGACGTTGAGGCGGTGCAGGATTCGGATTTGCTCATGAACTGGGACGAAATCAAGGATTATGTCGAAACGACCTCCGCGAAGCTGGCGGGCTTTCAGGACGCGAAATTCAGCTTGACACAGGAAATTGACACCTGCACCGGTTCGATGGAGCAGTTCAAGCACTTTCAGGGCTTCGATATGAAGCTGGACGAAATCTTTCAGTGTGAGTTTATCAAGGTGCGTTTCGGGCGGCTGCCCAAGGAAAGTTACGAAAAGCTGAGCATGTATAGTGACAATCCCTACATCGTCACCTTCCCCTGCGCGAGCGACGACAAGTATGTGTGGGGCGTTTACATGGCGCCGATTGAGAATATCCGCGAAGTGGACAGAATCTTCGCCAGTCTCTATTGGGAGCGGCTGCGCATTCCCGACGCGGTGGGTACGCCGGAAGAAGCGTACAACACCTTATCCAAGCAGCGCGACGAGTTGCAGGCCAAATATGACGCGATGAAGAAGGAAATGGACGACTTCTGGACAGAAGAGCAGGTGCGCTGCGGCAAGGTGCTCAATTACCTCGAACGTCACAAGAACAACTTCGATTTGCGGCGCTACACCGCGAAGTATCAGCACAGCCGCATCTTCTTCCTGGCCGGTTGGGTGCCGGTGAGCAGTGAGGAAGAGTTCACCCGAAAGCTCGAAAAGCTGGCGGGTATCGAGTACAAGTTTGAGGACGCGGACGAGGAACCCTCCCGCACGCCGCCGGTCAAGCTGAAGAACCCCAAAATCTTCCAGCCGTTTGAGTTCTTTGTCAATATGTACGGCCTGCCCAATTACAACGAGATGGACCCGACGCCCTTTGTGGCGATTACTTACTTTATCCTCTTCGGCATTATGTTTGCCGATGTGGGGCAGGGGTTGTGCCTGTCGCTGATTGCGTGGTTCTTCATGTGGAAGAGCAAGAAAATGGAGCTGGGGCGCAGCATTGCGCTATGCGGTTTATCGTCGGCGGTGTTCGGCGTGCTGTTCGGGTCGGTGTTCGGCTTTGAAGAAGCGCTCAATCCCTTCTGGGGCTGGGTTCACGATAAGACCGGCATTCCCCTTAACGACGGCAAGCTCATCAATGTCAACGATTCCGACACGGTCATTACCCTGATTTACGCAGCCATCGGTATTGGCGTGGTGCTGGTGCTGATTGCCATGCTGCTCAATGTCTACACCAAGTGCAAGCAGCACAAATACGGCAACGCCTTTTTCAGCCAGAACGGTCTGGCGGGCTTCATCTTCTACGGCGCGACGATTTTCGGCGTGCTGGGCCAGATGTTCCTCGGGATACCGCTGCTGACAGTGCCGTATGTGGTGTGCCTGATCGTGATTCCGCTGATCGTGATTTTCTTCGCCGAGCCGCTCAGTGAGCTGGTCGCGGGGGAGAAGGAGTGGTTCCCCAAGCATTTCGGCGACTTTTTGACCGAGAACATCTTCGAGATGATCGAGGTGCTGCTCTCGTATGTGTCCAATACAGTGAGTTTCCTGCGTGTGGGCGCGTTTATTCTGGTTCACGCGGGCATGATGACGGTGGTCTTCACGCTGGCCGAGATGATGGGCGGCGTGGGCTACTGGATTACCGTGATTCTGGGCAACGGCATTATTATGGCACTGGAAGCCCTGCTGGTCGGTATTCAGGCGCTGCGTCTGGAGTACTATGAGATGTTCAGCCGCTTCTTTACCGGCGACGGCCGACCCTTCAAGTCCGCGTCGAGTGTGGCGCAGGATTTGAAAAAATAAAGCGAAGCGTGGGAATCCAAGGGGTGCTGGCACCTCTTGGCAGGGGCGTGGGGGCAGCGCCACCACTGGGGCGTGGGGCAAAGCCCCACAAGGCAAGGCATAGCCTTGCCGAGCCACACGCGCTGAGATAATTAACGCAGTCAGGCGCATACAGAAACACTTCCGTCCGCCTGTTGTAATATGTAAATTTTTTAGATGAATGTTATGGAGGAAAACAACATGAACGCAATTCTTTATATCGCACCCGTGATCGCCGTTGCGGCGGCAGCTTATATCGCAACCTGTACCTTTAAGAAGAGCGGCAGCGGCGCCAAGGCCGTCAAGGTCAACTTCGCCGCGCTCGCACTGGTCTTTGCCGTGTGCGTGTTCGGCTCGATGGCGGCGTTTGCCTCCGGTGACGACGCAGCCAAGACCACCAAGGCTACCAAGGCAACCACAACCACGGTGGCAACCACCGAGACGGTAGCCGCTGAGGACGCAACGGCAGAAACGACAAGCGACGCGGCAGCGGCGGCTTCCGGCGCGGCGACCGCGCTCGGCATGGGCCTGATTGCGGCGGCGCTTTCCACCAGTCTGAGCGGTATCGGCGGTGGTATCGCCGTGGCTTCCGCGGCTCCGGCAGCTATCGGCGCGACCAGCGAGGATCCCAAGGCATTCGGTAAGGCAATCATCTTCGTGGCGTTGGGCGAGTCCATCGCACTGTACGGTCTGGTCATCTCTATCATGATTCTGAGCAAGGTGCCGAGCATTACCGACCTGCTGAGCGCACTTTAATCCCGGTTGCAATGCCTGATCTATGCGGCACCGGCTGTTTCAAAAGACAATCGGCGCCGCATAGATGAAAGGCTTGATAACCGGAATCTCATTTTTATCGTAAATGACACCATTGGCGGCAGCGTTTTTGATGATGTCATTTACGATGGAAAGGACGGCGTTTGGCTTGAAATTTTTTCTCATCAGCGACAATATTGACACGGCTACAGGGCTTCGGCTGGCCGGCATTGATGGCGTTGTCGTACACGAGGACTACGAGGTTGAGAGCGAGCTTCGCAGGGCCATGGCCGACGAGTCGGTAGGCATCATTCTGATGACCGAACGTCTGGTTTCGCTGTGTCCCGACCTGATTTATGACCTCAAACTCAGCACCGCTCGCCCACTCATTGTGGAGATTCCCGACCGTCACGGCAACGGACGCGCCAAGGATTCCATCTCCCGCTATGTGCGCGAGGCTATCGGTGTGAAGATTTAATTTTGATTTTACCCTAATCACAGAAGGGGTGTTATACCAGCATGTTGACACAGGAAGAAAAACTCAGCAAGTTTATGATCGCCATTAACGAGTATGCCCGCGAACAGCATGACAAAATCATGCGGGAAATTGAGGCGCAGGATGCGGTGGAATTGGAGAAGGCCGAGCGTGAGTACCGCGAGGAATCCTATCGTACGATTCAGCGCAAGACCGCCGAAATTCGCAGCATGATCAGCCGCGAACTGGCCGACAAGGAATTGCAGGGCAAAAAGGCGCTGCTGGCACGGCGCAACGCCATTGAGGACGAGGTGTTTGCCAAGGCTGCCGGTAAGCTGGAAGAGTTTACCAAGACCGACGCTTACAAAACCTATCTGAGAAGGGCCGCCATCGAGGCGCGCAAGGTGCTGATCGGGTGCGGTGAGGAACATCTGAGCGAGACGATTATCTATATCCGCGACCGCGACAAGAAATGTTCCCCTCTCATCAAAACGGCCTTCGGCGACTGCACGGTCAAAATTGACCAGACCATCACGCTGGGCGGCCTTCGCGCGGAGAATGCCGCCATCGGTCGCGTGGTGAATGTCACGCTCGACATGGCGCTGGAACAGCAGCGCGATTGGTTCGCCGCAAATGCCGGCTTGAGTATCAATTAATTTGCTTTGGAGGAGATGCCTTTCATGGAAAAGTCATATCAAATATACGGCATCAACGGCCCTGTTGTGACCATTCAGGGCAAGACGAATCTGACCATGATGGAAATGGTTTATGTCGGTGAGCAGCGCCTTGCGGGTGAAGTGATCGGCGTGACCAGTGAATATACGACGATTCAGGTGTATGAAGAAACCACGGGGTTGATGCCCGGCGCGCCGGTCTATTCGACAGGCGGCCTGCTGTCGGCCACGCTCGGCCCCGGTATTCTGGACAATATTTTCGACGGCATCGAGCGTCCCTTGAAGGACATTGAAGAGCAGTCCGGCAGCGCGTTTATCAGCCGCGGCGCGAGTGTGCCGTCACTGGACATCGAACGCGAGTGGGACATCACTGTCAGGGTCAAGCCCGGTGACCGTCTCGAGGGCGGCATGATCTATGCTACCTGCCCTGAAACGTCGATTATCGAGCATCGCTGTCTGGTACGCCCCGACTTGGCGGGCGTGGTGGAAAGTGTGGCTCCCGACGGCAAATACAAGGTCAACGACACGATTGTCACCTTGAAGGACGACGCGGGCAAGCTGCACGAGCTGTCGCTTTGCCAGAAATGGCCGATTCGTCACCCCAGACCCATTCGGGAAAGACTGTATGCTAACATTCCGCTGATTACGGGCCAGCGTGTCATTGACGCGCTCTTCCCGATTGCCAAGGGCGGCACGGCGGCCATTCCGGGCGGTTTCGGTACCGGCAAGACTATGACCCAGCATCAGCTCGCCAAGTGGTGCGACGCGGATATTATCGTCTATGTGGGCTGCGGCGAGCGCGGCAATGAGATGAGTCAGGTGCTTGAGGAATTTTCCTCGCTGATCGACCCGAAATCCAACCGACCCATGACCGACAGAACCTGCCTCATTGCCAACACCTCCAATATGCCGGTGGCGGCGCGTGAGGCTTCGATTTACACCGGCATTACGCTGGCCGAGTATTACCGCGACATGGGCTATCATGTGGCGATTATGGCGGATTCGACTTCCCGCTGGGCGGAAGCGCTGCGCGAAATCAGCGGCCGTCTGGAGGAAATGCCCGCCGAGGAAGGTTTCCCGGCTTATCTGCCGTCCCGCCTGTCCGAATTTTACGAGCGCGCGGGTTTGGTGGAGTCGCTTTGCGGACAGCAGGGCTCTGTCACCATCATCGGCGCGGTGTCGCCGCAGGGGTCCGACTTCTCCGAGCCTGTCACCCAGAATACCAAGCGCTTTACGCGCTGTTTCTGGGCGCTGGATAAGTCGCTGGCTTACGCGCGGCATTATCCCGCCATCAACTGGCTCGACAGCTACAGCGAGTACGCCGGCGACCTCGAAAAATGGTACGCCGACAACGTGGGCGAGGACTTCATGCGGTGCCGTGAACGTTTTGCCGCGCTGCTGCAAGAAGAAGCCGGCCTGATGGAAATTGTCAAGCTGATCGGTTCCGATGTACTGCCCGACGATCAGAAGCTGATTATTGAAATTACCAAGGCGATTCGCGTGGGCTTCCTCCAGCAGAACGCCTTCCACAAGGACGACACCTATGTGCCGCTGACCAAGCAGCTCAAGATGATGCGGGCGACGCTCCATCTGTACGACAGAGCGGCTTATGCCATCGCGCAGGGCGTGCCGCTCTCCAAGATCACCGACAGCGGGTTGTTTGACAAGATCGTGCGTATCAAGTACGATGTGCCTAACGACAAGGAGGAAATCCTTGACGGCTACACCCGTGAGATTGACGATGTGATGAACTCCTTCGCAGTATCATGATTTGGAAGGGAAGTAAGAGACAATGATTTATGAATATATTGGCGTCAAGGAAATCAACGGTTCGCTGATTGTTCTGGACGACGTGGACAGTCCTTCCTTTGAAGAAATCGTGGAGATTCATCTTGACGGCGGCGCGGTGCGCCACGGACGTATTGTCGCGATTGAGGGCAATCGCGCGGTGATTCAGGTGTTTGAGGGTACCAGAGGCATTTCCTTGCAAAATACCCGCACACGTTTGAAGGGCAGACCGATGGAGCTGGATTTGTCCCCCGAAATTCAGGGCCGTATTTTCAGCGGCGTGGGAACCCCGATTGACGGTCTGGGCAAGATTTACCCCCAAAAGCGCATGAATGTCAACGGCACGCCTATCAACCCCGTTTCCCGCGTGTATCCGCAGAACTACATCTGCACCGGCATTTCCTCCATCGACACCCTGATTACGCTGATTCGCGGTCAGAAGCTGCCGATTTTCAGCGGCTCCGGCATGAAGCACAACGAACTGGCGGCCCAGATCGTCCGTCAGGCCAAGATTGCCAACGACGAGGACGCGAAATTCTGTATCGTCTTTGCCGCGATGGGCGTCAAGAATGACGTGGCCGACTATTTCCGCCGTTCCTTTGAGGAATCCGGCGTGCTGGGGCGCGTGACGATGTTCCTCAACCTCGCCAACGACCCGATTATTGAGAGAATCCTCACGCCGCGCTGTGCCTTGACGGCGGCCGAGTATCTGGCGTTTGAACACGACATGCACGTTCTTGTCATTATGACCGACATGACCTCCTATGCGGAGGCGTGCCGTGAGTTTTCTTCCTCCAAGGGCGAGATTCCCGGTCGAAAAGGCTACCCCGGCTATCTGTATTCCGACCTCGCCTCGCTCTATGAGCGCGCGGGCATGATTAAGGGCCACAAGGGTTCTGTCACGCAGATTCCGATTCTGACCATGCCCAATGATGACATCACCCACCCGGTGCCGGATTTGACCGGCTACATCACCGAGGGGCAGATCGTGCTGGATCGCGCACTCGACGGCTCGGGCATTTACCCGCCGGTCTCCATTCTGCCGTCGCTGTCGCGTCTGATGAAGGACGGCATCGGCGAGGGTTTCACGCGCGCCGACCATGCGGCGCTGTCGAATCAGCTCTTTGCGTCTTACGCCAAGGTGCAGGACGCGCGTTCGCTGGCTTCGGTTATCGGCGAGGAAGAGCTTTCCGACAGCGACAAGAAGCTGCTCGCCTTCGGCAAGCGGTTTGAAAATCAGTTTATCCGGCAGAACGAGAACGAGGCGCGTTCGATGGAGCAAAGTCTGAATCTCGGCTGGGAACTGCTTTCTGAACTGCCGCGCGAGGAACTCGACAGAGTGGACAATGAAACACTCGAAAAGTATTACAAGCCGCCTAAGCAGGCGTAGCGGTTATTAGCCGCGTATGCGGCGGGGAATCCAAGGGGTGCTGGCACCTCTTGGCAGGGGCGTGGGGGCAGAGCCACCACTAGGGAGTGGGGCAAAGCCCCACGAGGGAGGCTTTAGCCGACCGAGCGGAACCAGCCCGGATTACAAACGGGGTTGGGCGAATCCGTAGACACCTCACCCAAAAAATTAGCTTTTATGAAGATTGGTTGAAAGGATTGATGCCGTGTGGCAGTGAATACCGTCCCTACCAAGGGCAATTTGATTGCTACCAAGAAATCGCTGGAACTGGCGAGGGTTGGCTATGACCTTCTCGACCGCAAGAGAAATATTCTCGTTCGCGAGATGATGACGCTGATGGACAAGGCGGCCACCATTCAGGGCGAGATCGACAGCAATTACTCCGAGGCGTACATCGCCTTGCAGCGGGCGAATATCGTGTTCGGCCTCTGCGAACCGCTGGCCGAAGCCGTGCCGGTGGATAACGGACTGACCATCGACTACCGTTCGGTGATGGGCGTGGAAATTCCCACGGTGAAATTGAAGGAAACCCCGCTCACCATTCCCTTCGGTATGTATACGTCCAATTCCATGATTGACGAAGCCTATCTGAAATTTCAGGAGGTCAAACGCCTGACCGCTGTGCTGGCCGAGGTGGAAAACTGCGTTTATCGTCTGGCCGACGCGATTAAAAAGACCCAGAAGCGTGCCAACGCGCTGCGGAACATTATGATTCCCAAGTTTGAGCAGACCGTCAAGTATATCACCGACGCGCTGGACGAAAAGGACAGAGAGGAATTCAGCCGCCTGAAGGTCATCAAGGCGCAGAAAAACAAGAACTGATCGTTTTGCGATCTGTGAAGCAATACAATAAAAACACAGTACGCCCCGGTGCATCACCGTCGGTGTACTGTGTTTTTTGGTTGATTTGAAGATTCAATATACCTTTTCGATGGGGCCGGTGATGCCGTACTGTTTGCGGAAAGCCTGCAAATCCTGCTCGCCGCGAATCAAGGCGACGTCATGTATTTTTCCGGTGGCGTTTTCGCGGAAACCGGCGACCTGTTCGCCGGTACAAATGCTGCATCGGATCACCGGCGTGCAGCGAGCCGGATCAAAGGCGGGTGTGTCGGATTGTCCCGCGCGGAAAAACGGCAGTTTCATAAACCGGAAAAACCTCCTGATCGAAAGAAAATTTGGGCGAGGAAAAGAGAAAAACCTTTCGTAAATAACGAAAGGTTTTGTTTGGCGGAGAAGGAGGGATTCGAACCCTCGAACCGCTTTTAACGATTACACGATTTCCAATCGTGCGCGCTCGACCAGCTACGCGACTTCTCCGTACCGTTATCAAGTTAGCGCTCAAAAAGCGCTTAATTAATATACAACATCTTTTGCAAAATGTCAAGTGTTTTTTGAAAATAAAATCGAAAAATAAAATAAAAAAATACTTGACATTTCGGCTGGACAATGTTATAATACTCTAGCACTCAAAAGAGAGCGAGCACTCAAAAAGAGTGCTCGAAAGTTAAATATAAAGATGCGCTCGTAGCTCAGTTGGATAGAGTGTTTGACTACGAATCAAAAGGTCGCGGGTTCGAATCCCTCCGAGCGCGCCAGAAACGCCGCTGTTGCGGCTCAGAGAATAATGAATAGTGAATAATGAATAAAGAATAATGTCAAGGAGATGTACTCCGTGGCGTTTCTGTATTATTCACTATTCATTATTTTTTTTCATTATTCACTAAATAAATCGCGCTGGAATTAACAAAGTATTCAACTGAAAACAGATAAATGAAAAATTTAACATCAGCCCTATCCCGATTTTTCGGATAAGGCTGATGTTAACCCAAGTTGCATCTTTTTTGTATTACTTTTCCAAAGCGAAAATCCTGTCGGTGAATGCCGATGGGATTTTTTACTTTTTCCAAACTTACCATCAATTTTCCTTAAAGCTTTTTGTAATTGCATAAAATTATTTTACAGCAGAAAAAATATGCAAAATATTTACAAAATTTATGCACTTTTGTTGTTGACACACAAAAAATAATTTGATACAATAAAGATATAATAGTCCAGTTCTGCGATAGGCAATAGAAACGGATAATACATTTCTGAGTGAGATGGAGGTATTTGGATATGAATAAAAAGTACAGAAAAACAGAAGATCTGAAGCGTGAAATGGGACATGCTGTCCCCCCCCCGGACAAGCGTGATGCCCCGTCCCGACCGGGACTGCTTCTCCGATTTGTCTGCGCCTTGCTGGTGCTGACGGTATGCGCGGCGCCGCTGCTGCACCGCTATTCCGATGAGCATTTAGCGGTGGTGCATGGGGCGGTTAACAATGCTACTACAATATCATCCAGTATCGTTAACTTAACAACGGATATTGACGATACGTATCCTGCTGTGACCCAGATAAATGTTAATGTCGGTACAACCCTGAATATCAATAAAAATGCGAGTATAGCCATGATGAATGACTCAGGTCATAACGATGATAGCGAGATACAAGTTTACGGCGGTGCCACATTGAATTTGTACGGTAAGATTACAGGATCGTTTGATAGATTGAGTGTAGCGAGTCTTGCTAATGCGTCTTTTAATATTTTTCTCAATAAAGGCGCTGTCTTTGCCGCTGACATTGACCATGAGGGCAAAGATGTTGCTGCTCACAGTCCTGTAACGTGTTACGGCTGTAATTACGGTTGCAATGAAGAAGGCGGTACGGTCGTTGTGAAGGACAATGAGGGTCATATCATTGAGAATGGTTCTGAGGATCATCCGGAGAATGGTACGGTGGCTACATTTTATGTATTTGATCCGGGTCCGGTTTACACTATAACCGCCACCCCAAAAACTGGCTACAGTCAGGTTGTTTGGACAAAGGGAAAAAAGAAATCTAAAATAGAGAACACTGATAAAGATATCTCTATTGAAGACCGCGACGGAAACAAAATCGAAAAGACATGTGCCATGGCAAGGGTCAATGGAAATCAGGTACAAATCACCCTCATGGAGAACGCTAAATATCAGGTGTATGCCACTTTCATTCCCGATCCCAAGTGGACATGGAATGAGGATCACACGGAGGCATCTGTGATAATTTACAGCTACGATCCCAATAGTGATGATGAGTACGGGATAAAAGGAGAGAACAAAACCGCTACGGTAACGGCAGATCCTGACAATGAAGGAAATAATCTGGCTTCTGTTACCGTTGGTGATGATACCTACACAGATAGTCAGCCTGCGACTACCCCCGTTAGCCCCTCTACTCCATCTACCACCGACCCCACTGGCAACACCAACAGTTCCAACAACACCAACAGCACCAACAACACCAACAGCACCAACAATACCAACAGCACCAACAATACCAACAGCACCAACAGCACCAACAATACCAACAATACCAACAGTTCCAATGATACAGACGCAAACAACTACAGGTTTACCACCGATAGCGTATGGAGCTGGAAACAGGGCAGTACCGGCGGAATGCCGGTGGTCGTCAAAAAAACGGTGGGAGACAGCGAGACCATTATTAACAATCTGGTATCTGTGTCGGTTGACGGAACCCTGCTTACCGAGAAAACTCACTACACAGCGGTTTCCGGCAGCATTAAGATCACGCTCCTGCCGAGTTATCTGAAAACCCTGAGCATAGGCAAACACACGCTTACCGTCAAAATGACGGATGGCACGCTGCAAGATACGTTCACTATTTCGGCGTCCGGCGGCAGTGATTCGGATGATCCGGGTAAAGGCGATTCATCCCCCAAAACCGGAGAAGGCGACGGCATGTTGATTTTTTACACTTGGCTCGTCATCTTTTCATTCGGCATTATCGGCAGTCTGATCGCCTTGAAGAAAAAGACGAAACACGCCTACAGATAGACGCAGGCCATTCGTTCGGATATCTTTCGCACTACCTTTTCAAAAAAATAATCGTCGGACACGGTCGAAAGACAATGTCCGGCGATTTTTTGCTTGACGAACTGTAAATGACAGAGGTCTGATCGCTTCCTTCAGCCGCGCCATAAATTTACAAGAATCTGCCGAAATCCGGTTGATTTTGCTTGGGCGGCGTTATATAATAGAGGATAAGGAAAAATGTTTGGACAAACTTTCGGAATCAGGGTGGTATCGGCAGTGAATATTTTTAAGCTACAAGAAAAAAATACCAATTTCTTGGCCGAGATGATCGCGGGCATGACAACATTTGTCACAATGTCGTATCTGCTGGTGCAGTGTCCCAAGCTGCTGGCAGAGGGCGGCGTGAGCGAGGCGTCGGCCTATCTGGCTATCTGCATTGCCTCCGGCATCAGTTGTATCGCGCTGGGCATTTTGTCCAATCAACCCTTTGCCCTGGCGCCAAGTGTGGGTATGACGGTCTTTTTTTCTTCCACGCTGGTATCCGAGATGGGCTATAGCTACGCGCAGGCGCTGGCCATCACGCTGATGGGCAGTATGATTTTTTTGCTGCTGTCGCTGGCAGGGCTGCAAAACGCTCTGTACGGAGCGATTCCCAAAAGCGTCAAAAACGGCGTTTCCGCGGGCCTCGGCATTTACATTGCCCTGATTGGTTTAAAAAACGCGGGTTTATTTGGTTCCGTGTCCAAGGGGCTGTGGAAACTGCCGGATTTTTCCGAGTTCAATGAGACAGTCTTTTCCGTGATCGTGATGGTGTCGGGTGTGCTGCTGACGGTACTGTTCAAGAAGTTCCGGATTCCTGTGCCTGTTCTGCTGGGGATTTTCTCGTCAGGCATGATTTATTATGTGTTGGGTGTCCGCAAGGGATATGCCTCTCCCATTGATCTGAGTGCCGATACGAGCGGCGCAAGCGACAAACTCGCCAAGTGGGCGGCCGAAAGTCTGGCCAAAGATGTGACTCACGGTCTGGCGGGGGTTTTCAAGGATTTTAAATTTGATTTAAAAACAGTTTTCATGCTGCTGCTGGTGGTATTGGTGTGCGCGATTTTCAATTCGGTAGAATCCACAGGCGTGATCTATGCCACAGCCCGCAACGGCGGTATGCTGGACGGAGACGGTAATTTTGGCGATTTGAAAAATACGATGTTTGCCAACGCCATTTCTTCCATGGTTTCCTCGCTTTGCGGCGCGCCGATGATGACGGTAGCGGCCGAGTCCGGCGCGGGCATGCTGGTAGGCGGCAAGACCGGCCTGACCGCTGTTACCACAGGTGTATTCTTTTTGCTGGCGGCGCTGTTTACGCCGTTTGTGGAAATTATCCCGCCGGTTGTCACCGCCTGCGCGATGGTGCTGCTCGGCATGTCAATGGTGAGCGGCGCAAAGGATATTGATTTCGGCGAGTATACCGAAGGTCTGCCGGCTTTTGTCACCATCATGATTATCACCTTTACCTCTTCGGTGCTGGACGGCATTGCCATCGGCATTATCACGCACATTGCCACATCGCTGGTCTCCGTGAAATTCAAGTCGCTCAAGCTGATGGAGGTCGCGCTGTGCGCCCTGATGGTTGCCGCCTATTATTTTATTTGATTGTTTACGATTGGGTGGTAGTATTTTTCTTTTGGATATGTTATAATCATAACGATCTTTTCAGACGGAGGAAATGGGATCATGCGAATGGCAAAAGTGCTGCGGCTGCTGACAGCGTTGCTGCTGACGGCGGTGCTCTGCGGCTGTGACGGGTATCTGATCGGGGGGGATCAGCAGCTCATGCGGCCGCCTTACCCGGCGGGGGAAGAAAAAAATATTCAGGAACAGCTCACCAAGAATCTGGGGACTGTGACCCTCAAATATCCCAAAAACGGCGCCTACCGTTCCGCAATCCTACAGGTGGACCTGACCGGGGATGGCAAGAACGATGCGCTGGTCTTTTACCGCGAAAAGGAATCCGAGCCGATCAATCTGGCCGTGCTGGTGCGGAACGAAAAGAACTGGCAGCTGGCCGCCACCAAAAAAAGCGAGGGTGGCGAAGTGGATCGGGTGATGTTCGGCGACATTGACGACGATGGTGTGAATGAGATCATTGTCGGCTGGACAATGTACAGCACAGGCCTCAACATCATTTCGGCCTACAGCTTTGCCGACAGCAGCATCAGCACCATTGAAGTGCGGGAATTTTCCGAAACGCAGTCCGTCAATATCTCCGTGGCCTACACCGATATGCAGATCGGCGATTTTGATAACGACGGCTGCGCGGAGATTATTGCTTCCTATCTCAATTTGTCCGAGGTGACGGCGACCGCCAAGCTCATCGAATTTCATCACGGCGTTGACAATTCCAACGCCATGAGCGTGACCGATACCGCACCGCTCGACGGGCATGTGCTGTATTACGCGGACGCCAAAATCGCCAAGCTGACCGATGATAATATCACCGGTGTGGTGCTGGACGGTTACAAGGACAATTCCGCCATGATTACGGAGTACATATACTGGGACACGGTCAGCGGCGATCTGAGAACGCCTTTTTACGATGAGACGGAGAAAGCCGTGACCTGTACGTCACGCAATATCTACACATCTTCCCGCGATATTGATTCGGACGGCGTGATGGATATTCCCGTGACCAGCTATCTGCCGGGCTATGACGCCGGCTCCGACAGCCCCATGTATCTGACGGCATGGTACAACATCGACTTTGAAGGGGACGGCTACGCCTTTATCAGCCGGAAGCGTACCGTTATCAATACCGCCGATAATTACAGCATTACGTGGCAGTCGTCCTGGGACAACCAGGTCACCTGCCGGATTGACGAGCGCAACCACATACTGTATTTTTACCGTTATCAAAAGGACAGATTCGCGTTCAGTGACGAGATTTTCCGTGTCAGGGTCTTTTCAGAGCCGGACTGGAACAAGGAACTGGAGGAAGCGCAGGCGGGCGGCAACCGTCTCGACTATGAGATGCTGGCCAAGGACAACGGCAGCGTTTATGTGGCGCTGTTCACGTTGGGACAGGATTTTGTCGAGCCAAAATCCGTGGTTTCGTATTTCAGCCTGATGCAGTAATGCTGACGGTACAAGATATATCAATTTCACAGGTAAAGGGAACGATTGACATGAAGAAAATTTTGGTAGCAGAAGACGAAGACGCCATCAGAGAGTTTGTGGTCATCAACCTCAAGCGCTCGGGATACGATGTTTTTGACGTAAACAACGGCAGCGACGCGCTCGCCGCCTACGACAGCCACAGCGGTGACTTTGACATCGCGCTGCTGGACGTGATGATGCCCGGCATGGACGGTATTTCGCTCTGCCGTGAGCTGCGTAAACGCAACAGCAACCTCGGCATCATCATGCTGACCGCCAAGTCACAGGAGATGGATAAGGTCAACGGCCTGATGAACGGCGCGGACGATTACATCACCAAGCCTTTCAGCCCCAGCGAGCTGATGGCACGTGTGGACGCGCTGCACCGCCGGGTCTGTCTGAGTGAAGGCAACGATCAGTCCTTCAAGGAAGAACTGGTTTCGGGGGACTTCGTGCTCAATCTGCGCAACCGCACGCTCAGCAAAAACGGCGAGCTGGTGGAGCTGACGCAGGTGGAATTTCAGATCATGGAGTACTTCTTCTCCAATCCCCGCACCGCGCTCGGCCGTGTGGATATTTTGAAGCATGTGTGGGGCGAGGCCTTTTACGGCGAAGAGAAGATTGTAGACGTCAATATCCGCCGTCTCAGAATGAAAATCGAAGAAAAACCCTCGTCACCCCGCCACATCGTGACCGTGTGGGGCTTGGGCTACAAGTGGGAAGCATAGGAGGGCTGATTCTTGCTTGACAAAGTCAGACAGCGTTGGGAGCAATTTTGCCATTCGGCGTTCATGAACAAGCTGGCGGAATTTCGGGAGTGGCTCAGGCAGATGACGCGCCACCTGTTTCTGCCCTACATAGAGATGATTAGCGGCAAGGGCATCACACGGCGCTGGCTGTTTACCACCTTTTCCATCTTAGGCACCATGCTGATTGTGGTGTTTATCATTTCCGTCACGCTGATTCATAATTTTTATTACAACAATATCCAGCAGATTCTGGATCAGAGAGCCTCCGTCGCGGCGGATTACTTTTCCCAGACCGTAGGCAGCATGACCGGCAGCGATTATCAGCTGGCGGCGCTGAGCTTTGTGGAGGGCTTTGAGGACAAAAACAAGATGGAAGTGCAGTTTATCAACGCCAAGGGGCGCATCATTGTGACGTCCTCCGGCTTTGAGCCGCCTGCCAATCAGACCATTCCCGATTACGAAATTGCGTATGCCAACCAGAAGCACGGTACCTGGAACGGACGCAACGAGAATCGGGAGCATGTCTATGCCGTGACTTATATGTTGGAGAATGCCAACAAAAAAGACAATCCCGATTTCAAAAGCCGCGAAGCAATCCGTATGATTGTGTCCCTTCAGCCCACGGACAATGCCGTGCGGGGCAATATCATCATGATTTCCGTCATCATGCTGCTGGTGCTGCTGTTTATCTCGGTGTCCAGTTCGTATTTTATCCGTTCCATCGTCACGCCGGTCAAGAATATCACCAATATCGCGGGACACATCGCGAGCGGCGATTTCTCCATTCGTCTGGAAAAGGAGCATGACGACGAGATCGGCGATCTGATGGACTCCATCAACGCGATGGCGGCGGAGCTGGCGCTGAGTGAGAACGCCAAGAACGATTTTATTTCCTCTGTATCGCACGAACTGCGCACGCCGCTCACAGCCATCAAGGGCTGGAGCGAGACGGTGCTGATGTGCGGCACCTCCGATGAAGCCATGATGAAGCGGGGTCTGGGTATTATCATCAACGAAACCGAGCGCCTGAGCGGTCTGGTGGAGCAGCTGCTGGATTTCTCGCGCATGCAGAGCGGCCGCATGGTGATGAATTTCCAGATGCTGGACATCGTGGCGGAAATCGACGACGTGGTTTTCATGTTCAACGAAAAGGCCAAGAAGGAAGACAAACACCTGATCTTCTACGAGCCGGAGGAAGCCATTCCCGTAATGGGCGACCGTGACCGGCTCAAGCAGGTCATCATTATCGTGCTGGACAACGCGATGAAATACAGCGAGCCGGGCGGAGAAATTTATATTTACACCACCGTGACGGACGATAAAATGACTGTCGGTGTGCGCGACCATGGCTGCGGCATTCCCGCCGACCAACTGCCCAAGGTCAAGCAGAAGTTCTACAAGGCCAATACCAACAAAGGCGGTTTTGGCATCGGTCTGGCCGTGGCGGACGAGATCATTCTCAAGCACAACGGCGAATTTAGTATTGACAGCGTGGAGGGTGACGGTACCAACGTGACAATTACCCTGCCCATCGTACGACAGAACAGTACGATTGAGATTGCGCCCGTAAGTGAAGCGGCGACAGAGAAGGAGAATGCCAAAGATGAGCAAGTGTGATACCAAGTGCCCGACGAAATACACCTCCATAGGCGGTCAGGCTCTGATCGAGGGGGTCATGATGCGGGGTCCGCAGAAGACCGCCATGGCGGTGCGCAGTCCGGGCGGCGAAATCGTGGTAGAGGACGTGGAGAGTCAAGGAGACCGTCCCGCTGTTTTCAAGCTGCCGTTGCTGCGCGGTATTTATGGCTTTGTGGACTCCATGCGCGTGGGTTCCAAGACGCTCATGCGCTCGGCGGAGCTGGCAGGCGAGGCTGACGAGGACGAGGAACTGTCTCCGTTTGAGAAAAAGCTCAACGACATATTCGGCGACAAGCTCTTTAACGTGCTGCTCACCGTGTCGATGGTTCTGGGCGTGGCGATTGCGGTACTGCTGTTTTTTGTGGTGCCATCGGGGCTGTATTCCGGACTGGCGGCGCTGCTGCCGTTCCTGAAGGGCAACATTCTGGCGCGCTCGATTTTTGAAGGCGTTTTCAAGATCGTGATGTTTGTGCTCTATATTTTCCTCTGCACGCGCATGAAGGATATGCACCGTGTCTTTGAATATCACGGTGCAGAGCATAAGACGATCTTTTGCTACGAGGCCAAACAGGAGCTGACGGTGGAGAATGTCCGCCGGTTCAAGCGGTTCCACCCCCGTTGCGGCACCAGCTTTATTATCGTGATGCTGATTCTGGGCATTGTCATCGGCTTTTGCATTCAGATCGACAACGTGTGGCTGCGTACCTTGGTGCGCCTTTGCTGCCTGCCGATCGTCATGGGCGTGGGCTATGAGATCATTCGCTTCTGCGGCAGACACGACAACCTGCTCACGAAGATTCTCTCCGCGCCGGGCCTGTGGATGCAGCGCATTACCACCTTTGAGCCGTCCGACGATCAGATCGAGTGCGCTATCGCGGCGATGAAGGCGGTCATTCCGGAAGATTCGGAAGGGGAGATCGTCTGATGGGCGGCGGAAAAACCATTCGGCAGGTATATCTGGAAGGCAAACAGCGTTTGACGAAGGCAGGGCTTGACAGTCCTGCCTTCGATGCGTTGTGCCTGCTGCAAAAGGTGTTTGGCATTGGCGACCGCGCGGCGTTGGCGCTGCGGGGCAGCGAGACGGCGGACGATGCGCTGTGCGAGGTTTATGAAGAACTGATTGGCCGCCGTTTGCATGAGCCGCTGCAATACCTGCTGGGGCGCTGGGAATTTGACGGCATGAACTTGTATGTCGGAGACGGCGTGCTGGTGCCGCGGGAAGACACGTTGGCGCTGGTGGAAGGTGCCGCGGACGCGCTGCGGGAGAAGAATAATCCCCGTATTCTCGACCTTTGCGCGGGGACGGGAGCGGTTGGGCTTGCCTTGGCACGGCGTATCTCCGGGGCGCGGGTCGTGTGCGTGGAGTTGTCGGAGAGAGCGCTGCCCTACCTGCGACGCAATGTGGCAGCATTCGGCGGGGGACGTGTGAGCTGCGTCGTGGCCGATGTGCTGCAAATGCCGGGCGAGGACTGGGACGCGGCGGAACCGTTTGACGCGATTGTCTCCAATCCCCCCTATATTCCGTCGGACGATATCGCGTCGCTGCAATGGGAAGTGCAGTGTGAGCCACACATAGCGCTGGACGGCGGCGCGGACGGGCTGGATTTTTACCGCGCCATCTGCGGGAACTGGACGCGGCTGCTGGCGCCGGACGGCGTGGTCGCTTTTGAAATCGGGTATGATATCCGGGAAGGCGTGACGGCTGTCATGGAACAAAGCGGCGTGGATCACATTTGCGTGCGGAAGGATTTTGGCGGGATTGACAGGTGCATTTTTGGGACTATCGAGGGGTAAGACGCAAATTTCCTCTTGCAATATTGCGAATGATGGGGTATAATCATCTCAGAAATTAAGAGAGCGGTAACGTTGGGAAAAGCGATTATTAAGCGAAGCGCGGGAGTGCAGGGGGGGCAGGCACCTCCTGCCGGGTCAAGGGCAGAGCCCTTGCAGGGCGTGGGGCAGCGCCCCACGAGTGAGGCGCTGCCGAACGAGCGGAATCAGCCAAGACCACAAACGGGGTCAGGCGAATCCGTCAAAATTGTTTCCCATATGTTGTGCTTGTGAGAAGGAATGATATACTATGGCAGTAGATAAGAAAAAAGCATTGGAAACGGCACTGGCCAATATTGAGAAGCAGTTCGGCAAGGGCGCGGTGATGAAGCTGGGGCAAAGCTCCGCGCTGAATGTGGAGGCGATTTCCACGGGTTCCCTCGGCCTTGACCTTGCGCTGGGCATCGGCGGTCTGCCCCGCGGCAGAATCATCGAAATCTATGGGCCTGAATCCTCCGGTAAGACCACGCTGGCGCTGCACTGCATTGCAGAGGCACAGAAGAAGGGCGGCGACGCGGCCTTCATCGATGTGGAACACGCGCTTGACCCGGTGTATGCGGCGGCTTTGGGCGTCAATATCGACGACCTGCTGGTGTCGCAGCCGGACAACGGCGAGCAGGCGCTGGCCATCACCGAAGAGCTGGTGCGTTCCGGGGCGATTGATGTGATCGTTGTGGACTCGGTGGCGGCGCTCGTGCCGCGTGCCGAAGTGGAAGGCGACATGGGCAGCACCTTTGTGGGCTTGCAAGCGCGTCTGATGAGTCAGGCGCTGCGCAAGCTGACCAGTGCCATCGGCAAATCAAACTGTATCGCCATTTTTATCAACCAGCTCCGCGAGAAGGTCGGTGTGGTGTACGGCAATCCCGAAGTCACGCCGGGCGGCCGTGCGCTGAAATTCTACAGCTCGGTGCGCATTGAGGTCCGCAAGGGCGAGGTGCTGAAATCCGGTTCGGATATCATCGGCGCACGTACCAAGGCGAAGGTGGTCAAGAACAAGATTGCCCCGCCGTTCCGCACGACGGAATTTGACATCATGTACGGCGAGGGCATCAGTCACAACGGCGAATTGCTGGATCTGGCCGTGGAACTGGGCATTGTCAAAAAAGGCGGCGCGTGGTTCTCCTACGGTGAGACACGGCTGGGGCAGGGCCGCGACAACGCCAAGAATTATTTCATCGACCACCCCGAGGTTGCGGAAGAAATCGAGGCGCAGGTCAGAGCCAACGCGGATAAGCTGCTCAACGCCAAGAAGCCCGCGAAGGCGACCGTGAAGAAGAAGGACGACGAAGCCGCGACAGATGCGGTTTCCGATGTGGCGGCGCCGGAGAATATCATTGACGATATTCCGATTCCGGACGAATTTCTTGACGCGGTGCAGGCCGACAAGCCCAAGAAAAATATTGATATCTCCGTGGACTGAGTGAACGGGTATGATGATTGACGAAATACGGCGGCAGAAGGGGCATCTGGTCGGGCTGTACAGTGAAGGAGAGCTGGTTGCCTCGCTGGATTGTGATCTGGCCGCCGAGAGCCGATTGCAGCCGGGGAAGGATTATCCGGTGCCGCTGCTGCGGGCGCTTTTGGAGGAATCGCAGCGCCGGCGTGCGAAGGCAAAGGCGCTCTACCTGCTGGAATACAGGGATTATTCCCGCCGCGATCTGGAAAAGCGGCTGCGCAACGATTTCGATGAGGAATCCGCGCGGGAGACTGTGGACTTTCTGGCGGAGATCGGCGCGGTGGACGATTTGCGCTATGCGGAAGCCGCGATCCGGCATCTGGCAGGGCATAAGTGTTACGGACGGCGGCGGATTTTGCAGGAGCTTGCCATGAAAGGCGTTGACCGGGATACGGCGGAGGCAGCGCTGGACGCTTACGGGCTTGACGAGCAAGCGATGATTTTGGCGCTGCTGGAGAAGAAATTCGCCAAGGATCTGGATACCCCAAAGGGCATTCAGCGCACGATTGCGTCGCTCACGCGATACGGCTATGCCTACGGCGATATCAAAGATGCGCTCCGGTCGTATACAGACAGCTTCGAAGATATGTAAAAAGTAAAAAAGCAGCCGGGCAGTTTCACGCTGTCCGGCTGTGTTTTGCTATACAGATGGATTTATTGCAGGAAAATCAATTTTGGTCGGAACTTTGATCGGATTCGCCTGACTGCGTCGTGAGTCTTGGCGCGTGTTGCTCGGTCGGCTAAAGCCTCCCTCGTGGGACGCTGTCCCACGCCCTGCCAGCACCCCTTGGATTCCCGCGCTTCGCTTAATTATTTTTCTGGATTTATTGCTTGGGAGTATCGGTCTTTGTGGATTCTTCCGCGCTGTCTTTGTCCTGCGGGGCATCAAATTCCGCGTTTTGCTGGGCGCGGGCATCGTTGTAACTGAGCAGCAGATAGATCAGAAACACCACCAGCACGCCGCGTGCCGTCCAGGAAAGAGCCGGATTGTCGGCAAACCCCTTGATGAGCTGGCCGCAGAGCAGATACACGCCCGTCAGCACCAGCAAAATGCCGGTGGGAATGCTGACCGATACCTCGCGGCGGAAGCGGGTGAACATCAGCGCCGCGCCCGCAAAGCAGCCCAGCGCGACGATGAGATAGTAGGGCGACAACGTCATGGCACACACCTCCTGTTTATTTGGACGCTTCGTCGTCCGTGTCTTCGTCCTCCGGACCGGGGACATATTCGAGAATATCGCCGGGCTGGCAGTTCAGCTCCCGGCAGATGGCGAGCAAGGTAGTGAAACGAATGGCCTTCGCTCGGTTGTTTTTGAGAATGGAGAGGTTGGACAGCGTGATGCCGACGCGTGAAGCCAGTTCTGACGCGCCGATTTTCCGCTTGGCCATGACCACATCCAGATTGACAATGATAGGCAACTTTTTTCCTCCTCACTCAGACCGTCAGATCGTTTTCTTCTTTGTATTGGATCGCGGTTTGGAACAGATTGGCAAAAACCGCGGCAAGCAGCGCGAGCAGCAGGAAAATAATGGTGATGATAAAGGGGAAGAAGGATTTGAGAAATGTGGAGAAAAACTGCACCATTACCGCGATAATCAAACTGGCCACGCTCACGACACGCAGATAGGTGACGTTGTTTTTGACAAACGACTTGCCGCGGCTGATGTTCATCGTGAGCAGCCACGCCATCACCAGAGTGACAAAGATCGGCACGCCGATGGAATACAGCATGGAGATCATGACGCGGTGGGTTGCCTGTGAAATCTCCACAGCCGTGCGGTCAATGTAAATGTCCACCAGCCAGGGGAGCGCAACATAAGTAACCATGCCCACCAGTATGATGATACTGATGAAGAGACAGGCCATGTGGCTGAGATTGAATTTCAAAAATTTCTTGATCTTGTTCATGGTACAATTCGGTCCTTTCTTTGATGCAACGATGTAATGGGCAGCAGCAGAAGCGTTTATTCAAATTCGACACGTGAAAGCCCCTGATTTCCGACATATTGCCAAATTTGAAAAAGGGTATGTACTATTGCCGCATTTTATATTATAATGGTGAGAGAAAGCGGGGTGTCGTATAATCGCAGGAGATGCGGAAAATGTGCGGAGAGAGATTCACTGATTAAAGCATAACACAAAACTTCCGTTGATTCAAGTGTGCATTGATGATTTCTTGCCTAAAAAAACAAAAAATCTTTTTGCCGCGGAGGGCATGTAGAAAATGGATTTTCCCAGAATGCCCGATTGCACAAAATCGCAACCCGTTTTTTCTGAATTTGGGAAATGATTGATAACAGCGGCAGGGACTTCCTTGGGAATCAGAGGGAAAAAGTGAAAAAGTGAACATCAAGTTGCACAAAAAATCAGAAAAATATTTTATTTTCGGCTTTTGTTTTCGTTTCAAGTTACAAAAAAAGTGACTCCAAACTGTTGACATTGCTGGAAAATGTGTTATAATGACTACGGTGATTGCGAAAGGGCAGTGACACACGATCGTTTCCGATCTGTGTCGTATCTCTCCCGACAGACTGGCCTGTAATCAACAATTCACTTTCAGATCCATTTTTATTGGAAGGATGATTTATTATGAGTACAGTATGGTCACTTAGCAATGTAGATGTCAATGAGTTTCTTACCATTATTGACAAGTGCCAGGGCAATGTGTATCTGGTGACAGAGGAAGGCGACAAGCTCAGCCTCAAGAGCAAGCTCTGCCAGCTGGTGGGTCTCAACAAGCTCATCGAGGGCGGCATCGTCTCCAACGCAACGCTTCAGTGCGACAACATCAAGGACGAAGAAATTCTGGTCAAGTATAAGCTCTACAAAGTCATCGAGGACTAATTGCGGTCCGGGTGTGACAATTTGTGGCCTCGCGTGAACCGCCGCCTGCATTGCGGCGCGGCGGACACGTGCGGTGTTGTTTCCGGTTCTTGTGTGCGGTTAGTATTTTTACGCTGACAAGGCGGGTCTGTTTGTCGATTTTTCGACAGTTTCAGCTGTTTAGCATAGGCATCACCACTTTCCGCATGAATTTCCCTGCCGCGGGAGCTTTTGACACAAGTGGCTGTCATCATGACAGCGCCGCACGAGTTCCCCGGCGATGAATATTTTTTCAATACGACATCCCCCTTTTTTCATTATAATCCCTCTTAATGATCCCTCTTAAACTGTTAGCTCCTGTGCCCGGAAGGGTGGCGGGGGCTAACAGTTTTTTTCATAATTTTTACATATTTAACACACACACCGGGCTGCCGTGTTATAATAGAAATAATCAGCCGCGTTTTTGATGCGATGCGCGGTCAGGGAATCCCTTTTTCTTATTTTCTTAGATTGAGGAGGCGGAACATCTTGACGAAAAAAAGAATGGTCAAAATGGCGGTGATCCTGCTGGTTTCGGCGGCGCTGGCGCTGCTGCTCATACCGGGCATGATTTACCGGGCCAACGAAAAGCTGGTGGAGCAGGAAGCAGTGGTGGAGGATCCTGACATCAGCTATATCGCCGAGAAAACACTCACCGGCTCGTATCAGTCGGGGCATATGTCGGCCACGGTAGAAGTGACCATCGTCAACGGTCAGTACACGGATATCAGGCTGACCGATTCCGCGGGTATCAATCCTTCCCGCGCCAGGCAGGTTATCGACGCTATTCTAGCATATCAGACATTGACGCCCGAATATGATGATATCGGTACGCAGTACACGGATATTATCGTGCAAAAAGCGATCTACTATGCTGTCAGGTACAACTACAGTGTCAGTTGAGGGGTCTCACAGGACAAAACAAAGATATTTTGACAAATGTTAAGAATTTATTGAAAAAATATTGATTTTTTTTCGGTATTGCATTATAATTTATATATATTTTTATCGGGTTGCATGGGAATAGCTTTGTTGACTATTTCTAAGAGGGGAGCTTCATGCCTTATGACGACTACCAAAACTCACAAAGTCAGATGGATTGCCCTGTTGTTTTCGGCGTTTCTGATCCTGGTTCTGACGAGCTGCGCCAATATGGCAACGGATATCACGCTGGACGGTGAGAAATTCAGCGGCACACGTGTCATGTCGGTTACGTTTGACATGGATGAGCTGATGACGCATCTGCCGGGCGGCGTAGAGGAGCTGAACGGACTGATCGACACGGCCATTCCCAGTCAGCTCACATACAGCTATGATGTGGATGACGACGATGCCGTCTACAAGTTTACATTGTCGTTTGATTCCAAGCAGGATTACATTGACAAGCTGAAAAACCTGCTCAGCGCCAAGGCACCTGAGGTGACGTTTTCTTATTCTACCGGGGCCTTTACCCGCGGGGTGACCTATCAAGAAAATTTTGAGAGCCGGGAGCTTTTCGCGTGGCTGGACAAAGTTATCACGGATAACGGCCTCACGCGGACGGTTCAGCATTATTCCTCCGACAGCTTCTGGAACCAGACCGGCGTGAAGATTAACCTGGATGGCGAGGAATACTCCTGTGTCGGCGGCAAGGTGGACGTCAGTTCCGGCGGACAGTCGGTTGTGACGGAAATTTCCATCGCGACCACGCTGAAAGCAACCGGTGATATCGAACGCACCATGCTGATCACGGTGCCTTCCACCGTAGACAAAAAGCAGCTCAATCTGATCGAGGGCTATCTCAACGACACCATTCCCGACAGCGGCCGCTGGTCGCGCCGCACGCGGTCGAGCAGCATCATTTATACCATCGAATTTACGGCGGGCAGCGCCGCCAAGCTCCAGACCTACATGGAGAAGCTGCTCAATTCCACCGATGTGGCGGTGGCGTTTGACAATACGCAGGATAGCACGCAGCCTTTGGCGCAGACGAGCGAGTTTAATGAGGCGCTGGATTTTTCCTACTTCGGCGGCGAGGATAAGGTGAATGTCACCTATGCGGTCAGCTCGGAACTGGCAGCGCCATATAAGATCAACATCAATGATGAGGAGGGCGAGCATGACGCGGGCGCTGTCAGCGACGGCAGCCGACTGGTGTGCAGCAGCAGCGTTTCCTCCGTCACCATGACCACCGTGCTGCGCAAGCTGGCCAAGGTGGAATGCGTGGATTACAACCTGATTCAGACAGGCGACAATCGGTTTATCCGCGAGATTGTCATCACGCTGGCCGACGGTACCGATCCCGCTGTCCTCGACAATCTCTCCGCTTTTTACAAAGACAAAAACGCGCCCAATACCAATGTTACTGTGCAGAACGATGAGGAACTGGCGGTGAAAATCTATGTCACCGGCAACGCAAAGAAGCTTGTCGCGGGCGAAACCGCGCTCTTTGGCGGCGTAGGCGCCCGTGCGCTGGGCTATGACAGAAACTGGGGCATTTTCACCTATCACCCCAAGACCAGCCTCATGGACAGCTATGACATCACCTCTTTGGTGGATCTCACCGGTGTGTCCAGCTACATCTATACTTACAGCTATGACGGCAACACCATTGCGACCGTCACTTGTACGGTGGACGGCGAGCAGATTTCCCGCAATATCAAGAATGAGGAGGAAGCCATTGGTTTCAGTCTGGCCAACGGCATTCAGACCATCACCATTCAGGGCTATTATTTCAACGGCTGGGCGGTTTTCTTCACGGTGATCTTCGCCCTGTTGGGTCTGGCGCTCATCGTGCTGGCTGTGCTGGTGTATCTCTACAAGACCGGCAAGATCGACATTCCCGACCGCTTCAAGCGCAGTCAGCCCGAGCCGGAGCCCGAACCCGCACCGTATTATCAGCCTATTCCCGAGCCATACTATCAGCCCATTCCTGAGCCGGAACCCGAGCCCGAGCCGCTGCCGCTGCCGATGCCGGAACCCGAGCCGCGCGATCTGACCGAGAGCTTTGCCGACGAGCCGGAGGAACCGCCCATCGACTTTGATCTCTTCCCGATACCTGAACCCGAACCGGAGCCGGAGCCGGAACCCATTCCGATGCCCGTGCCGATGTCGGCCGAGCCGGACATGAACCCGGTGCTGAGTTATCCCGAAAAGTACCGTCCGACGCAGGAATTTGTCCAGCCCGAACCGGTGTATGTGCCGCCGGCACCCGAACCGATGCCGCAGCCTGAACCGGTGGTGCATGAGACGCCCGCCGACTACACCGATCAGGATATGATTGACGATCTCGACGCGCTTGGTCTGCTCGGCGAATATACCCGCCGTGTCCATAAGGTCAAGGTGCGGGTGCGCAAAGTCCGGGTGGAAATTGACGACGACGATGATGACGACGATGATGACGACGAATAAGGCTCTGTTGAAAAATAAGTTGAACATTTCTCGAAAAACAATCCCGATTATACGATGTTTGTCGAGGATTTCTGTTCAAGTTATTTCATGACAGTTCCTAAGAAATAACAATTAAAGGTCTGGCGAATACAATTCATGCAATACCGCGCCGCGGACTCACCAATCCGCGGCGCGGTTATTTGCAATATTTGCAGGGAAACGCTGAATGAAGGCGAAGCCGTCGATTCCGCGCCGCGAGGATGCGCGTTTGAGCGGTGCGAGAATCGACTTATTCAGCGTTTCCCCAGGATAAGAAAAAGCGGATAAGCCGCTCGTGTCCGAACAGGCTTATCCGCAGATGATGTTAAGAAAGAAGATGAAACAGCGTGGCGATACGGGGAGATGCGGGAATGAAATTGACTACTTCATCGGGGTTGAGCACTTCATTGATCTGATCGCCGAAGAAGAAGAAGATCAACAGCGCGATCACAACCATCACGCCGACTACGAGCACCGCGTTGAAAAATTCATGGCTCTTTTTCTGACGCTTCTGAGCACTGGCGGTTTTAACGGCGGTGGAGGCAACCGCAGCGGATTTTTCAATCTTTTCGCTGTCCTGATTCACAGCGGTGGCCTCGAAGACGTTGCTGCTCTCGTTTTGCTGGTCGGGATAGACCTCGTCGAGCAATTCCTCATAGGTGTAGATGTGCTCGTCCTCTTTGGGCGGCTCCTGGCAATCCACCAACAGCTGATTGATTACGTCGAGGATGACGTCTTCTTCGCATTCATCGGTGCGCACACTGTTGATATGCTCGGGGAAGAGCTTTTCAGCCTGATCCAGCGTATCGGCGCCGTCAATACAGATCATATACATTTTGTCACCGAAACTCTGTGCCAATTCCAGCTGATTGAGACAATAGGTGGAAAGCAGGAAATTCTTCGACATAAAGATCAGGAAAATCTCACACTTCTTGATGTTGTGCTTGCGAAGGGCGTCGACGGTATCCTCGTCCTGAACACCCTCATCATAGCGGATACGATATCTGTCGTCGTCCAGCTTTTTGAGGAAAGGAAACACATATTCGTAATCTTCGATCGAATAGCAGGCGTAAGCAAACTTTCCGTCACCTTTATAAGACTTAAATGGCTTTTTGATATTCAACGGATTGACACTCAACAAAAAAACCCCCAAAGCTTGATTTTTTGGAAGGCCGCCGCACGGGCTGCCGCGACGGGCAACGCTTCTTCTCTATGATTATAGCACACACAATACAAAAAAACAACCATAATTATGAAAAAATTATTGATTTTAAAAATATCATTTCTCCCCAAAACAAAATCCCGGCATTCCGCAATGAAATGCCGGGAGATCATTCATCAGCAGCATGCTGGCGGTTAGCTGATATATACCCACGCGAAATAGAGATAGACCAGCACCAGCAGCAGTTCAGACACAAAAGAGACGATTTGCAGCGCGAGAATCTGTTTTTTATCGGTGATGTTACGATTGATACAGACATATTCCGTGCTGCCCGCGGAGCAGGAAGCGCCTACAGCACCCAGCGCCAGCACCAGCAGCGTGGTGACGACCCGGATCAGATCCTGTAGAAATCCCACCCAGCCCAGCAGCAGATGAAAGACCGTCATGCCGGATAACAGCCAGAACACCAGCATATTGATGTAATACAGTATCCCCAGATTGGCCTTGCCGCTCACAGGTGTGAAGAACAACCGGTCAAACAGCGTGCGCAGGCGCTTTTTCAGAAATTCACGGCTGCACGCCTTGCGCACCCGGCGCTGCACCGTCCAATATAATTCGCAGTAAAAGAGCCAGCATACCAGCAGTGCGGCAATTTCTCCAAGATAAAACATGGTTATATCATTTCCCCTTTTTGTGAAACGGTGCGTCTGGGGCGATTATTCAAAATTGCCCAGCGCGTTGAGGCTCTGCGCTTTCAGATAAGCATTGATGAAGCCGTCGAGGTCGCCGTCCATCACGGCGTTGATGTTGCCCATTTCGTAGCCGGTGCGGTGATCCTTGGCGAGCGTGTAGGGCATGAAGACGTAGGAGCGGATCTGGCTGCCCCATGCGATTTCCTTCTGCACGCCCTTGATATCCTCAATTTTCTCGAGGTTCTCGCGCTCCTTGATTTCCATGAGCTTGGATTTGAGCATCTTCATGGCCATGGCTTTATTCTGCACCTGACTGCGTTCATTCTGGCAGGCACACACAATGCCGGTGGGAATATGTGTGATACGGACGGCGGAGTCGGTCTTGTTGATGTGCTGACCGCCCGCACCGCTGGAACGGTAGGTGTCGATGTGCAGGTCCTCGGGGCGGATTTCGACTTCTACGTCATCGGCGATTTCAGGCATGACTTCCAGCGACGCGAAGGACGTGTGGCGGCGTCCGGAGGAATCAAAGGGGGAAATGCGTACCAAGCGGTGAACGCCCATTTCACATTTCAGATAGCCGTAGGCATTGGTGCCTTCAATGAGCACGGAGGCACTTTTCAGACCTGCCTCGTCGCCGTCGAGATAGTCGATGGTCTTGGCCTTGAAGCCGTGGCGCTCGGCCCAGCGGTTATACATGCGGAAGAGCATTTCCGCCCAGTCCTGCGCTTCGGTGCCGCCGGCGCCGGCGTGGAAGGTGAGAATCGCGTTGTTCCCGTCGTATTCGCCGGTGAGCAGTGTGGTCAGACGCAGCTCCTCCAAGGTCTTTTTGATGGTTTCCACTTCGGCGGTGGCTTCTTCGAGCAGGTCAAGCTCGCCCTCTTCGTCGCCCAGCTCCACCAGTGTGATGGCGTCCTCGTACTTGGTATAGAGCGCGTCAAAGGCGTTGATCTTGCCTTTGAGGGTGCTGGATTTGCGGAGCACCTTCTGGGAATTTTCCATATCGTCCCAGAAATCAGGGGCGGCGGCCTGTTTTTCCAGCTGAGCGACCTCGGCCTTCAATTTATCATAGCCCAGCGCTTCCTTGAGGTCGTCCAGTTCGGGCTTCATGTTGCGCAGCGTCAGCATTAATTCTTCAAATTGCAGCATAATTGTTTCAATCGCCTTTCATGTTTTTTTCAAGTCATTTCAGATAAAGTATATTATACATGATGTGGCATGAAATGTAAAGCGTGTATGCAAAAAATAATTATTGCAAAATAGATTCCGGTGAAGATTGCATTATGCCGGAGGCTGTGATATAATGAAGGGGCAAGATTTTGAAGAGAAGGGGGAGCGGCAATTGCATTTTTTCTGTCAATGCGGTTTTCGTTTCAACGACACGAGCGATTCCATCGCCTATAAAGCGCGTATTCTGGCCGATCAGGACGTGAAGGAGCTGGTGGAAATTCTGGAATACGGCGAGCAGCCGCACAGTGACGATTTGGAGCTGTTTGCGCCGGCCTGTGATCTGATCGGGCGCTCCATGTTCCAGTGCCCGCAATGCGGACGGCTCTATGTGGAAGACAGCGACTATTCCTATATTCAGTTTGTGCCCTGCGAAGAGGCGGAGCCGGCGCCGGAGGTCAACAAAAAGCTGTTGATTTCCGCTCACGGTAAGCTGTGGCACGGTTGTCTGTACGGCGACTGGAAAAATCCCAAGCCGGATTATCTGGAACACAAGGGCTATATCGAGCCCCAGGTCAACCTGGATTATGACAATCTGGAATTTGACGATTACAATGCCTTTGAGACTCGTTACTATGAGATTTTTGAAGAATTAAAAGGGAAAGGCATTCTGGAATACGCGGTGATGCGGGTCAACGGCATCAAAAAACACACATGGAGCTGCGAATGATAAAATAACCGCTGTACGGGGAAGGAAATCCATACAGCGGTTATTTTTTAATATTTGACGTTTTCGGCTTCTACGACCTTATCCACAAGCTTGGTGTTGGGCATATAATAGAAAGTGTAGCGGCTACCCTTGCGAAGTTCACCGGTGCTTCCGCTGTAGCGGAGCAAGAGCGTTTCTCCGCTGGTCCCCTTGATAACGACCTCGGTCTTGCCGGGCCCTGCCAGTACGCCCGCACTGGGCGATACGCTGGACACGGTGCCGGTGATGGCGGTCAGTTCGTTGTCACTCACGTGCATATCCTTCACGGCTGGCACGGCTTTGATAAAAAAGAGCAGCGCCAGCAGCGCAAACAGCCCCGCGGCGATCCACGCAAAACGTCGTCGGATTTTGTGGCGTATCACGGAAAAAAGGAAAATCACGGAAGCGACCGTCAGGCTCAGCAATCCGATGGCGCCCAGATACAGCACGTAAATGACCAACTGGTCAAACATGATACCGAAACCCATTCCCACAAAGATCATGCTGAGCAACGCCGCTGCCGAAGCGATGACGATGGGACGGACGGAAACATTGCCGATCGCGATGGTGCCGTTGTCGCTGAGAGGCTGACCGGTGGCGTCAATGACCTCTACCCGGGTAAATAAAATAAAATAACGAAGAATAAACACGGCGGTGCCCAACGCGAGCAGCAATCCAATGATCGTAACGAACAGGCCGATCTGACTGCTCGGATTGACGCCGGGCGGCATAATAGAACTGTAACGTCTGCTGACGCCGATGATACTCAGCAGCACGGTGGCCGCCAGTGTGGCGGCGATGACCAGCAGGCTTTTCACGATTTTACGCGACATTTCTCATATCCCCTTCTTTCTAAGGGTAATCGGGTTGCATGGCAATGTGAACGGGCGACAATATTTTTGTCAAAGAATTTTTTAAATTTATTCACAATATATGCTGCACATGAAACCCATTATGTAATATATTAACATGATATTAACAACTTGTCAAACGTGTTTTTTGTGATGGATTTATTTTTTGATCGGTCATTTTTGACAATTTTTACTTGCAATACGGGCGTGCTTATGATATCATTTTATATATTCGATTGCATTGATGAAGGAGTAGATGATTTATGAACGGCGAATTGATGAATATGCTTCAGCTCACGCTGACAGCCAATCATTATATCCGGACAGGTGAGTATGCGCAGCAGCTCACCGAAAACAAGAAAATCGCGGGATATATTTTCCACTTTGCGGCGCAGGGCGAGCAGGAACCCGGCGCAGGTACCGTGGCGGAATCCCGTGAGCAGTGGCTCCAAGAGCTTAAGAACAGAGGCGCACAGGTCTGCAAGGTCATTGTGACAGATGAGGTGGACGATTACGCCAAGCTCACCACCCCCAATGGTCTGCCGTGCTGCATTCTTTCTTTTTATAATGACGGCACCGTCAGCAGCTGGAACCGTTTGTGGCGGGTCAACCCCTTTAGCGGGCAGTGGTTGGTGGAGCTGTTTGAGCAGGTGATTGAGAATGCGCCTGCCGATCAGCCGCGTTTCGGCGATGTGTCGCAGGATATGGTGAAACTGCTGGAGCGTCTCCGCGCACTGGCGCAGAAATTGGAGCTGAGCGAGTTTTCCTTCCGGTTCCATGCGGCACAGAAAGCGCTGCAAGCCAATTTTGTGGCCGCCGACGGCATGATGCAGCCGGTTCACCGCAGACTGCTGAGCGCGGCGATTGAGGCGTATGTGTTTGACGGGGGAGAGGATTCCTGGCAGAAAAAGGGCAGAGAGGCTGCCGAGAAGAAGGGCATGACCGAGACCTTTGAGGCGCTGACCAAGGAACTGTACCGCGGTATCGCCTATTCCTGCATGTATGCCGTCAACGAGCTGTGAATAAAAAAATTGCCTGCCATTTGAAATGGGGAACAAAGCGATTATTTTGGGAGGTTTGCGATAATGGCAAAGTACACCAGAGAGGATATCGTCAGAATTGTGGAGGAAGAGGACGTGCAGTTTATCCGCCTGCAATTTACCGATACCTTTGGTCATATGAAAAATGTGGCGATTACAGTAGGACAGCTGGAAAAGTGTCTGGACAATGAGTGCATGTTTGACGGCTCGTCCATCGAGGGTTTCGTGCGCATCGAAGAATCCGATATGTATCTCCGCCCCGATCTCGATTCCTTCGTGATCTTCCCGTGGCGGCCGCAGCAGGGCAAGGTGGCCCGCTTTATCTGCGACGTTTACAAGCCCGACGGCACGCCTTTTGAAGGGGATCCCCGCTATGTGCTGAAAAAGGTCTTGCAGCAGGCCGAAGCGATGGGCTTCAAGGCCAATATCGGCCCGGAAGCGGAATTTTTCCTCTTTGACACCGATGAACACGGCCACGCAACCACCAACAGTTACGATGAGGCCGGTTACTTTGACCTCGCGCCCACCGATCTGGGCGAGGACTGCCGCCGCGACATCTGCACCACACTGGGACAGATGGGATTTGAGATTGAGGCGTCTCATCACGAAGTTGCGGAGGCACAGCACGAGATTGATTTCAAATACGACGACGCGCTGACCACCGCTGACAATATCATGACCTTTAAGCTGGCTGTCAAGTCGGTGGCGCTGCGCCACGGTCTTTACGCCACCTTCATGCCAAAACCGCGTTACGGTGTGTGCGGTTCGGGTATGCACACCAATATGTCGCTCTGCACGCTCGACGGCAAAAATGTTTTCTGTGACGAGAACGACCCCAACGGCCTTGGCCTTTCGGAAATTGCCTATTCTTTTATCGCCGGTCTGATGAAGCACATCAAGGGTATGACCGCCATCACCAATCCGCTGGTCAATTCGTATAAACGCCTTGTGCCGGGGTATGAAGCGCCCTGTTATATCGCGTGGTCGGCGGCCAACCGTTCCGCGCTGATCCGCATTCCCACCGCGAGAGGAGCGGGCACCCGCGTGGAGCTTCGCTGCCCTGACCCGGCCTGCAATCCTTATCTGGAACTGGCGGTCTGCATCGCCGCGGGTCTCGACGGTATCCGGCAGCACATGAAGCCTTGCGATCAGATTACCGACGCCAACATTTACAAGATGACCAAGCAGGAGCGCAGGGCCGCCGGTATCGAGAGCCTGCCCGCCAGTCTCAAAGAGGCCATTGACGAACTGGAAGCCGATGATTTTATCATGGGCGTGCTCGGCGAGCACGTTTGCAAGAGCTACATTGCGGGCAAGAAGGCCGAATGGGACAGCTTCCGCACGGCCGTCACCGAGTGGGAAATCGACAGATATCTTTCGGTCTATTAATTTTTATGATATTTGCTTGATGAGGCTTGCATTTGTCTTTATTTCGTGGTATGATGTCATTACCATGACAAAGGACAGGTTTGTGACGGATTGATTTCCGCGCAGTGTTTATCATGAGTCCGCAACATGAAGGAGAACAAGATAATATGGAAAAAAGAGAACAGCTTTATGAAGGCAAGGCCAAGAAGGTTTTTGCCACTGACGACGCTGATTACTGCATTGTTTCCTACAAGGACGACGCGACCGCTTTCAACGGCGAAAAGAAGGGCACGATTGCCGGTAAGGGCGTCGTGAACAACAGAATGTCCAATATGCTTTGCAAGCTGCTGGAGAGGAAGGGCGTTCCCAGCCACTATGTCGAAGAACTCAGCGACCGCGAGACCCTCGTCAAGAAAGTTCAGATCGTGCCGCTGGAGGTTATCATCAGAAACACCGCCGCGGGCAGCTTCTCCAAGCGCTTCGGCGTGGAGGAGGGCACCAAGCTCAAGAATCCCACTCTCGAGTACTGCCTCAAGGACGACGCGCTGGGCGACCCCATGATTAACGACAGCCAGATTCTCGCCATCGGTGCGGCCACGCAGGAAGAGCTTGACAAGATTGCCACCATGGCTTACAAGGTCAACGAAGTGCTCATCGAGTTCTTCCAGACCATCGGCATCGAGCTGATCGACTTCAAGATCGAGTTCGGCCGCTTCCACGGCAACATTATCCTCGCCGACGAGATTTCTCCCGATACCTGCCGTCTGTGGGACATCGAGACCCATCAGAAGCTGGATAAGGACAGATTCAGACGCGACATGGGCGGCGTAGAGGAGGCCTATGCCGAGGTCTTCAAGAGACTCCACCTCGACTAATTGCATATCGAGCAGGACGGATAGCGCAGGCAAACTGCGGGGTTCGCCCTGCTTTTTGCTTTTTATCCATGTTGCATAATATTTGCGGGAATTTTCCGGGATAAACTATCAGCCGATTGTCCGCCAATTGTTTGACTTTTATGCCTGAATCATTTATAATATTACTCTAAGTATGATATTTTTATCCATTCCATCAACGTATTGAAAATCATCAAACAAAGGAAGATGATAATGGAAACAACAGAATTGACAGTGAATCATTGTCAGGGCGGCGGGAGCCGTTGCCGTGACTGTTCCAACTGCGGCGTGGATTTCAGCGAGCTGGACCGCGCCAAACTGCACGAGGAATGCGGCGTGTTCGGGATCTATTCCTATTCGGGAGAACTGGCGGTGGCGCAGAGTGTGTATCACGGTCTGGTCGCCTTGCAGCACCGCGGACAGGAGAGCTGCGGCATTGCCGTGAGCGATAGAGGCGTTTTTTCCTATCACAAGGACATGGGTCTCGTGAGCGAGGTCTTCAACAAGGACATTCTCCGCGAGCTGAAAGGACAAGCCGCCATCGGCCATGTGCGGTATTCCACCGCCGGCGGTTCGGTGCGTGAGAACAGTCAGCCGCTGGTCATGCGCTATGTCAAGGGGACGCTCGGACTGGCTCACAACGGCAACCTGACCAATGCCCACGAGCTGCGCAGCGAGCTGGAGCAGCGGGGCGCAATTTTCCAGACGACCATCGACTCCGAGGTCATTGCCTACACCATCGCCCGCGAAAGACTGAATTACCATTCGGTGCAGGAGGCGGTCAAGGCGGCGATGCAGAAACTGCACGGCGCTTATTCGCTGCTGGTCATGAGCCCCCGCAAGCTGATTGCGGCGCGTGACCCCAAGGGATTCCGGCCGCTCTGCATGGGAAAGATTGACAACGACATTGTGTTTGCCAGCGAGACCTGTGCGCTGGACGCAGTGGGCGCGGAGTTTATGCGTGACGTGGACCCCGGCGAGATTATCACCTGCGATGAACACGGCATTCACAGCGACCGTTCGCTTTGCACCAAGGACATCGCTCACTGCATTTTTGAATACATCTATTTTGCCCGCACCGATTCGGTGATTGACGGCGTGTCGGTCTACGATTCCAGAAGGCAGGCGGGGCGGCAGCTCGCCAAGCAGAAGCCCGTCAAGGCCGATATCGTCATCGGCGTGCCGGAATCCGGCATTGACGCGGCCATTGGATATGCGGAGGAATCGGGCATTCCGTATGCCAAGGGCATTGTCAAGAACAGCTACATAGGCCGCACCTTCATCAAGCCCGACCAGAGCCAGCGCACCAACGCCGTCCGACTGAAGCTCAACGCACTGCGCTCCATTGTCAACGGCCGCCGCGTGGTTATGCTGGACGATTCCATCGTGCGCGGTACGACGATGCACCGCATTGTCAATATGCTGCGGGAAGCCGGCGCGAGTGAAGTACACGTGCGCATCAGCTCGCCCGCCTTCCGTAACCCCTGTTTTTACGGCGTGGACATTCCCTCCGCCGAGGACCTCATTGCCAATCAGCACACGATCGAGGAAATTACAGAACTCATCGAGGCGGATTCACTGGATTTTTTGGAGCTTGATGCCATAGGCAAACTGCTGTGCGGTAAAAAATTCCCGCTCTGTACGGCCTGTTTTGACGGACGTTATCCCGACGGCATTGTCACCAAGCATATGGGTAAAGACGATAAATTGGTGTGAGACAAGCAAATATTAAGCGAAGCGCGGGTTTCCAAAGGGACTGGTCCCTTTGGCAGGGGCGTGGGGGCAGCGCCACCACTGGGGAGTGGGGCAAAGCCCCACAAGCAGGCGCAGCCTGCGAGCAAGACGCGCCAAGATTTCGGATAAAGTCAGGCGACTACAAGAAAAATATACAAAAGGAATGAATGCTTTGAAAGATATTTATGAAACACCGTTAGGTTCCCGCTATGCCGGGAAGGAAATGCAGTACCTCTTCTCTCCCGATATGAAGTTCCGCACGTGGCGCAAGCTGTGGATTGCGCTGGCCGAAACCGAGCAGGAGCTGGGTCTTGACATTACCGATGAGCAGATCGCCGAATTGAAGGCGCACGCCGAGGATATCAATTATGAGGTTGCGCAGGCGCGTGAAAAGGAAGTGCGCCATGACGTGATGAGCCATGTTTACGCCTACGGACAGCAGTGTCCCAAAGCGGCGGGCATTATCCACCTCGGCGCGACCTCTTGCTATGTCGGCGACAACACCGATGTGATTATCATGACCGAAGCGCTCAAGCTCGTGCGTCAAAAGCTGGTCAACGTCATCGCCGAGCTGTCCAAGTTCGCCGACGAATACAAGGCGCTGCCCACGCTGGCCTTCACGCATTTTCAGCCTGCCCAGCCCACGACGGTGGGCAAGCGCGCCGCGCTCTGGCTGCAAGACCTGCTCATCGACCTCGATGACGTGAATTACCTGCTGGACGGCGCGAAGCTGCTCGGCTGCAAGGGTACGACCGGCACGCAGGCCAGCTTTTTGGAGCTGTTCGACGGCGACCACGAGAAGTGCCGCGCCCTCGACCGGCGCATTGCCGAAAAGATGGGCTATAACGGCTGCTTCGCCGTGTCGGGTCAGACTTACACCCGCAAGCTCGACAGCCGGATTCTGAATGTGCTTTCCGGCATCGCGCAGTCGGCCACCAAATTTTCCAATGATATCCGCCTGCTCCAGCACCTCAAGGAGATCGAAGAGCCGTTTGAGAAGGGCCAGATCGGTTCCTCCGCGATGGCCTACAAGCGCAATCCCATGCGCAGTGAGCGTATTGCCTCCCTTGCGCGTTATGTGATGGTGGACGCACTCAATCCCGCGATTACCACGGCGACCCAGTGGTTTGAGAGAACGCTCGACGACAGCGCCAACAAGCGTATCAGCGTGCCGGAGGCGTTCCTCGCGGTGGATGGCATTCTCAGTCTGTACCTCAATGTCGTGGACGGCCTTGTCGTGTATCCCAAGGTCATCAACCAGCGCCTCATGAAGGAACTGCCCTTCATGGCGACAGAAAACATCATGATGGACGCGGTCAAGCGCGGGGGCAACCGTCAGGAACTGCACGAGAGAATCCGTGTGCATTCGATGGAAGCCGGCAAACAGGTCAAGGTCGAGGGCAAGGAGAACGACCTGCTCGAGAGAATTGCGGGCGACCCGATGTTCGGCGTGACGCTGGACGAGCTGAACGCGATTCTCGACCCCGCGAAGTATGTCGGCAGAAGCCCCGAACAGGTGACCGAATTCCTCGCGGAATGCGTCGCGCCGGTGCTGGAAACCTACAAGGACGAGCTGGGCGTGAAGGTGGAAATTAACGTATAGTATGATGAAAAAGCGCGGACACAAATCCTTTTCGGAAATGTGTCCGCGTTTTGTATTCGCCTGAGTTTTGTTGGAAATCTTAGCGCGTGGTGCTCGGCAAGCTCCGCTTGCCTCGTGGGGCGCTGCCCCCCCCCGCCA
>CAMHEZ010000001.1 GCA_946184295.1 uncultured Clostridia bacterium | reverse complement strand
GTTGCTTTTACTTTGACCGTGTTGCGTTTACTTTGACATCTGACCTTTTATTTTTTGTTTTTTTGCGCTGATTGGATTCTATGTGGCTCTGTGAAAGAAAACGGCGTGCAGAACAGATACAGCTTATTGACTAAATTTTTTGTACATAATTCGTCAACTATTCGAGGGAGGATTATTGTAAATGATATAGAAAATTTCAAAGGAATATGTTATAATTATTTCAATTGGCGTAAATTTCAGCAACGGTCGTAATAAATAATGAGAGATTGTGGCCTGGTTTATGCAAATGAAGTTTGAAATGACATAATTCTACTTAATAGAAAGGGCTGGATTGACTGCCGATGGCAAATATTTTTGACACAAAAGAATTTAATGATAAGTATTATTATGGCGGTTCACTGGGGGCGCTGTATACCAAGAGAATGACGGAGTTCCGTTTGTGGGCTCCGACGGCGTCCAGGGTGGTACTCAATATCTTCCGGGAGGGTCTGGGTGACAATAAGCTGGATTCCATGGAAATGACCCCTGCGGAAAACGGTACATGGGTTAATAAGATGCCGGGAGATCAAAACGGTATTTATTACACCTACGAAGTGACTGTGGACGGCCAAACCCATGAAGTGGTTGATCCCTATGCGAAGGCAGTGGGAGCCAACGGTCTGCGCGGCATGGTACTGGATCTCCGTGATACCGACCCCAAGGGCTTCCGTGACACGGAACGCCCGGCGTTTGGCCGCTGCACTCCGGCGGACGCAGTGGTGTATGAAACCCATGTGCGCGACTTTTCCAATCATTACAGTGCCCGCAGTAATTTCCCGGGCAAGTTTCTTGCCTTTACCGAGACAGGCAATATGCTGAGCGACGGCACTAAAATCGGTGTGGATCATCTGAAAGAGCTGGGCGTAACCCATGTGCAGCTGCTTCCCACCTATGACTATTATACTGTTGATGAGACCAAGCTCGACAAGCCGCAGTTTAACTGGGGCTATGATCCGCTCAACTATAATGCACCCGAGGGCTCCTATGCTACGGACGCCTATGACGGTGCCGTGCGTATCAACGAATACAAGATGATGGTACAGGCACTCCACCGCAACGGCATCCGCGTAATTATGGATGTCGTCTACAATCACACGATGTTTGCGGAAGATTCTTATCTGAACATGACGGTGCCGCATTATTATCATCGCACCCGCGAAGACGGCACCTTCTACAACGGTTCCGCGTGCAGCAACGAAACTGCCTCTGACCGTCCGATGTGCCGCAAGTACATCGTGGATTCCGTGGTGTACTGGGCCAGTGAGTATATGCTCGACGGTTTCCGCTTTGACCTGATGGGCATTCACGACATCGAAACCATGAATGAAATCCGCAGAGAGCTGGACCGCATCGACCCGACCATTATCGTTTACGGCGAGGGCTGGACCGGTGGCGAATGCGGTATTCCCGATGATCTCCGTGCGCTCAAGGCCAACGCCGCACGCTACCCCAACGTTGGCGCGTTCAGCGATGATATCCGCGACGGCATCAAGGGGCATGTCTTCAATCTGAAGGAAAAGGGTTTTGTCAGCGGCGCGCAGGGCTTTGAAGAAACTGTGAAATTCGGTCTGGTGGGCTGCATTGATTATCCCGGCATCAATATGAACAAGGTCAATTACTCCAAAAAGGCTTGGGCAGCCAATCCTTCTCAGGCGGTCAATTACGTCGAGGCACACGACAACCTGACGATCTGGGATAAGCTGGCAACCTCCAACCCCGAAGACGATGAGGAAACCCGTATCAGGATGGATAAGCTCGCGGCCGGTATCGTGTTTACCGCACAGGGTATCTCCTTCATTCAGTTTGGCCAGGATTTCCTGCGTACCAAGTATAATGAAGTGACCGGCGAGTTCGATGAGAACAGCTTCCGCTCTCCCGACAAAATCAACAACATCGACTGGCGGCGTAAGGCACAGTACAGAGATGTCTTTGAATATTACAAAGGGCTGATCGCGTTCCGCAAGACACACGGGGCACTTCGTTTCAATAAGAGAACCGAGGTTGTCAGAAATCTGAAATTCCTCGACTGCCCCCAGAAGAACATGATTGCCTTCACTTCCAAAGCGGAAAATGAAGTGCTGGTGATCTACAACGCCAATCGCGATGACAAGCTCTTTACCCTGCCCGCCGGTGAGTGGGATGTTTACATCAACGGCGAACAGGCTGGCACGCAGCTGATCGAAACCGTCAGCGGCACCGTCAAGGTGGAGGGAATTTCCATGCTGGCGGCCGTCAAGAAATCGGTGTAGTGTTTTCAGCCCCGTAAGTGATATTGATACACGCATCTCTTTTTCATAAATCACCCATAAAGAAAAACCCCTTTGATAGATTCATGTTCTATCAAAGGGGATTTTTTACGATTTATAAAAAGATAACAGAAATATGGTAAGAAGAGGTCTATTTAAAGGTATAGTTTTTCAAACGGTAAAATCTGATTTTAAATGATTGCTATTAATATCGACAGATATGTAATTTAAGATAACAATAAGGATGTATTAATTGTTTTGTTTTTTTCAAACCGTTTCATTACTTTCTTTTTGTGATTCATTATGATTCGTTCGTCGTATTGATAGACATATTAAAAAAGGAGCGATTCCAAATGAAAAAGAAAACTTTGTTGGCAGCGTTGATCGTGGCACTTGCGGTTGCCGCCCCCGTGTGCGGAACCAATATGCCGTTTGTCAACGCGGCCGGGAGCGGTGTTTCCAGTGAAGCCGAAATCACGATGGGTTCTTTGGTTGTCACCGCGGATCGTTTGAATGTACGTTCGGGTGCGGGTCTCACATACGATAAGCTCACCGAAGTGCATGAAAGCGAGATTTACCGCTATATCGACGTACAGGACGGCTGGTATCGCATCGTTACCGACGATCATACCACGGGCTGGGTTCGCGGCATTTATGTCGAGGCGTCGCCTTCGTCTAAGCAGCCTGTCAGCATCGTCACCAGCGACTATATCATTGAAGATGGTGTTCTGGTCAAGTACAGAGGCGATGAAAGCAAGATTATTATTCCCGATGTTGTAACCGCCATCGGCAATTATGCTTTCAAGGGTCGTACTGATCTGAAGCAGGTTGTGATTCCGGATACAGTGACTGTCATTGGCAATGGTGCTTTCTATGGCTGCACCGGTTTGACCGAAGTGGATCTTCCCGCATCTGTCACCTCTATCGGCGATTACGCGTTCAACGGCTGCACCGGTATGAAGAAAGTGACCATTCCGAACTCTGTCAAGACAATCGGTGACTATGCCTTCTTCAACTGCGGCGCGCTGACCGGTCTGAAGATTCCCAATTCCGTCAAGTCCATTGGAGAATTTGCGTTCCAGAGCTGTTGCAGCCTCGAGAGCGTACAGATTCCCAAGTCTGTCACGTCCCTTGGCAAGGGCGCGTTTTCCAACTGCGAATCGTTGAAGAGCGTCGTGCTTCCGTCCTCCCTGTCTTCCATCAATGATCTGACGTTTGCATACTGCTATAAGCTGGCCAATATTACGATTCCCAAGTCTGTTACCTCTGTGGGCAAATATGCGTTTGCCAGCTGCGTAAAACTGGGCCATGTTTATTATACCGGCAGCCAGACCGAGTGGAACAATGTCAAGGTTAACAATCAGGACAACGCCAATGACTATTTGTTCAAAGCCAGAATGCACTACAGCAGTGTCGTCGGCACCCAGCTCAAAATCACCACACAGCCGGTGAATCAGGTTGTTCTGATGGGCGGCAAGGTTGTCTTTACCGTTGCGGCACAGGGCGATGATGTCCAGTATCAGTGGCAGTTGAGTGATGACGGCGGCAAGACTTGGAGAAACAGCCAAACGACCGGTACCACCTATCAGACCACGCTGACCAAGAAGAATGTCAACCGTTGTGTGCGTTGCGTCGTGACGGATAAAGTGGGATATTTGGAAAATTCCAATGTCGTCTCGATGAAGCTCTCGCCTCTGACTATAATTGAGAGAGTCGCAATATTGACAGTCGCAAATATATTATATGAGGGGGATTCCTATGAAGAAAAGAGCCATTTCACTCTTTCTGCTACTGGCATGGCTTACGGTGTATATGTCTGACGCAGGGCTGGCCGTATTGGCTTATTCCAAGGATTATCCCAATACCCACCTCAATACAGGCGATCAGGCGGAGGATCTCATCGCTGTTGCGCTGACGCAGGCAGGTTATACGGCGGACAGCACCGGCACCAAGTACGGCGCTTGGTACGGGGCGGGCATGACCAATGTTTCCTGGTGCGCGATGTTTGTGAGCTGGTGTGCGCATCAGGCGGAGGTTCCAACTTCTGTCCTGCCGAAACATGCTACCTGTGATGTGGGTATGAATTGGTTCAAGAAAAACGGACTTTGGCACAATGGCGCCTATTACGGCGGGTCTTATCTGCCGCAGCGCGGTGATATTGTTTATTACAGCAAGCAGCACTCGCTCACGCACGCCACTCATGTGGGTATCGTTACAGGCACTTCCGGAAAGTATCTGCAAGTGGTGGAAGGCAATACCACATCGGATTTAAAGACTTACAAAGTGATTCATCGCACCAAAAGCAACAACCGTCTGCTGGCGGATTGGTATATTATTGGCTACGGCTCTCCGCCATATGAGACGGCGGAAAGTCCTGAACCGCCCAAGCCCCCCGCTAAGGTGACAAGCAGTAAGACTTCCTACAACTCCGATCAGCAGGTGACGGTCAGTTGGAGCCGTGTGGAGGATGCGGACAGCTATTGGGCCTACCTCTATAGGAACGGCAAGGAAATTTGGTATGACGATGCGGGCAGTGATACGTCATTGACCTTTAAGCCTCTGTCGGCTGGTGAGTACCGTCTGCTGGTCAGAAGCGTCAATATTTACGGATTCAGCGACGCGGCGGAATGCCGTTTCACTGTAACGGCGCCCGCGGTGTTGACCATTGTCTCGCAGCCAGTTGATGCGGCGGCACGGTTGGGCGGCACGGCTTCCTTCCGGGTAAAGGCTACTGGTGACGGCCTCCACTATCAGTGGCAGCTCAGCAATGACGCAGGCAAAAACTGGCGCAACAGCTCCGTCAAAACAGCGGATTACGCTGTCACGCTCAGCGAAGCGCACAACGGGCGTATGGTCCGGTGTGTTGTGACCGACCGATACGGCAACTCTGTCACATCGCAGACGGCTTGTATGAAGGTGGTCGGACCGATCATCACGGAACAACCCGTGAATGCCACAGTGCTGAGCGGCAGCACAGCTTCCTTCCGGGTCAAGGCCGTCGGCGTAGGGCTGACCTATCAGTGGCAGCTCAGCGATGACACAGGCAAGAGTTGGCGCAACAGCAAAGCCACCGGCGCGTACTATGCCGCCGCGGTTTACGACGCCAACAACGGTCGCTATGTGCGCTGCGTTGTCACCGATCAAAACGGAATCGCGCTCAAATCCAACGCCGCCATCATGAAACTGGCCACCCTTAAAATCACCGAGCAGCCCGCAAGCGCTGTGGTGAACAAGGGGGAAATGGCTTCCTTCCGTGTGAAGGCGACCGGTTCGGGACTTACTTATCAATGGCAGCTCAGCGATGACGCGGGAAAAAACTGGCGCAATAGCAAGGCAACCGGCGCGTATTATGCCGCCGCCGTGACCGACGCGACCAACAACCGCTGTGTCCGCTGTGTTGTCACCGATAAATTCGGCAATACAGTCAAGTCCGATGCCGCTGTGATGAAGATGCGTTAACCGGATTTGATGACGGTCTGAGACGCCCTGCATAGCCAAAAGGTATGGCTGTGCAGGGCGTTTTTGATGGGTTTGGAAAAAATTGGCAGTATTTATTGTACGATATTTTTCATGGAAAAAGTTGCGCTTTGATAAAATTCATGGTATAATCAGCCTATCTTAATTGATAGAAAGTGAGAGTTTCTCTTGCAACACAACAAAAAAATCAAACACCTGAAAAAGAAAATCTCTCTGACTGCCGCAGTACTCTGCGGTGCGCTTTGTCTGACGATCGCATCACCGTCCCCGGCCTATGCCAGTTCAGCCAAGACTTTGATTGAGGTCACCGAGGAAGGACAGGTCGTGGATATCTTTTACGGCGTTCCCGCGCTGTATATTCCCGGCTACAAAAATTCCAACACCGGTCCTTACAGCTGTGCCGGTTATGTCAAGAGCTTTTACGCCAATATTTACGGCATTACCCCGACCAATCTTTTCACCGGCGCCACGCCAAACGCTACAAAAGGAACCTTCTCACAGATTGACGTGCCACGCCCCGGCGATATCGGCAATAAGAGCAGCCATTGGTTTATCATCAAGGAAATCAACGACGACGGCACCTATACCGTCATCGAGCAGAACTGGAAGTGGATGAACGGGGACACCACCTGCTGCTACATCAACCGCAAGGTGGATCCCGCCTCCGACAGCGGTCTGCGTTTCTTCCGCTGGTCCGAGAGCTGGCCGCTCCCCGCAACAGAGCCGATTGATGAAAATCGCACGGTTTCTTCCGCCGGACACACCTATACGCTTTACAACGACGTATTGACATGGCAGGACGCGAAAGCTAAGTGTGAAGCGCTCGGCGGGCATCTCGCAACGATTGCGTCGGAATATGAGCAGAGTCTGGTCAGCAGCTTCACCGGGAACGGCATTCGCCCCGGTTATTGGCTGGGCGGCACCGATGAGGCGTCAGAAGGCAGCTACCAATGGACGACAGGCGAGACATTTTCCTATGCCAACTGGAGCGCTGACCGCAGCGCCTACGGCTATGCCAACGATTATCTCTATATCGGCGCGGACGGGCAGTGGAACGATACCGCCGCCTCGGGCAAGGCCATCGGATTCATCTGCGAGTGGGGGCCCAACGGCGCACCTGTCAAGCTGTCGATTACCTCTCAGCCCAAGAGCGTCAGCGCCAATGAGGGAGATACCGTCACCTTTAAAGTGACGGCCAAGAGTGACGGCGTTACCTATCAGTGGCAGCTCAGTGACGACGGCGGCAAGACCTGGCGCAGCAGCTCCGTAAAAACCGCTTCGTATGCCACCACGCTGAGCGGAAAGAACAACGGCCGCCGCGTGCGCTGTGTGGTGACTGACCAATACGGTGACTCCGTCACGTCCGAGGCTGCCAGCATGACGCTGGCTCCGGCAAAGATTACCAAGCAGCCCACCAACTCTGCTGTCAAGCCCGGCGGCACCGCTTCTTTCCAGGTGGAGGCCAGCGGCAGCGGCCTGACCTATCAGTGGCAGCTCAGTGACGATCAGGGCAAGACCTGGCGCAACAGCTCCGCCAAGACCGCTACCTACGCGGCCACCGTCACCGACAATAACAACGGCCGCTATGTGCGTTGCATTGTCACTGATCAGTTCGGCAATTCCGTCAAATCCAATGCAGCCATCATGAAATTCACCAATCTGGCCATCACATCGCAGCCGGTCAACCAGACCGTCAAAAACGGCGCAACAGCGTCTTTCAAGGTGATGGCCAACGGCAGCGGTCTGACCTATCAGTGGCAGCTCAGCGACGATCAGGGTAAGACATGGCGCAACAGCTCGACCAAGACTGCAAACTACAGTGCCGCAGTCACGGATACCAACAACGGCCGTTATGTGCGCTGCGTTGTCACGGATAAATTCGGCAATTCCGTCAAGTCCAACGCCGCCATCATGAAACTCACCACGCTGAAAATCACCGCGCAGCCCGTCAATGCCAAGGTGGCCAAGGGCAGCACCGCCTCTTTCAAGGTAGAGGCGACCGGCAGCGGTCTGACCTATCAGTGGCAGCTCAGCGACGATCAGGGCAAGACCTGGCGCAACAGCTCCGCCAAGACTGCCAATTATGCCGCTGCTGTGACAGACGCCAACAACGGCCGCTACGTCCGCTGCATCGTGACCGATAAATTCGGCAATTCCGTCAAGTCTAACGCCGCCATCATGAAGATTAAATAAGGCTCTGTTGAAAAATAAGTTGAACATTTCTCGAAAAACAATCCCGATTATACGATGTTTGTCGAGGATTTCTGTTCAAGTTATTTCATGACAGTTCCTAAGGTTTCTCTTCCGATGACGTAACATAAAAATGCCGTCTCCGATTCCTTTCTGCGGAAAGGGATTTCGGAGACGGCTTTTTTGGTTGTGCCGGAACTACGCGGCTTTTTTGACGGCGGGCAGATCACTGTCGCTGAGAATGGCCTTGGCCTGACCGCGGCAGTAGGACTGCGCTTCCGCCATGCCCTTACCGGTGATTTCGACCGTGCGGTTGTAGGATTGTTCCGCGCTCTTGGCAGCCGCGTCGCTCATGTGGAAGGTGGTCTTCCAATTGGCGACCGACTTGTCCAGCGGAACGATCTGATAGACCTTTTTGCCGGTTTTGGAATCAGTGAAGAGGTTGACCCATGTCGGCAGCAGCTCGGTGTCCGCTACAATCACGCGGCCATCGCTGTATTTGTTGAAGGTGACGCTGAACAGACAGCCGTCCTCCGTGTGACCGGTCTTAATGGCGGCGCGGTCTTTGCGCTGATTGGAGACGGCGTTGCCCATGGAGTACAGACAGACGGTTTTATGCGTGTTGTCCTTGGAAGTGAGCAGCTCCACGGGCTGAATGACGTGCGGATGGCCGCCCACAATCACGTCAATGCCCAGATCGCAGATGCTCTGCGCCATCTTCTTTTGCGTGCTGTTGTTTTTGATCTTGTATTCGTCGCCCCAGTGAATAAAGAGTACCGTGACTTCCGCGCCTTCGGCCTTCATGGCGGCAAGCCGCTGACTGAGCTCGTCGTAGAATTTATCGAGGTGATGATAATTGAAGGAATCAATCAGCCCGGTAGCTTCCGGTTTCATATAAATGCCATTGAGATATTTGGTCTTGCTGTTTTTACCGCTGGTTTCGTAGGTATAGCACATCATGCCGATTTTGATACCGTTGACCTCCTTGACAAGATATCTCCTGTCGTTCTCCTGCTTCACGGTGCCAATATGGTCAAAACCCCTTTTGTCCAGTACTTCCACTGTACGTGTGATGCCCTTGAGACCGGAGTCATAGGAATGGTTGTTGGCGGTGAGCAGCATGTCGAACTGCGCCTTTTTGAGCGCGTCGGCAATGGCGTCCGGCGTGTTAAAGAGAGGATAGCCGCGGTACTTGTCGCCTCCCTCGGTGCCGCGCAGAGTGGTTTCAAGGTTGGCGATGGCGTAGTCGGAATCCGAGGCATATTTCTGTATGTAGGTAAAGATATTGTCGAAATTGTAGCTTCTGGTCTTGGTATTGTACGCCGCCGTGACCATCGGCATATGTCCGATGACGTCACCTGTCACCGAGATGGTGGCCTGTGAAGCAAGCGTCAGCGGCGGAACTTTCTCCTCATGCGACGTGTCCGACGGTGACGTCGCGGAGGAATCCGACACAAAATGAGCCATTTTACTACTTACAGTATCCCAGTTCATGCCAATTACGGCAACAAGGCTCACCACCAGCACCGTTGCCAGTACGAACACACTGACCGCCGCAGTGGAACGGCTGAAATTGACTGAATCGACCCGTTTTTTTGACATATGAACGACTTCCCTTCCGGTTACGGTTTAATTGATTCTCTCACCGAGTGACACCCTCAAAGACATACCTGCTGTGCACGTGCCTTGCGCCGCTTGCGCAGTATCAGCAAAATGGCGGCAGAGGCTGCGACAACAATGGCCACAGAGGAAGTAATGCCCAGCGACAGACCCGTAGGCACTGCCCCCCCGCGGGAATTGGTAAAGGAAACCTGTGTGTCTGCATCCAGTTTGCCTTCGGAAGCGCCTTCGACTGCCACTGTATAGCCTTCTTCGGTGAGACTTTCTTCTGTCACGGAATAGGTCGCGCCGGACTGAATGCCTTTCACCGTGAACGACTCCCCGTGACGGAGCGAAATCACCGCCTCGCCGTTTGCGTCGAAAGTCACGGTAAGATTGTCCTGCGTGCCGTCGCGCTCCTGTTTGACACACGTCAGGGGCCCCGCCAACGCCACCGACCCGTTGGACAGTTTTACGGTGAAGTTAAACTGCCGTATGGTGCTGCCAAAGGCGCCTGTCACCGTTTTGCTGAAGGTGAGGTCATGCGTGGGAAGCCGGTTGACAATCAGACCCTGGTTGGTAGTTTGCCCGCTGTCAGTAACGTCAGCGCGGTTTTTATTGGCGTAGGTAGTGGTGAAGTATTCGTCCTGACTGATGAAATACTCCCACTGACTGCCGTCCGCGGCGTACTTTTGCAGGGACTTGACGGTCAGGATGAGATTATCGTTATTGTTCTCCACTTCAAAGGGACTGTAATGATTGATACCGCTGTAGCTCACGCCCGCAATGGAAAAATCCATCGCGAAGTCATCGTCAGGTGTCTGAGTATCCTTGTTCCTTCGCCTGAGCTTCAGAGTGACGCTCTGACCGGCGGGCCACCGGTTGTTCATGGTGTTTTCCCACTTCACGGTGACGCTGAAATCGGTCTTGGCCGGTCGGTTGGTGACGGTTTCGCCATCGAGCGCGTAGCTTCTCTGCTGGCTGTACTCCGGCTCGTAGCCCGTTGTGTGACTGATTTCCTTGACGATGTAATGCAGCGGTATGTCCAGATCGTTGGCGGTCGGCAAATCGGCAAAGACAGCCATCCAGCCGTTGTCGCCGGTACCGTCCACCTTCAGGTCACGCACCATCGTCGCCTTGGCGGGATCCTGCCCGTCGGGATAAGCGAACAGACGGAAGGTAGCATAGGCATTATCCGGAACTGAGGGGCTCCATACTTTGGTAACGGTGACCGATGTGGCCTTCTTGGTGTTTTTCACCGTCACTTCGCTGAGGGACTGGTTCGCGGCATTGTCATAAAATACCGTAACGTCCGGCGTCTGGTAGCCGTTGAAAACGGTGGCTTCCTTGACGGCGTAGATTTGTTCCGTCTCGCCGTCCGCCTGATAACGCGGCAGATCATAGAAGGTCGCGATACCCGCGGTGTACTCGCCGTTCTGATCCGCCACACCGTCAAGTGTAACGCTGGCGACAGGGGAACCGATGATCTGCGTCGTATTCTTATCATAGCGATACATATCCAGCCTGACCGCCAGACCTTCGGGCCAGTTGATCTGCGTGCCGTCGGGATTGTACCAGCGTTTGAAGACCTTCTTGTCCACGGTGTCGATCGAAAAGGTGTTGGTGAGGGTCAGCTCGCGGTCGTCCGCGTTCTGCAGGTGCACCTGCGTGATTTCAAAGGTAACGGAAAGGTCGCCGTCGGCCTGTCTGCCGCCGACATTGTCCTCCCACAAATAGCTTGTGGAGGTTTTAGAGCCGGGGTGATTGCCTTTGACCGTGGCATTACCTGTCTCTGTCAGCCTGTACTGACCTTCGGTGAGATGCTCCAGCGTCTTGACGACCGTGCCGTCGGTACTGCCCGGCGCCGCGACGAAATCCGTGTATTTCACATCGCTGTAACCGTTGTAAACTTCCCACGCGCCGCTGTCGGCGTTCCGCTTTTCCAGCTTGAAGTGAATGGCTTCTTTGTCCGCGTCGGTCAGCATGACATTGCCCAGAATCTGCTTGGACACGTCCACGTCAATATACTCCGGCACATTGCGGACGGTCAGCACGTCGCCGTTGAGGTATTCACGGTTGGAATAGTTCACCGTGCCGTCTTTTTTGATTTTGAACTGGTAATAAATATCGCTGGAGGTGTACCCGGTAGGCGCCTTTTTCTCATGGAGATAATAATCCTTGTTGTATTCCAGCACCATATCGTATTCCGTCTGGGACAGTTTGACATGAATATATCCGGGTGTGGCAAGAGTCGGGTCGTTTTCGGTGGGCAGCACGATTGGCTTATTATTTTTTTTGGAATAAACCGGTACCTTCACGGTGGTTTTGCCGTCGGATTGATACACCACGTTTCCCTGTGCGTCCATCTTATCCTCCATCAGTTCGAAGATGGCACCGTTCAGACCGGTTTCCATATGATTGGAGCGGAATTTGTAAAGATACAGTTCCGGGTCGATGGCGGAACCGGTGGAGCCGACGGTCACGTCGGTATGATCCACCACTTCTGTGCTGTAGCCAAGGACGCTCACCTTGTTGGAAAACGAGACATTCTCGACCGTGTTCAGCTCATTGGACTTGGTCAGCACCGTCGCCGTATACGTGATTCTGACATTCGTTTCGTCGGGTATGACAAAACTGCCCGTGTTGTCGTGGTAATCGTAATGAATGAGTGAGGCGTTTTCCGGCGGATCGACCGTAAACCGGATAGAACGGTAGTCCGCCGAAAGGGTATCGGAATAAACGTCTCTGACCTCCATGTATTTGCCGTCATTGAGGCGGAGCTTGCCGGGATTGACGTTAATCAGGAAGTCCAACCGTTTCAGCGTGTTGGATGAGTTGGGATTGGGCGTGTAATGGGTATACATACCGGGCGTGTAGCTGCCGGTGGCCTTTGCGTAATCACGGGCACTGTTGCCCCATTCATTCGGGAAGTAGTTGGTCATCTTGAGATTGACCGTTCGCTTGGGCTGATAGCCCTCCGGAACGGGGTCGGGCATATCGGTCGGCAGATTCAAGCCTCTGTTGGCCTGAACGAATTTGCCACTAACTGCATCCTTCTCACCGGACTTATAGAAATACATCTGGAAGGTGGCTTTGTTAGTAACATAATCCACGGCAGGCTTCGCGAACCCGGTCACCACCGCTGTGCCGTCGTCGTACCGCGTACAGTAATCGGTGTTATCCGAATCGTAGATCGTGGACACACCGTCAACGGCATAATAGATACGGAATGCCTCCTGAGGCTGCAAGCCGTATATTTCCAGCTGTTCCAATTCTTCACAGATGATGCCGCCCGCGTGATACACGCCGCGCTCGTCGGTATATGCGGGAATTGTCACATTGGGCAGTTCCTGGGTTGTTTTGTTCTGTGTGCCTTCTTTCAGCGCGAGTTCCTTGTTGAGATAATCTTCGCCTTCCACCGTCATGGTGATGTCCCATGTGACGTGGTCGGAAAGAATGTTGGTGGCATACTTCGAAACGGAGATACCGCCCCCCTGTCCCGACAAGGGGTCCACCAATTCCAGCGCTTCCGCCTCGCCGCATTTGCCGGTAACCCTGTTGGTCACGACGGTCTGCTCTTCCAATCCGTCGCGGAACACGCGGGTCTGATACTCCGCCACATACTTGTACCGGGGGTCATCATCGGGAATATGATAGGTCCATGACTTGGCAGAATTGGGGTCGATCTGCAGATCGGCCCATGTCAGCAGACGGGTCTCCTTCAGATTGTTGTCCGCGTCATAGCACTTCACCGTGACGCCCTCTCCGTGGTAAGCGGAAATTTGCGCACTCTCCACCATGGTATCGGTCAGGTCGGAACCCGCCAGCCCGACCTTGGCGCCTTCATTGGTGACTGCCTGCCACGTAATCACGCTGTAATAGCTGCCTTCCATCTTGAGCGGGGTCTTGCCCAGCGAAGTCTTGGCCATACTGGAAAAGTCAATGTCGCTGACATGCGCCTTGGCGACGTTGTCACTCGGGTCGTTATCACCCACGATCGTGGCGGTGTTGCCGGTTTCTTCCTCGGTAGCGTGGCGGGTACGAGCGATTTTATCGAGATCAATGGCACAGGTATAGCTGATGTGCAGTTTATCTCCGTCACTCATGGCGGGAATGCTGATAACCAGCCGGCCGTCTGCGTTGGAGACGACGGACGGTTCCTGAAACGCGGCGGGATCGTAAGAGTCCGAAGCATGAACATAATGTAGCGTCACATCGTCCGTATGCTTGAGCGCATAGCCCATGACGTCGGTGAGCATCAGATCTTCCGTCGTGCCGTCAGACGTGACGACAATATCATAAGTGATCGTACCGTTGGACTGCGCATAAGAAGGCGTTTTCGTGATGCTGGCATTGTGCAGGTTTTCCTTGGTCAGCGTGATGGTTTTGTCCTGCTCAAAAATCAGCGCGTTGCCGGAGAGGTCGAGCAAACCCGACAGCACCAGCGTAAACTGCGCTGTACCAGCCTGACGGAACTGCTCGAATGTGCTGTCATTCTGATTCCAATGCAGTTTGATCGTATTGGTGGCCGCGTCGTAAGTGACGCGGTTTCCTTTCATTGAACCGTATCTGCCCATGTCAATATCGACCGTGTGATTCGTATCATTGAAATCATCCGGCAGATAAAAGCTTTGAGGCAGCTTGTAAAACAGCGGCTGATAATCGGCAAACTGACACTGGGACGTTTCGGCAAAGTCGATCATCAGATCATAATACGTTTTGTCGCTGACCGCCAGTGTGGTACCGGCGTCGTCAGCGGTGTAATATTTGCCGTTGACAAGCAGCTTGATACCGGTGCAGAGTTTGGCAATATCCGGCGTATAGTAGGTATCCGTAAACTGCACGGCAATGGAAGTACCGTCCTTAAATGTAAAATCAACCAATTCCAGCTCGTCATATTTTTTCTTGGGAGAAATGGTCTTATTCTCGATATCAATCGCCAGATTATTAGCTGCCGTATCGGAGCGGGGCGTCACGGCGGTGACATTGCCAGGAGACTGATTGACGCCCAATGCCGTAAACAGGCTTTCAAACGTCAGGGTTTGTTGGTAAGTCGTTTCATATGAATAAACATTATCCGCCCACTGCCGGAGGGGCGCGTTCAGGGGGAGCGTCTGCCGGAGTACCGTCTGATCGGCCGCGTCCGCCGCGTCTGTATCGTCCGCCGTGTCTGACTCATCCGGCGCTTCCGCGTGAGTAACAGCCTGATCATCGGCGGGAATATCCGCGCCGGAAACAGCTGCCTCGGCAGCGACCTTTACATAATAATCGGGGATCATAGCCGCCGCCTGGCACAAAAATGCCACCAGCACCACGACGATTGACACGCTGCTTATAATTTTTTTGGTTTGTATTTCAGCACTGTGTCCACTTCCTTTATGAAATTGCTGTAGCCGGTGATGACGGTGAGGCGGTCTGTTCCCTGATCTCACACATCACCACAATTCTGGCGTCGGCGGCGGTATCCACGCAGGTGGTCAGCGCCAGGATATTGCCATCCGGCTCGAAAAAACGAAAAGAGGCGTGATCGGTCATGTACCGTCTGACCTGATCGGCGGTGCTCATGTGAAACAGCACCTTTTCCGCGGCGCGCGCCTCCGCCACGGCAAACACCTCCAGTTCACGGGTTTCCTGACCGTCTCTGCCGATAAGCAGTGTGCCGTGAGCGTGGCGGCGGGCATAGTCCTCGTCCAGATAGCGGTCAAGCGCGCCGAACATTTTGCCGTATTCCATATGATGTCCGTAGATGATGGCATAGCCGTCATCAAAGGAGGGCGTGTTGCGACTGTCAAGAAAGATGCTGCCGGAAAGCGAGAATTTGCCGTAAGGATCCTTGTTGAGAAATTCCGCGTTATCTTCGCCCTGCATTACAGGATAATCAATATCCGTTCCATCCATGGTAAGCCAGCCGACCATCTGGTCGGTAATCGGGGAATCCTGCGTCATGCCGGTCTGGGGTGACGGCTTATACAGTGCCAGCTGCGCCGCGTCGGCAGTGTGCGTGTAAATGTAAAGGCTGTCGTACAGGCAATAGCCCGCTGTAAAAATCACCAGAAGCAATGCCGTCACGGCAACCAGATCATACAGATCATTGAGCTTTTTCCAGATCGGATGCCACGCGCCGCCTATGGGATGTTTTTGTTTTGTCCCCATCATGACCGTTTGTTTCTCCGCACTACGATGGTGCCAACGCCAATCACGCCGCCCAACACCAGCAGTGCGGGCACCACGATGGCAATCGTCACACCGGTAGGAACCGGGGCGCTGCGGGAATATCCCGTCTGATCGCCTGACACCTGAACGGCAGTCAGCGTATAGTCCTCCGGTGCTTCTGTAACCGAGTAGCCATAATCTGCGGGAATGTCACTGATAACGACCGTCTGCCCGTGGCGCAGGTAAAACACCTTACCGGCTTTCAGTTGGGCATAGGTAACATAGCCGTTTTCTCCGTCCACAGTCACCGCGTTGGCAGCATTCATCACATCGGCCTCGTAGACGGTTGCGGAGGTTTTGTTGACCGAGCGATCAAAGCTGCCGGTCACCGGAAACCGCGTTTCGTCGGAAATCTCCGTTACGCCGGTACGGGGCGGCAACACCGTGACGGTAAATTGAAAGTATTTCTTCTTGGAAGCCTGATTGCCGATCACCTGTTTGGCAACCGTGAGCACGTTGGTACTGCAATAGTTGGTAAAGCCCTCCGATTTGGCGCTGTCAGACGCACGACGCACGACGGTCGAAGCGATTTGCAGCGCCCCGCTGCCGTTGTTCTCTATCGCGATATCAATGTAACGCTTGTCGTCCGCATCTATTTCCACACCGGCGACGGTACTGGGCGCAGCCGTCACCACATAGCGGTAAACGCCGGTGTCGGGGAAAGTTACGCCGCTGAAATCGGCGGTCAGGGTCTTTTCGACACCTTTTTTTGCCCCCGCTTCAACGGTGGTGTCACCGGACGAAAAGGTCACATTGCCGCTGCCTTGCAAAGTCGCGCCTGCCGGGCCGCTCTGAATCGGCAGTTCTCCGCCGGACGACGGCACGGGTTCTCCCGGCGCAAGCGTATAGCTGAAGGTCACGTCCGGTACCGCAGCCTGCTGATCCATGAGCAGCGCGATTTTGAGATTCACCGTACCGCCGGTCACGCCGTCGGCCAACGCCGTTGGCGCGGCGGTCAGAAACAACACCAGTACACACACTGTAAGAGCACTGATCCATTTTTTACCGTTCATCAATCCAATGCCTCCTCGGGTCATGCCGGGACAGGACACGCTTAAATGCCGCGTCTCCGCATCAAAAATATCACTCTTCCCTGACAATCGCTCAGCGGAATACCGCCTGTGGAGCGACTGTCACTGCGCCTCTTCCCCTTCCTTTTCGGAAGCAGCGGCAGGGACGTCAGCCTGTTTTCCGCGGCGAACAGCCCAGACCGCGAACAGGCCCCCAGCAATCAGCAATCCCAGCGGCGCAAAGGAAAGCGGTTCGCCCGTACGGGGCGAGAAAAATTTTTCAATCCGGTCAGAGAGCGAATATCATCGTGGGCGTTCTCGTCGTCATCGTCCTCCGAGGATTGGTCATCGTTTTCGGTGTTCGGTTGGTCTTTCTGCGCGCGCTTATCGCTGTTTTCAAAAACAAGCGCTGCCCGTTTTTGATTTTCGTTCTGCTTCCTGACCTCTACAGTAGCAGAAAGCACATCGTCATCGGTGATAACAACAACTGTTACAGCATATACCGTATGGTCAGTGATAACGGTATCGTCACCGGTAAGCTGTTCCTGCCGGATCAGATACCGATAGTTGCCCGGCTCATCAAAGGCCAGAGGGCCAAACTCACAGGTTGCCTCGGGGGCGGCGGTAAGTATGTACTCCGTTACGGCTGGCAGCGGTGCGGCGGCATCCTTCCCCACCAGTGTGACACGGAACGATGTGCTGTCCGTCAGCATACCGCTGGTATCCTTCACTGTGACCGGAATCATGACATCCGCGGACGTACTGTCTCCCTCGGCACGCACCGGCGCCGCCAACAGGAACAAGCACATGACAGCCAGCACGGCAGCTACGCTCTGGCGAAAACTTTGGCATTTCATGATGTGCAGCCTCCTTATTTGCCAAATGAGAAAATCATCAAAACAAAAAACGCGCCTACAGGACACAATCGACCCACAGACACGTATGTATCGGTTTGTAATGGCGGACAGAACAAGTTGAACAAGAATACTGCATTGCCGTTTTATCAAAAAAGTGCCAGATAACCTTGATACTCTTCCATAACCCCCATACGCCCATTGCATCTCCTTAATCATTATATCATCATTCACAATTTAAGTCAATGAATTTGTGGGATTAATAACAAAAACATTTGAATGAATAATAATGCAGACAAAAAGGGGATTGCTTTTATCACTTTTGTCATAGTACAGGACCGTTGACACACGCCTGCAACGAACAGACAAAACAAAAAAAGCGCCACTTTTTGCAGAAAAAATGGCGCTTTCTATTCAAATATTGTGAAACGGGGTCAAGGATTACTTATCGTCCCTGTAGCGCGGAAAACTCACGCCCTGCGAACTGTGTCTGCCGCTTCCCTGAGACGTATTTCTAAATGTGTAGTCCATTCTCGCATTGTCACGGGAAACGGACTCTGTCCTTACCGGCTCAGTCTTGGCGGGTTCTGTTTTGACAGGCTCGGCCTTGGTGGGTTGCTGCGGAGCAGTATTGTCATTCTTGGCCTGCGCATCAAACTTCTTGTGGATATTGTCGATATCCTCCGTGGTGCCGCCGCCGACATCGTCCGGGGCGCGGAACTCTCCCTTGTCTACGAGGCGCAGGAAGGCGTCTACTACATCGGCGGTAAGCTGGGTACCGCGTGCCCCCTTGATGATGGAAACCGCCTTTTCAAAATTCATGCGCTTGCGGTAGGGACGGTTGGAGTACATCGCGTCAAACGTGTCGGCAATGGCGATAATCTGTGCCACACGCGGAATTTGGTCACCCTTCAGACCGTTGGGATAGCCCTTGCCGTCGGGACGCTCGTGATGTGCGCCCGCGCCGATGGCCAGTTCCGGCATGATGCTGATGCCCTTGAGCGTATTGTAACCCAGCGTGGTATGAGATTTAATGGTGCGGAACTCCTCGTCAGTGAGCTTGCCGGGCTTATTGAGCACTTCCGGCGGAATACCGACCTTGCCGATGTCGTGCAGCAGCGCGATGTTGTAGTATTGCTCGACAGTCTCCTCGTCATACCCCAACTCCTTCGCCAGCATGACGGTGTACTGTGCCACGCGGGTAGAGTGACCGTTGGTATAGGAATCCTTCATATCAATGACTTTGGCAAACGCCTCAACGATTTCACGAATGAGCTGCTTCTGCTGTTTCTCTTTTTTGAGGAATGCCTGGGTTTTACGGTGAATGTAGATCAAAACAACGCCCGCGACAAGCAGAAGACCCAGTGCGCCGCATACGAGCTGGAACCACAGCCATTCATGCAGCGCCTTTTCCTTGACAATGTCAACGGTCAGATCCTTGCCGCTGCTGCCATCTGTATCAGCTAGCTGCATGACAAACCGGTATTTGCCGCCTCTGAGGTTCGTGTAGTCAATAGGCACCAGTTCGCTGCGTTTGACGGTGGTACCATGGTCATCAAAACCTTGCAGCTGATATGTCACTTGGGGATTCATGAGGGAATAATTGAAGATGTAGCTGTAAATGGTAACCTTCTTGGCGTCAGAGGGAATCGTGATGGTTCCCTTGGCGTCGGGGTAAACCCTGACGCCGTCAACCTCGATATAGGGTACCGTCATTTTCACATCGGTGACATTCTCAAAGGAAGTCTCAATATTGACCTTGGCCACACCGGTGGTACCGGCAATATATAAATTGCCGCTTTTTGTCAAGCCGCTGTAGGAGTTGGCGGTCGCGATACAGGAGAGACCGTTGTCTCTGCCGTAATAGATAGGGTTGATATCGCCGTTGGCAATCAGCTCATCGGCGGAAACCACATAGATACCGTTGCTGCTGAGAATCCACATATCGCCATCGCTGTTTTCGTAAAGGTCGAAATTGTTAGAATAAGGGAAATTTTTCACCGTAGTCACTTGCCCGATCTCGTTCATGTAGGCCAGTGAATTGCTGGTAACGACCCAGACAACATCTCTGGAAACGTCCTCCTTCAGACGCATGACAACCTCGGAGGAAAGTCCCGCGTCGATGCCGACATGGGAAGCCTTGCCGTCCTTGAGGAAATAAATGCCGTCGCCGTCTGTACCGATAATCATATTCTTGTTCTTGGTTTCGATGGCTGTGAGTACTTCGGTATTGTTAATGCCCGACGCTTCATTGTAAACCTGCGTGACCACATCGTCTTCGATGATAGCAAGTCCTCCCGAACAGGCCACCATGAAGCTGCCGTCCTGCCGCTCAAAGACTGTTCTCACGCGTTCGGAAGGCAGACCGTCCGCTTCGCTGAAACGGGTGACAATACCGTTGTCATAGCGGAGCAGGGCATTTTCGCCATAGGTCGCAATCCAGACGCGGTTTTTGCTGTCGCAGACGATGGAACGAATACGGCAGCCTGCCAGCATGGCAATCAAATCGTCAGCCTCCAGCGGCTCACCCGACGCGGTAATCGCCTGCTCAACGGGAAAGCTTTCCACGACGCCGCTATTGTCAACGACCGTCAAGCCGTTGTTCTTGCTGCCGATCAGCAGCATATCGTTATACATACAGGTCGCTTTGATGACGTCCGACGTCAGGGCGTAGCGCTGGAAAATGTCGGTGAACTGGTTGGGCACAATCTTCATGACGCCCTGCTTGGAAGAGGCCACCCAGAGATTGCCTTGGTAATCTGTCATGACGCCTTCAATCGAGCTGTTGACCGGCAGGTTTTCCAGCATAGACGCAACATCGTTTTTGAGAACGGACATACCGTTGTCGGCGTTCACCCACACCTGACCGCCCACCTGTGCAAGGCTATTGACATAGTCCAGCGGCGAGATGTCGTAGGTCTTGCTTGTTTGCAGGCCGTTTTGCAGCCGGCCGTAGTAAACCTCGCTGCCCCCCGTGCCGACGTAAATACAGCCCGGATTGCTGCTATCCGGCAGAATGGCGCGAATGCCCATAATGCCCATGTCTTCCGCATTGTAGAACGCCGTGAGCTTTCCGTCCTGCATAGTAAATACCGCGCCGCTGTTGGTCACGCCATAAATCACATCGTCACTGCCCATCTGGAGCGAACGGATATATTCATCATTGATCTGTATGTCATTGACCGGGGTCAACTGCATATCCGTGTCGATGATGGAAACGCCTTGCGTGGAGGCAATGTAAATACTGCCGTCGGGAGCTTCCACAATCGAACGAATGGAGGAGGAACGCAGACCGTCCGATTTGGTATAGAACTTGAAGTTGTCCTTTTCCATCACGGCAACGCCGCTGTCATTCGTACCGATCCAGAGCCGGTCCTTGCTGTCCACAAAGAGGCTCACCACACTGGCCACACCGGTGGTGGAGTCAATGCGCTCAAAGGTGTTGCCGTCGTACCGAATCAGGCCGCTGTAGCTGCCAATCCAAAGAAATCCGTCAGACGTAGTGGCAAGCGCGTTGGCTTCCGAAGTGGGCAGACCGTTGGTATTGTCATAGAGCACGGCCGAATAGCCATTGTTCTTGCCCGTAGGATCAACAGCCAACGTATGATTCGACGAATCTCCCGTTGATGCCGCCCAAACCGTTGGCAGCTGTGAGGACAGTACCAGCAGTATCAGCAGACAACTACTGATACACGATTTGATGATTTTGCAACTCAATGCAATCTCTCCTTTGCCATTTGAATATGGACGCTTCTGAAATCACTTTCGTTTTTTCATCTCATAGTGCTGGCCGCCGGCCGACAATTTCAGCACATCATCGTCGATCGTATAAGTATATGTCCTGTCGGCAGCGCTTTCCAATTCAAAATCAATGAATAGTTGATCGCCGTCAATTTGATACGTAAAGGGATATTCCGAAGATTGCACCGACATGACACCTTTGCCGTTGCGGTCAAACTCATAGCCGGTTACTTCATCTAAAATCCAGTTTCCGTATAATGGATTACCGTTCCCCATCTTCAGAACAACCGCTGACAACACCAGTAGCAGCGCGACGACGCCAAGCAGCAATGCCGCCTTTTTGTTCCCGGTGAGTTTTTCTTTTAGTGCTTCGAGCCATTTCTGCATGGCTACCATTCTCCTTTCATCGCAAACGCCCTGCATCCATTCCCATAGTTCCCATTGACGCGGGGAGTGAGACGGATTTCCCATCTCTCTCCCCGTCCATCATCCGGGGCAATCGCATCGTTATGCTTCCTCGCGTCTTTTTCTGATTGCTGTGAACATAGCGCACAGAGAGGCGCTCATCATCAGCCATACCGCCGCAAAGCTGCCCTCGCCCGTTCGCGGTGAATCGGACTTGCCGGTATCAGGCGCCGCAGGTGTGGGTTCCACAGGTGCGGGCACGGGTTTATCGGGCACCGCAGGTGTGGGTTCCACAGGCGTGGGCACGGGTTTATGGGGTGCCGCAGGTGTGGGCTGAACCGGTGTAACCGGTTGGGCCGGTGTGGATGCGGCTGCCGTAATCATAAAGGAGGTATCTACATAGCCGTCGGTGAATATCACGCGCAGGGTGTGTTTCCCTACCGCCAGCGTACGCAGGTAGGAGGCTTTGAGGTCAATAACCACACTGCCAGGGAAGGTGACGTAGCAATCCGGCGCCACATTCCGGTGATCCACCGCGATACCGAGGAATTTGCTGTAAGTCGCCGTGTCATCGCCGCGGCGCTTAACGACAAAGCGTGCGTCTTCGTCGCTGTTCTGGGGGTACGATGTGTGAACGGTGTAATAGTAGTAATCCTCGCTCGGTGGCATCAAGTTCAGCGGAGAAATGCGGGTATGGCTTGCGTCATTTCGGCAGGTGAAGCGCACGACGTAATCGCTGCCGTCCGCCGACAGCTCTACAACGCCGTCGTCCCAGTCGTGATGCAGTGCCGGGAGCAGTACGATTTTGCTGTCAGTATAGGTCTTGCCCTCAAATGCAACGGTCGCGGTGTAAACCGTTTTACCGTCCGCTTCACAGGTCGCCTGGACGGTTTCGCTCATGACGGTCGCCGAAAGAGTCGGTGTGTGCGCCGCATCGTTGGCACAGGTAAATACCGCCTCAACGGTGTTGTCGTCGTGCCACGTCCAGACCGGTTCACCGTAACGGTGGCCGATGGCGGGAATCACGGTGTCATAGAAGGTAATTTCCGTCTGCGCGGCAATGTCCGCAAAGAGCTTGCCGCAGATCTCACATTCATAATATGCTTTGTGACCGTCTGTTTCACACGTCGCCGCCACGGACGGAACCAGCCTTAATTCATGCCCTGTGGCGGAAATGACCTCCGTTCTGGTATGGCTTGCGTCGTTGCGGCAGGTGTAGGTTCTCACGCCGTCCTCCTCACAGGTCGGGTCAAGCGTAACCACACCGTTGTCCCAGTCGTGCCCAAGTTTTACCAGAATGGTATCTTCCTTCTCGATTTCCTTTGCGCCTGCCGCGTCGGCAAACAGCCTGCCGCAGCCGTCGCACGTCCAATAGGCGATATGGCCGTCTGCCTCACAGGTTGCCGCAACCGCTTCGGTCTTGGTCAGCTTGTGCATATGACCAAGCGCCGGAATGACGCGGGTTTCGCTATGTGACGGGTCATGCTGGCAAATACGGACTTCCAAGCCTTCTTCGGATTCAGTGGCGGGCTTGGTAACTAACCACATTCCCCAATCGTGACCGAGTGCCGGTACGGTGATATCGCCGGTAATTTCCACTGCCGCCGTGCCGTCTGCGTATCGCTTGCCGCAGGTATCGCACACATAATACGCGATACTGCCGTCGGTCTCGCAGGTCGCGGGCACCGCCGGAACGAATGTCAGCGTGTGTCCCGTCGCCGGAATCACTTCCGTGCAGGTGTGGCTTGCGTCGTGCTTGCAGATGTAGGTCTTCACGCCGTCGGTCTCGCAGGTCGGAGCCAGCGTGACAACCCCGTCGTCCCAATCGTGACCGAATCTTTCAAGAATTACATCGTCCGCACTGATTTCGGTCGCGCCGCTTTCGTCGGCAAAATATTTGCCGCACTGCGTACAAATCCAGTGTTCGGTGTGACCGTCGGTCTCGCAGGTCGCGGGAATTGCTTCTACATGTTTGAGTTTGTGTCCAAGTGCGGGTACCTTGACCGTCTTACTGTCGGTGTAGGTCTTGCCGCCGAAGATGACCGCCGCCGTGTAAGTGATGCGACCTGCCTTCTCACAGTCGGCCTCGGATTTATCAGCCGTAACCGTAGCCGTCACGGTTTCGGTGTGCGCCGCATCGTGCTCACAGGTGAATACCGCTGTCGCGGCGTTTTCTTCGCTCCAGTGCCAGCTCGGTTTGCCGTAGGCATGACCGATCGCCGGAATCGTGAGAACGCTCAGGTCAGTGATTTCCACCAGACCCGTCGCGTCGGCAAAGTACTTGCCGCAGGTCTTGCACTCATAATACGCCATGCGGCCTTCGGATTCACAAGCCGCAGGCATTTCAGGAATCGCTTTGAGCTTGTGACCAAGCGCGAGCACCGATTCGGTCTTGGTGTGGTTCGGGTCGTTCAGACAGGTAAAGGTCTTCACGCCGTCCTCGGTGCAGGTCGGTTCAGTGGTCACAACGCCGCCGTTCCAATCGTGCTGCTTGGCGGGGAGAATCGTATCCTCCAACTTGATTTTGGTTTTGCCTTCCGCGTCCGCAAACAGCTTGTTGCAACGCTCGCAGAGGTAATATTCGATATTGCCGCCCTTTTCGCAGGTCGGTGCTACCGCCGGAATCAGGTGCAATTCATGACCGAGTGCGGGAAATCTGACGGTGTTGGTATTCGTGTAGGTTCTGCCGTCATATTTCGCCGTCGCGGTGTAGACAAGCTGTCCGTCGTGCAGACAGGTAGGTTCGGTTCTCTCGCTTGTGACCGTCGCCGTGACGGTCTTCACATGGCTGTCGTCGTGGCGGCAGGTAAAGGACACCGTCGCCTGATCGTCGGCGCTCCAATTCCACGCCGGATTGCCGTAATCATGACCCAGCGCGGGAATCACCACGCTGCTCTTGTCGGTGATTTCCACCGACGCGGTCGCGTCCTCGAACCACTTGCCGCAGTGTTCGCAGACGTAGTAAGCAGTGCTACCGTTCTTCTCGCAAGTGGGTTCCACCGCCGCCGTCAGGGTCAGCTTGTGACCCGTCGCGGGTACACTCTCGGTCTTGTTGTCGGTGTAAGTCACCCCGTCAAACGTCACCAGCGCCGTATAGAGAATCACGCCGTCGGTTTCACAGGCGGGTTCGGTGAGTTTACGGGTGACAATCGCGGGAATATTCTGCACATGCACCGCATCGTGCGAACAGGTCAGGGTAAGGGTCGCGGTGTGGTCGGCATCCCATTTCCAGACGGGGCTGCCGTAGGCATGACCCGTGGCGGGAATGACCAACGCGTCAAGGTCGGTCACTTCCTCACTGCCCGCCGCGTCGGCAAAGTGTCTGTCGCAGCGCGTGCAGTCATAATAGGCCGAATGTCCGTCGGATTCGCAGGTCGCAGGAACCGCCGGAACGAGCTTCAATTCATGCCCCAACTTGGCAACAGGCTCTGTCTTGGTGTGGCTTGCGTCACGACGGCAGGTGAAGGTCTTCACGCCGTCCTCGGTACAGGTCGGTTCAGTGGTGACAACGCCGTTGTCCCAATCGTGACCGATTGCCGCGATAACGGTATCTTCCTTCTGGATTTCGGTGTTGCCTTCGGCATCTCCAAAGAGTTTGCCGCAGCCGTTACATGTCCAGTAGGCGGTGTGGCCGTCTTCCTCACAGGTCGCGGGGACTTCTTCGGTCTTGGTCAGTACATGGGTGTGCGGCAGCTTGGGAAGCACGCGGGTTTCCTCGTGCGTCGCATCGCGCGAACAGACGCGTCTTTCAAGTCCCGCCGTATTCTCCGAAGCAGGCGTAACAGTTACCCATTCGCCCCAATCGTGGCCGAGTGCTTCAATCGTCAGGCTGGCGGGGTCGGTAATTTCAATCGCCGCCGTGCCGTCCGCAAAGAGCTTTCCGCAGCGCTGACATTCATAATAGGCAGAATGTCCGTCTGTGGTGCAAGTCGCTGCCACAGCGGGAACCAGCTGCAAGTCATGCCCCAGCGCGGGAACAGTCTCGGTCTTGGTATGGCTGGCGTCATGCCGGCAGGTATAGACCTTTGTGCCGTCCTTGTCGCAGGTGGGTTCCTGCGTGACAGCGCCGTCGTCCCAGTCGTGACCGGGTGCCGGAATCGGAATATCGTCCTTCGTGATTTCTTCCTTTGCTTCCGCGTCGGCAAAATACCTGTCGCAGCCATCGCAGTGCCAGTATTCGATACTGCCGTCCGTCTCACAGGCGGCGGCAACTGCCGCGAAGTGCGTGAGCGTATGGTCAGGCTCGAAGATTGCCTGAATCGTCACCGCTGTGTCGGGCATGGTGAATTGATTGTCCGTAATCGTCACCTTGCCGGACACCACCTGCCATTCCTTGAGACGGTAATGCTCCTTCGGGGTGGCAGTCAGGGTGACGGTGTCGCCCGGGTCAGCTTTCTCGACGGAAGCCTTGGCAGTACCGTTGCCGTCATTCGTGATGGTAATATCATGCTCGGTGGAAGCCCACAGTTCGATATCCACGGTCTGACCGCTGTCGGGATGGGTGATCGTGAGTACGCGATCGGACTTGGTGAGAACCGTACCGTGCTTGGTGGACGGTGTGAGGCTCCAGCGGTAGAATTTCGCGTAAGGCACCTCGCTGGTCAGACCGTCGGAGGTGTGGACATTGAGTACCAGCTCATTGAGATTGAGCGTGTCGCCGATACCCACTGTCGCGGGCGGCGTCTTGACGCTCAGACCCGTGACGGTCACGACGTTCATGTCCTTGGTGGCGGTGTAGGTCTTGCCTTCCACCGCTGTCCACTTGCCCTCGTGATAGGTGTAGAGCTGATAGGTGATTTCGCCGGTGAGCGTACCGGTTTTCGTCGGGGTGTAGTATTCCTTCACCGCAATCGCGCCGGATGCCACGTCCGAACCCGCCTTTTCCGTGCCGTTTTCGAGAATGCGCCACGACAGGGCAAGATATTTGCCGTCGCCCTCAACCGGGTCGCCGTCGCCATACGTCGCGCCGTCCGACCACATCCAGCAGCCCTTGTTCCAGATGAGGTTATCCTTGCGGCAGAACACTACCGCGTTGTCGCTCTCGTCGGGGACAACCGGCTGGCGCGTCACCTGTACGGGACGTCCCGCTTCGAGTGTGTCACAGGTTGCCCAAACCGTCGCGTAGCCCGCGCCGACAGCGGTGACATTGCCGTTTTCATCGACGGTGAGAACACTCTCGTCGCTCGATTCGTACTGAACTGCTCCGGGCTGAGTGCCGTTGAAGGTGAGTTCGCCAATCTTGAAGGTGTCGCCTACTGCTTTATCGAGCAGAGAAGCGTCTTCAAAGGTCATCGTATCGGCATACACCACCGGGTCGCTCTCCGGCACCACGACGGAACCGTTATAGACTTCCGTCAGGGTCATGCCGTTGTAGGCTGCCGCCTCGTCGCTCACGGTGACATTGACCGTCGCGCCGGTGGGCAGCGGGTCGTCGAAGGTGTAAGTGAATTGCTTGGCGACCTCATCACCGCCAGCGATATCGCTGGCGGAAACAAACTGCTTGTTGCCTTTGGCGGTAGTCTTGGGACTGACCGCCGTGAGCTTGCCGCCAGGCGTGACGCCGCCGAACGTGACATTGATCGCGCCGTCACTCAGCATATCCTTCGTCAGCATATACTTGTCGAAGGTCAGCGTGACACTGCCGCCGTCCGCCTTCGCGGTAAAGCCCGTGACAGTCGGCGCAACAGAGGAAACAAGGCTGATATTCACGTCGGTATGCTCCGGCGGAACGTCGAGTTCCTCACTCTCGGCGAGGAAGTAGCCGTCCTTTTCAAAGACAACCTTCCACTTGCCCATGAGCACATCCCAGCCGTAGTAACCGTCTTCATGCGACAGCATCGGGTTGGAGGGCTGATCGTAGGCTTCGGAATCCCATTTGACCCATTCGCCGCTCTCGCTGCTCTTGTAATAGATGGTCGCGGTCACGCCCTGCACGGGTTGATCGGCGACTGCCTCGAAGATATTGCCCGACGGGTCAACAAGAGGATGGAAGTGACCGAAAGCGGCGGTCTTCTTTTTCTTCTTCTTTTTCTTTTTGTGATTGCCGTCGCCGTTGCCGCCGTCATCGTCGTCGTCATCATCGTCGTCATCGTCGTCATCGTCGTCGTCATCGTCACCGTCGTCATCGTCGTCACAGGGACTGGTGTTTTTGGTGGGATCCTCATTGAGCGCGGCATTGATGTCATCCCAATGTTTGCCCATCACGCCCAGACCGCCGCCCAGTGCCATATGCCCCCATGTGCCGGCGTCGGTTTCGTCGGGTCCGATCTGCGAAATCGTGTCAATCGCTAAATCGCCCGCGTGCTGTCCCATCTTAATCCACAGCTTCTGCTGGGCAGCCATTTTCTGGGCGGGCGTGGCGCAGGGATCGTTGAGAATGGCGTAATACTGGCTGTAATCCGGGTTATCCTTGTAGCCGTTATACATATTCCCGAGACCGACGCCCTTCTGCAACAGTTCACCCGCGACGGAAGGTCCTCCCTTCTTGGGCTTCACGACCGGCGCGGCGGGCTTGGTTGGCTGATGTCCGCCGTAGTCCTTCTCCCAGAACCAGTCCGCCGAAACGGTATCCGATTCGGGAACGCGGGGATAAAAGAGACTCAGATCGCCGTAGTAGTGAATGATGATGTCCTCGCCGTTCTCGCAGAACTCAATTTCGTAGCCCATTTTGACCTTTTCGCCGTCCAGCAGCACGGTGAAGGCGTCTTCAGACGCGAGAAATTCCTTGGCACGCTCACTTTCCTTGATGAAGGTCATGCTGAATTCCTCGCCGTTGTCGCCCTTGGCAATCGGCAGCGTCCATTCGCCGTCGTCGCCGTAGACTTCGTCGAGCTTTTCATAGAATTCGTCGCTGTCCATGTGTTCGCCGTTCTGAATGAGATCGACGTACTTCTCCCAGTCGCTGAGCGCCTGCGCCTGCGCGGGATTGTCCTCCACACTGACGAGATGCGCCTCGCGCTGTTCATCGGTCGGACCTTCCCAGAAGGCGATGTCATAATAGCTGCTCTGCGTGTCAAAGTCAATGGAACCCTGCACCGTATCGGGGGTATCGGGCTTCTGGAGATATTTCACCTCAATGCCGGTAACGGGATTATTGGCAGATCCGCAAACCGAACTGCCCTCATAGAGCCCGTTATCGTTCTTTTTGGTGAGGTTGATTTTAACGCTGCCTTTGGACAGACTGACAACCGCCCACATTTTCTCAATCAGATCGGAATGCTGCGCCTGTACCCTGACCGATACATGATCCTCCTGCCTATGCGTATAATAGGGGCTGAAATACTCTGAACCTTTGCCTACCAGCATACCGCCGATGCCGTTACAGGTGACATACACCGAGTCAATCACCGGCTGGTCGTCATAAACGACGTCCACCTCTTTGTCAGTTTCGTCCTCGATGGTTCCGTCCGATACCACTACCCGCAGCTTATGGGTTCCGATATCCTTTGTCAATGGCAGATCGAAGGTCAGTTCCGGCGACGGCATCGCCTGATAAACCAGCAGCGTATCACCGTCATAGATCGAAATGGTCTTTCCCTGACCGTAAAGCTGGCTTCTGACCGTCAATGGATAACCGCCCTGATCGGTGAGGTCATCATAACACACACTGTTCCCACCGCCCAGATTCACGCCGGAGAGGCGCAGGTTGAGCTCGTAGGGGAGGGATGTGTAGTCTTTGCCATTGATGAATGTCGTCTCGAACCACGCCACGATCCTAGGATTGGCAGCCAGTTTCTCCGCGGGAATGCTGAAACTGAAATTGCAAATTTTGTGTCTGCCGCCGATTTTCTTCTGATTGATCGTGATGGTGTTGTCTTCCTCGCTGTAGGTCGAGCAGGAGGTATAGCTGCCCAAGTCAACGTCATACGCGCCTTCGGGCAGAATGATATAGTCAGATTTGCTTCTGGTGCCGTCCGCGTCCCATGCGGTGTAGCGGAAGTTGACCCGCCAGTCGCCGTTGTCCAGACGGTACTGCGTAGGCGTGCCGGAAAAGCCGTTTTCCCGCCAGAAGGTGTCGTTGAAGTACACGCCGTAAGCGGCGGAAAAATGCAGGGGATCGCCGCTGCCGTCACTGGTATATTTCACAGATTCCGCCCACGCACCATAGCTTTTCCACTGGAGCAGTGATTTGTCGCTTGCGGTGTCAAAGGTAGCGATAACCGTGACCGGCTGTCCGTAGGGAAGCTTCACGTCGGCAAACGCGGCATGAGAAACGGTGTCGCTGAGCAGTTCTCCATTTTTGTTGTAGACAAGGAAACGTCTGTCTACGCCGGGCAGCATATCGCCGTTCAGCGCGTTGAGCGTCAGGCGGTGCGCACTGTCCTCGTGGATTACAATTTCGGGTGAAACGGTGGGATTGGCAGAATCAAACGTCACCTCACACTGTCCTCTCCATGAGCGGGTGCCAAGTGCCGCCGACAGATATACCGTTACCTTGTCGCCGTCCGTCAGCGTGAGGTCGCTGTTGCTCCACTCGCCGTTGTAGCCGATGAGGTTATAATCGTTGTAAGGACGGATCACACGGGCAGACCAGCCCGCGCCCGCCGCGTCGCTGTCGGAAACGGGTCGGTTCTGTCCGTCCTGATACACCTTGACGTCGGGAACAAATTTGAATTGATTGGACTGAGCAGTCAGCGTGATATCGCAGGAATCCTGGGTGTAGGAGTTGCCATTGGATTGCCAGATTCTGCCATCCGGGGTGGTCTGCCAGGGGACATTCACACAAGCGTCGCAAATATAGGTGGTACCATCCAAGTCGTAGGTATACAGACCGATTTTGGCGGAAGCCGTGCCGTTCTCATCGGTGATGACTGTCTTGCGCGTCTTGCCGACGATTTCCACGGACACCCCTTTCGCGGGGGTTCCATGTTTATCTCGGATATGCGCGGTAATGGTTTTTGCCTGCGCTGTCGTCGTATCCAGCCCGACCGTCATCTCGTTGACTGGGTCTGTCACATAGCATTTCTCAGAAATCCCGTTGATTTCATACACCTTGTCATCCGTCGCGAGGGTCTGCACGTCGCTGCGCAGTCTCAGATAGTAACTGCCGCCGACAATGTCGTAATAGCACTTGGACGGTTCTACGGAAAGCCACTGACCGCCCTCCGACCAGATGATATAGCCCTGACTGTCGGTCACGCCGGTGTATGTCGCCCAGCGCCCCTCCGCGCTGACGGCAATGCCGGTCATGTCCACGCCGTCGGGCAGCCCGGTGAGCTTCACGCGCAGGGATTTTGCCAGATCGGACGCGTCGGCGGTGAAGCTGCCGCCGTCCGTAATCGTGATGTCGGTGCGGACGTACAGTTCCCGTCCGTCCTCATCGGTCACGGTCACGCAATAATCCGACGCGTTCGGCGGGAAGCAGACAAAGCTGCCGGCATAATGCTCAACCGTGCGGGTGACGGAAAATTGGTCGTCACTGCCGCTGAGCGTGACATTGACCGTCTGCGCAAAATCGGGCAGGGTCAGGTTCTGCGTATTGGTGAGCGCCACTGTAAACGCGTTTGCGCGCGCAACAGGCGAAGTGAGCAGCTGCTTGGTATCGGCGGCTTCGGTTTCGCCGGATTGATAGGCGGTGAGCGTCGCCTGCTCCACCGACGCAAATTCATCGGGCAGGTCAGCCGAGCCGAGCCACGCGCCGTTTCCGTCAGCGGTCAAAGCAGTTGTGAGGCTGTCCGACGTGCCGTCGAGCAGCGTGAAATTCACCGTCAGTCTGACGGTGGCGATATCCGCGGTCGCTCTGGCGTTGACAGTGAGGGTCTGACCGGTGATATTGCCCACCTTGTTTCTGGGATAGGTGAGTGTGGAGGCGGTAATGCCGCTCACGTTCGGAACGGCAACGGAAACCGACCGGGATTCCGCCGAACGGTTGCCCGCGCCGTCCATCGCGGACACGGTGTAGACGCAGGTCTGACCCGGCAGCCGTCCCGCGTGGGTAAAGCTGCGGTTATAGGTGCGTCCCACTTCCGTGCCGTCACAGGTCACAATGTAATTTGTCACCGCGACATTGTCCGTCGAACGCGCCCAGCTCAACAGTACTTCCGAACCCATCAGCGTCGCGCGCAGATTGGTCGGCACGCTCGGCGGGGTGGTATCGGGTCGCGCCGCCGGACGGGAACCCGCCGTCGCGCCTTTGCTTCTGTCGCCCTCGCTGTCCACGGCGTAGAGCGTGTAACTGTAATAGCGGTCGGCGGTGATGCCTTCGTCGAGATAGGAATCGGCGCTTCCCGCCACTTCCCCGAAGGGTCTGCCGTCGCGGTAAATCACATATCCGGCGATTTCATCCGTCGGCGCGTCCCAGCTCAGTTCGATGGAGGAAACGCTTTTGGCTTTGGCGGAGAAATTCGCGGGCGTTTCCACGACCTTTTCCGGCACAACCGGCGATTCACCGCCCACCGTGAAGGTGACTGTCTCACCCGTAGCGGTGAGCAGCGGACATTCTACGGTGACGGAGGCAATGTATTTGCCGTCCGCCAGCCCTGTGAGCTTCACACTGTCCGCGTAGACGTCGGAGAGTGTGTATTGTCCCACTGTCGCGCCGTTGGCGCGGTACACGGTGACGCAAGCCGTCGGATGCACCGTCCCGGCGGAGCCGTCGCTTGCGGTTTCACTGTTATCGGAGCGGCAAATCACATTCTTAACCGCGTTGCCGCAGCTGTCCAGCAGCTTGTAACGCAATGTCACGTCGCTGCCCGAACGGTATTCCGCTTGGTCGCAGGAGAGTGTCGGATGGAGCGGAAGCGAAGCGGCGATACTGCCGCTGCCGCTGAAATCATGCGTGAGCGTCACAACCGCTTCGAATGTGTAAGTCCCTCTGACAGCGCGGAAGGTCAGGTCAACCGCCGTCTCGCCGAGGTTCTGCGATACGATGCCGCTCAGATAATTGCTGCGCGACCCCGTCACGCCCGTGTCGGGCAGCCGGTCAAAGGGATAAACCGTCACGCCGCATACCTTACTGTCCACGCCGTCGGTTTGTCCGTTGACACTGCCGTCAGCGGGCAGATCCGAAGCGCCCACCGGCGAAGTCCCTGCGGCGGACGCACTGTCCGCGGCGGAAGGCGCGGTGATACGGGTGATCTGCCAACTTCTGTCGGGCTGGAGGGTGATGTCCACCGTGTCGCCTGCTGTTTTGTCAGTGAGGTCAATGGTAAAAACCGCCGTGACCGCGGCAGTGCCGTCCAGCTCGGGACAGTAGCACTGTGCCGTCATTGCGCCCTGATAACGCTGTCCCACCGGCAGGAAGGTATAACACGGCTCGCTGGACGCATCGGAGGGTGCCATCGCCTGACGGGACATCCACGCGCCGCTTTCATCTTTGAGCAGCACGCAGAAATCCGCGTTTGATTCCTGCGAGCCGTTGTAATTGTTAAACCGGAAATTCACCCGCGCGGACGGGCTGGTTTCCTCGGCAGTCACTTGGAACGTGTGCCAGTCGCGATCGCCGAACGTAAACGGCCACGGCTGATAGCTGTGGGGACGCATGCGGTAAGTACCAGTCGCATTGTCCATCATCGAGGTGGAGAGCGTCGTAACGAACGCGTCATCCTGTCTGCTCCACTCGACATACTGACTGTCGAGATCTTCCCACGTACCGTCTTCCCCCGCGCGGTTGAGTCGGAGGGAATAGCTGCTGAGCGTACTGCCGCAGCTTTCCGTTCCGTCCTCGAGCGTGTAGATAGTCCCCACATCGGTGATGAGGCTTCCCTCGCTGTCGCTGAAACGCAGGGTGACAAGCTGATCCTCGTTCTGCTTCACATCGCCTTTTTCCAGCGTGAGTTCCGCCTTGACGGAGGCGCCGATAGCAAGTGTGGTATTTTTGGTCAAATTCTGTTGACCGAAAGCAATTTTGAAATAATCCGCCTTGTCGCTGCCGTCTTCACTGTTCTGCCGATAGACAATCGCGGCAACATCGTACTTGCCCGGGACAGTCACAACCGAGCCGCCCTCCTTGGGCAGTTCATAGGCATTGTCGCCGATCAACAGACGGATACCGCTCGCGTCCGTAAAGGCACTGTCGAGCGTCAGCGTCACATCCGTCGAAAGTTCCTCATCCAGATTCCAGACCTTGTCGCCGTCCGCGAAGGAAAATTCTTTGCTTAACGAAAGAGCGTCGCCCCGGATCGTAAAGGTCAGCGGGCAGTTAGAACAAATTGTCACCGCCGTACTGCCGCCGGTAATCGTCACCAGTTCCGCGCTGCTCCCGTCGGGCAGACGCAGCGTCAGGGGAAGATTGCCCAGCCTGGCAAGCGTCTCCTCCGACGCGGTCAGCGTCAGCGTGGCGGGAGATTCGTTGAACAGATAAGCGTTGTCGCGGGGGTGGGTTTCCAGTTCGTCAATGTGCAGGCACTCTTCCCCCTGCGTCACGACCGTCACGCCGCCCTTGTCGGCAGCCGTCGCGCTCACGGGATAATTGCCGAGGCTGTCGGTATGCCCGGTCTGCATCTCGTTGCCATCCGCGTTATACAGCGTCAGTTCCGTGCCAATCAGCGGTTCGCCGTCCTCCCACACCGACAGCAGATAATTTTTGCCTGCGTTGTCGATAGTGACGGACTGCTCATACAGCATAATTTCGGTGTTTTCCGCCGAAGAGGGGGAAGCGTAAGTGCCGATGATGTTGAGCTGATAGGCACCGTCCGCCACCTGTGTACTGTCGAGCGCAAAGGAAACCGACTGTCCCACCGAATCCACGATGCGCGGCACGGCATCCAGTTCCGTCACCTGATCGTCTCCATCAATCAGCACGGCGCGCACGCCGCTCATCTGATAGGAGGGGTCCATCAGCGTGCCGGAAAATTCTACGCTGTTCCGCAGCAGCGTCGGGAAGTGCGCGTCGTTGATCCACCACGCGTCCATCACCCGACCGCTGCGGAGATTGCTCGCCGCCACTGAGAAGCTGTGATAGCTCACGCGGTAGGAATAATAGCCGCCGCCGTTGGTAGTGGTGATGACCGCCTGCGGCTCCACACCGTCAATCGCGCGGCTCACGCTCATCAAAGATGCCATCATGCCCGAAAAGACCGCAGCCGAAGCGGACGTGCCGGTGAAGGTGTCGTAGGTATTGCCCCTGGCGGTGGTGAGCAGATTTTCACCTGCCACATAGAAGAAGGTCTTACCGACATCGGACGAAGTATTGATACGATTCGTAAACGAAGAGTAAGACGGAATATAGCCGGAATAGCGAACATAGCTGCTCTTGGTAAGCGAACCCACCGCCAGTACCCCTTCCAGCGCGGCGGGGTAATAATGATAGTTTTCATAGGAGACATACCGTCCCTCATTGCCGGCGGCGGCAATCAGCGTCACGCCTTTGTCCACCGCGTGATTCACCGCCGCTTCGAGCGCGGCGGGACGGGATTGGCGGCGCAGTCCGAAGGACATATTCACGATGTCCGCGTTACCCTCGTCCACCGCCCAGTAAATCGCGGCAATGATATCCGAGAGCTTGCCGTTCGCGTTCGCGTCGAGCGCGCGCACCGGCACGATACTCACCGGCAGCGTATAGGAAACACCCGCGATACCGACCGAATTGTTCGCCTCGGCGGCAATCAGACCCGCCACCATTGTGCCGTGTGATGCGTCGGAAACGTCGCTGTCGGTTCCGGCGGGCAGCGCCACGCCGTTGACCGCGTCATAGCCGGCGGTCACGCGGTTTTTCAGATCCTCGTGGGAACCGTCTACACCGGTGTCGATCACCGCCACACGGATGGGCGAAGCGTCCGCCTCGGTCAGCCCCTTATCGGCGAGCGCCGCGTCGAGCGTATTCCACGCGGTCGTGACGTTGAGCGCGTTGTCGGTCAGATAATACTGATCGTTTTTGCGCGGATCGTTAAACGAAACCGCCGCGCCCTTGACGCGACCGTCCTTTGTCAGCGATACCACGTCTGCCCGCCCGTCAAAGTCGCCGCTCTCACCTCTGGTGAGAACCATGGCGCCGCCAAGCAGCCGTCCCTCATGTGTCAAAAGAAAATCCTTCGCCAATTCCTCGGAACGAAATTCCACGATCCAGTCGCTCTCAATGGAAAGCGCACTCACGGGAATGCCGGAGACCAGCATGAAGGTGGCCAGCAGCCCGCTGATTAGCTTTTTCCACATACGTCAATCAATCCTCCTTACGAATTTGCGTTCTCAGAAAACATACACAATAATTATACACTATCCTATCAAAAAATGCTACCCCTTTTTATCATATTTTTTGCGGTCTTTCCCGCCAAAAAACGCGAAAAGAAGCGCCTCTCCCTGCTAGTTCAGCAGCGGAAAGGCGCTTTTGTCATTTGACAGTGGATTTTCTTTTGCTTTGCAGATAAGAGGTGATGTCTTTGCCGAACAGCAGCCACACCGCCAGCGCCGTACTCAGCAGCGAAATTGTCAACCCCGCAGTCAGTCCCCGCACGGTATAACGCAGCGTCACCGTGTTATGCCCTTCTGTCAGCGGCACCCCCACCAGACCGCCGCCAATCGGCACAATGTCGGCGGCTTTGCCGTTGACCGAGGCGCGCCAGCCCTTTTCATAAGGAATGGAAGTAAACAACAGTTCCCCCGGCCCCGCTTCTGCCTCACAGGTGACGCATGTATCGTTGCATACGGTGATGTTTGCGCCATGCTGCCCGAGCTGTGCCAGACCGCTTTCCAGCGCGGCTTCATTCAGATACGCGGCGTAAACCCCGCCGTCCAGCGCGCAGGTTGCGGTCACGGCAACGGTAAACGGTTCCCCCTCACTGCACCAGCCAAGATCCAGCACATAGCTGTCCTTGTCACTGATACGGTACTGCTTTTCCCCCACGGACAGTTGAATGTCCGACGCGCCCTCAGCGTCCACATAAACATACAAATGCCGGCGGCTTTGCGATGTACCCGATAAGACGAGCTTTCCGCCGCCTTGCGGGAACGTCACACGCCCGTTCTCATCAGCCGCGCCAAAGGTCTGTGCCGCGTCAACCGACAGCGCCGCGGGTTCATAAACCGTCAGATCGCTGTCCGAAACGGCACGCCGCAGAAAATCGTTCTGCACATTAAAGGGATTGTCCTGCGCGGTGTTCCATTGCCGCAAACCTTCCGCCACGCCAAACGTCCGCGGCAGCGCCAGCGGATTGCGGTAGACACAATCGGCCTCTTTGTCCGACACCTTTTGCAGATACGGCAGTTCGCCCATATCCTCATTGTATACGACATATTTGATGTTCATCACCGAATCCATCAGCGGCGTAAAACATTTATAATAATAAGAAACACGCAGGTCGCTGTTGTAGCCAACCTGCCGCAGCAGCCGGAGCAGGGCGCCGTTATTGGTCGAGCTGAAATAGGACAGCCCGCTTTGCCCGACCAGCGCGTCATTATTCAAGGTGCCCTCGGTCAGCGTGCCGACCCGGTACACGTCGCTGTCGCTCACAGCGATGCCCTTCATCGCACGTTCCAATCGGCGGCAGTGCGACACATAATCCTTCCGCACCGCGTAAGACGACTCCACCGCGACGGTGCGCCACGCCATCACCCCGCCGGAAGTCAGCTCCGCCAGCACCAACGCCTGCATGAGCAGCAGCGCCGCAGTGCCGGAAAGTTTCCGCTCGGCGCGCAGGAAGCCTATCACCGTATAGCTCACCGCCAGCGTGAGCGTCCCGATCAACATGATGTGGTCGCTGCCGCCACCGACAAAATAAGTAACGCCAGCCGCCGCCATCAACCCGCACAGCACCGCGTTGAAGGCGACGGTGGAGAAGGAATCAAGCGCGTCGATCACAAATCCCGCCATCGTGAGCAGCGTGAACACCAGCAGAAACGCAAAGCGATGGGGCAGCTGATTGGGAACATGTGCGCCATGCCACAGGAAGTTCAGCCGGTTGACCGCCAGCGAAAGCATCAGAAGTCCTGCCAGTCCGCCAAAAGCGACCTTGACCCGCGCGGCAATGCGCTTGCACGCAAAAAACAGCGGCACACACACCACCACCAGCACTGAGCAGTAAACCAGCGGCAGCGAGGCCTCGTCCAGCGAATGACTGTCCGCGTGATACAGCAGCTGCGGCACAAATCGGGCGGGGTTCATCGTCCAGAAGCCTGCCGCTGCCTCATGGGGAGCCGCGCCGGATTCCCGCAGCAGCAGTGCCGATGGCAGCAGGACCCCCGCCGCAATCCCCACGCTCAGCAGCGAACACGATGCGAACATCGCCGTTTTTCTCATCAGTGCGCGGCGTGTGAGGCTGTCTTTCTGTAGCAACAGCGCCGCCGCTGTATAAAGCACCAGATAGATGCCAATCATCAAGGCCATATAGTAATTGTAAATACCGGCGAGCGACAGACACAGCACATACCGCCAGGGCTTTTTGCCTTGCAGCAACTCCTCCAGCCCCCACACAATCAGCGGCAGCAGCACCAGACAGTCGCTCCAGATAATCGTGCAGAGATGCACCAGCATAAAGGAGGACAGCGCGTAGCAAACCGACAGCAGCGGCACGGTCAGATCGTTGCGCCCAAACTTGCGGCTGTCAAAGTACGCGAAGGAACACCCCGCCAGCCCCACCTTGACCAATTCCTGCAAAGCCATGTAATCCGGGAGGCAGTCATTGGGCACCAACAGCGAGAGCGCCGCAAAAGGGCTGGTCAGATAATAGCCGATCAGCCCCCAATAGCTGCCGCCCATGCCGAGCGATTGGGCATACGCCAGCCCATGTCCGCCAAAGACGGCATGCTTGAGAGAAGCGTAAAACGGGATATATTGATGTATCATATCCATGGTTGCCACCGATTTGTCGCCAAAGGGATAGATGCCCATGCAGGCGTACACGATCAGCAGTCCGACCACCGACAGCAGTCCCGACAGCCAGACACCGGCATACCGATGTGCCGCAAAAAACGTATCTACCGCATTTTCCGTGCGCATGTCTGCTTTTGCGGACGTGCTTGTACGGTGCGTCGGCGAATGTTTCTTTTTTCTCCTGTTTTTGGAAGCCATGACCCAAACCCCTCTCACAAACGGCATTTAACAGAGATAAAATACCATATTCCGCCGGGGTTGTCAACAGCCGCATCAAAGACAGCAGGGAAATCAATTTAAAAAAAGCGAAGCGCAATTAAGCGAGCGAATGCGAGCGTGGGAGTGCAGGGGGTGCAGGCACCTCCTGCCGGGTCAAGGGCAGCGCCCTTGCAGGGGCCGGGGCAGCGCCCCGGGAGGCGCAAGCGAAGCTTGCCGAGCGCTACGCGCCAAGATGTCGGATAAGTTCAGGCGAATCCAGACAAAGCGCCGACCAAAATTGATTTCCGTGCAAAGACAGCAGATGAGGCCGGGCAAATACGCCTGTATTCGCCCAGCCCCATCGAAAATCCAAACGCGTTTTGCCCTCAGGCCTTCGGCCGTGCTTGTGGGACGAGTGTCCTAGCTTTCGCCAGCGAAAGCTTACTCCCTGCCAAGGCTCCGCCCTGGACGGGCCAAGAGGTGCCAGCACCCCTTGGATTCCCGCGCTTCGCTTAACTATTGCTCGATCTGACTGCCCAGAAAACCGGCGGCCACTTCCGCCAGCTTGCGCTGCATATCTGCGGGACGTTCGCCGCCCTCTTTTTCCAGCATTACCACCGCGCCGTTGAGATCACCGGCCGAAATGATGGGAAACAGGCAGGTCGCCGCCAGCTCCGCCCCCTCCACCGGCAAAACGCGGCGCTCGTCCTCCGGCGGGGCGATATAGGGAGCGCGTTCGTCAATACAGGCCTCCAGCTCGACGGTAATGCGCCGGTCGATATACTCCCGCCGGGGCGCACCCGAAACCGCCACCACATGGTCACGGTCGCAGATCAACACCGGAAATCCGGTGTTTTTGGCGAGAATCTCCGCGTATTGCGCCGAACAGGGCGCGAGCTCCCCGATGGGCGAGTATTTTTTAAAGATCACCTCGCCGCCCGCGTCGGTGTAAATTTCCAGCGATTCTCCCTCACGAATCCGCATAGTGCGGCGTATCTCTTTGGGAATGACCACGCGGCCAAGGTCGTCAATGCGTCTGACAATACCTGTAGCTTTCATATATCAAAAATCTCCTTTTCCTGATTCACTCTTTTAATGTTTGTATGTGCGATGTTATTGTTTGCCGTCATGTCCATTTTATACATGGTGACAACACTGGGAAAAATTTGATGACAAATAAAAAATCTCACACGATACGATAACCGTACCGCGTGAGATTGGCCTCATGTCAAATCAGATGATGAATTACTTTTCAGACGCACCCGTATGATCCTCGTCGGTTTCGCCTTCCTCCAGCTCAAACTGACGGCGGACATTTTCCATAAAGAGATCAAACACCGCGTCGAGCTTGCCGTCGTCCTCATCGGGCGTGACAAAATCAGTTGAGCCGTCGGCATTGGGGATAATCAGGAGAATGACCACGCCGTCCTCCTCGTCGGAATCGTCGTCCTCTTCGCGAGCGGGGAAGAAAATGCCGTAATCGGCGCCCTCGTAGGAAATCACATCGAGAAATTCAAAGGGATATTCGTTGCCCTCCTCGTCGGTGAGGTAGATGTAGCTGTCTTCATTGGCGCCGTCAAACTGACTGAGCACTTCTTCGATGTTGTCGTTGTTGGGAGTGATGTTTTCATTCATATTGTTCTGTCCTTTCGATAATAGAATTGAATGGTATTATTTAGCCTTGGTAATCTCGCAAAGGGACGAAGAGATTTCCTCAAAAGCATAGGTCGCGCCATTGTAAACCGCGTCGCCGGAATTGGACTGATAGGAGGACTGCTCCTGTATCATGCGGTTGTTCAGATTCATGACGACCGAACCGGTCAGGGGGGCGCATTCGCGATAGGTGTAGGTGATATCGTTCTGGGTCACAGGATCGGGAATCGCCAGCTTGCCGCCTTTGATGTTGATGACGGCGGTGTTATCCCGGATTTTGCTCACGGTGTAGGTGTTGGCGATGCCGCCTTGGTCGAACTGCCACGCGCTGCCGACCGAAAGATCGCCGTCAATGGGATAAAACAGGTCGCCTGCGACTTCCAGAAGGTTGTCATCACCGATGATATCTGCCGTATCGGGGAACTTGCGGTGAATTTTATCCACGCCGCTGATCGAAAGCTTGCAGTCCTTCGTGATATTGACGGTGAAGGACTGACCGATCAGGTCGTAATACGGGGCATTGTCGTCGGTGCGTCCCTTCTTGTCGTTGGTATCGGTGGTATAGATCTCGCTGTCCTCATAGCCGGTACGAATGCGGGTGAAGGTGTAGACGGCGGTCATGCCGCCGTTCTTGCTGACGGTGAGCTTGATACGGTAATTGTAGGTCTGTGAAATAGCGATGCGGGCCTTCACCTCGTTGCCCGACAGCAGCAGATGTTCATACGAGGCGGCGGACTCCATGTCATAGTTGCCCGCCTGAAATTTCGGCACAGGATATTGCTTGACCTCCGCCGCGGAAGAAACCGCTTCGTCGGAATCAACGGCGGAAACCGCGCTGTCGGCACTCTCTTGGCTTTGGCTGCCCTCGGAAACCGTATCGGAGGCATACAGTCCGTCCAGCCGTTTCGGCATTTCCTTTTGGCAGGCCGTCAGACCGCACACACTGGAAAAACACAGCACACACGCCAGAGCCGGCATGAGAATCCGGCGCGAGATGGAAACAATCATGCTTTTTTCGGTTCCCCCTTCATGGTCAGACCGATGCGGCCCTTGGCTTCGTCGATGGAAAGCACCCAGACCTTCACCACGTCGCCCACCTTGAGCACCTCGGAGGGGTGCTTGATACGGCGCTTGGCAATCTGGGAAATGTGGACCAGACCGTCCTGATGCACGCCGATATCCACAAACGCGCCGAAGTCGATGACGTTGCGGACGGTGCCCTGCAGCTCCATGCCCACTTTCAAATCCTTGATATCCATCACGTCGGTGCGCAGGAGCGGCTGGGGCAGCTCGTCACGCGGGTCACGACCGGGCTTCATGAGTTCGCTGACAATGTCGGTAAGAGTAGGCACGCCGATGCCCAATTGCTCTGCCGCCTTGTCAAAGCCGATTGTTTCAACCTTCTGTTTCAAATCGCCCAGTCCGCCGTTTTTGATGTCGGCAGGGGCATAGCCGCAGAGGGCCAGCAGGCTCTCCGCCGCCGCGTAGCTCTCGGGGTGAACCGCCGTCGCGTCGAGGGGATTTTTGCTTTCACTCACGCGCATGAAGCCCGCGCACTGCTCGAACGCCTTGGGGCCGAGCTTGGACACTTTGAGCAGTTCCTTGCGACTCTGGAAGGCGCCGTTGGCCTCGCGGTAGGCGACAATATTTTTGGAAATCGCCGCGGAAATGCCCACCACCTTGCTCAGAAGGGCAGGCGAGGCGGTATTCAGATCCACGCCGACGGAGTTCACACAGTCCTCCACCACGCCGTCAAGCGCTTCGGAGAGGCGCTTCTGCGGCATATCGTGCTGGTACTGCCCCACGCCGATGGCTTTCGGGTCAATCTTGACGAGTTCCGCCAGCGGGTCCTGCAAACGGCGGGCAATGGAAATCGCCGAACGGACATTGACGTCGTAATCCGGAAATTCCTCGGCGGCGAGCTTGCTGGCCGAATAGACCGACGCGCCCGCCTCACTGACCACCATGTAGGCAACATTGAGCTTCTGTTCACGAATCAGGTCGGCGGCGAAGATTTCGGTTTCCTTACCCGCCGTGCCGTTGCCGATGGCGATGATTTCCACGCCGTAGGCCTTGATGAATTTGGTGACGATCTTCTTGGCTTCCTCGACCTTCTTAAAGGGCGGCACAGGGTAAATCACCGTTGTATTGAGCAGCCGCCCCGTCGCGTCCACCACCGCGACCTTGCAGCCCATGCGGTAGCCGGGGTCAAGACCCATGGCAACTTTGCCCTTCACCGGCGGCTGCATCAGGAGCTGGTGCAAATTCTCGGAAAACACCTTGATGGCGTTCTCCACCGCCGCGTCAGTCAGCTCGCTCCGCAGCTCATTCTGAATGGAGGGGAAGATCAATCGGTCATACGCGTCCTCGGCGGCGGCTCTCACCGCGTCAGTACAGGGGGAATCACCGGGTTTCAGCACCGCGCCCGTCAGAATGCCCACGCCTTTGGCGTGGTCGAAGTCAATGGATACCTTGAGGAATTTCTCATGCTCGCCGCGGTTGATGGCGAGAATCTTGTAGCCCGCCGCCTTCTTCATCGGCTCCGTATAGTCGTAATAATTCTCATAGACCGACTGCGCCTCGGGGTCTGCGGCTTTGGACACAATGCTGCCGTTCTCAAAGGCCACATAGCGCAGGCGCTTGCGGATTTCGGCATTGTCAGAGATATCCTCCGCGATAATGTCCAGCGCGCCCTGCAAGGCTTCCTCGGGCGTATTGACTTCCTTTTCGGGGTTGACAAATGCCGCCGCCATATCAATGGGATAGTCCTTGGTGTCCTGCGCGAAGATGGCAGCCGCCAGCGGCTCCAGCCCCTTTTCACGGGCGACCGAGGCGCGGGTCTTGCGCTTTGGTTTGTAGGGGCGGTAGATATCTTCAATTTCCGTGAGGGTAGCGGCGTTGTCGAGCGCGGTCACCAGCTCATCGGTCAGCTTGCCGAGATTTTCGATCGAGGTGCGCACCTCTGTGCGGCGCTTGTCCAGATTTTGCAGATATTCATACCGCTCGGAGATTTCACGGAGCTTCTGGTCGTCCATCGAGCCATGCTGCTCCTTGCGGTAACGGGCAATAAAGGGAATGGTGTTGCCGTCATCAATCAGCGCGAGAATATTCTCGGCATAGGTGAGCTTGATGTTAAATTCGTTGGCGAGTGCTTGCGCGAAGTTCATGGTTTGCTGTTCTGTCCTTTCAGAGATAAGTGATAAATTGTATCAGATAAACGATGCCCAATATAACTGGCTGGTGCAGGAGATAGACCCACAGCGAGTGCCGTCCGATGAAGCTGAGCGGCGGCAGCGGGTCGGCATAGCACCACCGCGGCAGTCGGTCGCGGTACTGCACTACATAGCCGCCCAGACAGGTGCCGCCGAAATAGAGGAAAAACCACGGCAGCAGCGGTTCGTAATCCACGGAGGAATAACCGCCCCTGATGATGCCGTAGGGATAGAGATAGCTGTTTTGGAGCAGCTCCGGCGGCAGTTCCCATTGAAACAGGCCGTCAATGCCGATATAGCCGCGCGTGATGGGAAAGGTCAGCGCAAACAGCACCGCGCAGAGCGCCAGTATCAGCGGCGGCGGACATTTTTTCAGCTGCTCCTCAAACGCGCCGTACAGCACCATGCAGCTGCCCAGCAGTTGCAGAATGCCGAAGTAGATGGCTTCCCCCGGAAAGACGAAGGCCGTCACCAGTGTAAAAAGTATGCCGATGGCCAGCAGCCTGCCGCCCCGCCGGAGATTGCTCCGGCTGAACGCGCTGGACACGCCTGCCAGCAGGATAAAGGCAGCGGTGTCAAAAACGGCGATACCGTCGTTGGCGGCGAGCAGGTGCCTGCCCCACTCCGTCGGCACGAGATAGGTCATGTCGTAAATAAAGTGGAAGAACACCATATAGACCAGCGCCAGTCCCCGCAGATTGTCAATCAGGACAATGCGCTTTTTATCGGTCGGCGGTGGCATTGTCTGAGCTGTTGCCTGTATTTGCTCCATAACGCCTGTGAAGCCCCTTTCCCTGTGCGTATTGCTTTTTATTATACCACACAAAAAGAACAGATACAAGGTTCTGTGCCACAATTTCAAAAAAACACCACGGTTTGCAGAAAAACACTTTGACAAATCTTTCGACTGATTTTTGTGCAACATTATCATGCAAGTCTATTGACAAAGCAGTATATTGGTGGTATATTAGTATTGTTCTTAGAATAATAGTGAATGATTGACAAATCATTGACAACTGCGATTCCAAAGACACATTCTATTTGGAAAGGGGAAGGTCGTTTGACGATTCAATTCAAAAAAGGCGTGCTGGAAATGTGCGTGCTGTCGCTGCTTCAGGACGGCGACCGCTACGGCTACGACGTGGCGTGCGAGCTTTCCAAGACCATGGAGATTTCCGACGGCTCGGTGTATCCCGTGCTGCGGCGGCTCAAGGACGACGGCTATGTCACCTCGTATCTCGAAGAGGCCTCCGGCGGTCCGCCGCGCAAGTACTACGTCATCACCGAAACAGGCAGTGACTACATGAACACGCTGCAATCCGAATGGAAGCAGCTTACCGGCAACATCAACAAATTATTAGACAATGGAGGACAAACAACATGACCAGAAAAGAGTACCTCGAAGCACTCGATCAGTACCTCGTCACCATGAGCGCGTCCGAGAAGGCTGACATTCTCAGCGATTACGAGGAGCATTTTCGCGTCGGACTCGAAAACGGCAAGACCGAATCGCAGATTGCCGCCTCGCTCGGCTCTCCCTATGACGTGGCCAACCAGTTCCTTGACGGTGAAAAGCCCAAGGTACCCACCTATCCCACCCGCCCCGCGACCGCAACAACCGCAGCCACGGCGGCGACAACGGCGACAGCGGCTGCCGCTTCCCGTCCGGCGGCGACCGGCACCACACAGAGCTACGCGACACAGCCCCGTCCCGCCGCAACCGACACTTCGCAGAGCTACGCGACACAGCCCCGTCCCGCTGCAACCGGCACTTCGCAGAGCTACGCGACACAGCCCCGTCCCGCCGCAACCGGCACCGCTCAGGGCTACGCGACACAGCCCCGTCCCGCTGCAACCGGCACCACGCAGGGCTATGCGGCACAGCCGCGCCCCGCACAGACAACGCAGACCAACCCCTATCGGACGGCACAGACAGAGGCGCAGCCGGGCGGCACATATGTTCCCGAACGTAATGTGAATGTGTACGATGTCGGCATTCAGAATTACACGCAGGCACAGAATCCGCAGCAGACTTATGCTCCACAGCCCAATTACCCCCAGTCAGGCTATCAGAACAGCGGCTATGTGGACTATGACCGACAGGCCGAGGAACGGCAATATCAGGATTCCCCCAAGGCCGAGAGCAAGTACAATTCGACCGGCATCATCGTTGTCATCGCGCTTTGCGTGGTGCTGATTCCCACGGTTGGCAGCACCATTGTCAGCCTGCTGGTGGGACTTTACGGCGCGATCGTCGCGTTTGCCGCGGCAGGTGGCTCACTGATTGCCGTCGGTACGGCGTTCAGCGCGGAAAGCCTCTGGATCTGCATGGGCCTGATTTTCATCGGTATTTCCTTCCTCGCACTCACCGGCCTGCTCGTCATGGGCGCCATTGAAGGCACCAAGCTGTTCGTCAAGCTCATCAAGTACTGCATCAAGGAATGCAAGAAAATGATAACGGAGGGATCATTTTGATTAGAAAGATTATCGGAGCCGTCTCGCTCTTTATCACCTTTATTGTCACCTTTGCCATCGGCGTGGGCTGCATTGTCCGCGGCGCGGGGGATTTTTCATGGGATATCGTCTCGGAATACGTTTCCATGAGCGATATCGTGATGATTAACGATTCGCCCATCAGCAATCTCTTCTCGTTCAGCGACCACAGCGCGATGGTGGGCAGCCACGCGGAGGGGCAGATCGACATGCCCTCCGGCGCCGGCACCATCGAGATTGAGGATATGCCGGTGGAGCTGATCTTCGAGATTGCGGAGGACGAACAGATTCATCTCACCTTTGACGGCGACATCAACAAGTCCTGTGTGGTGAAATCCGCCGCCAACCTCGAAGGCAAAAATATCCCGGATATCGAATTTGCCTACAACGACAGCACCGACAAGGCCACCATCCGCTTCCGCAACCTGCGCACCCGCGCCAAGGAAGCGCCCCAGATCACACTCGCCATTCCCGCCAATTACGCCGGCGCCGTCAAGCTGGAAGACGTCGCGGGCAAGGTAGATGGCAATCTGCCGCTGACACTCGTCAAGGTCACGGCAAAAAATGTCTCCGGCAAGGTGACGCTCACCAATCTCACCGCTGATGAGCTGACCATCTCCGACGTAGCGGGCAAGGTCACGTTTGAAAACGGCAAGTTCAACACCCTGACCGTCAAGGACGGCGCGGGCAAGGTCAACATTGACGGCAGTGTCGGCAGCTTCAACATCGAGAACATCGCGGGCAAAGCGGATATTGTGTCTGAGATCAACCTCGCCGACGATTGCAGCGTGAAAAATGTCATGGGTGATGTGTCCGTCACACTCCCCGAAGGCTGCACCTTCAAAGTCAAGAAGGACAACGTGGTGGGCGTGGTCATCGCCAAAAACAGCAAGAAGGGCGAGCACACCGTCACCATTGATAACGTCATGGGCAAGGTGTCAATTGTCAATTCATAATGTATAACGTGTAATGCGTGATAAAGGTTATGCGGGGAGCCGCGTGTATACGCTGGCCCCCCGCATTTCCATACGCAGCAGGAGGGCCTATGACAATCAAAACATATATGCAAAAAAACATGTTTCCCACTATGTGGGAATTGGCGTTTGTCGCTTCATGCTTTTTTATCGCCAAAAGGTATGTCATCTATACCAATTTTGTATTTTATTTAGGGATAGTGGTATATTTTCTCGCCCGGAGGGAGATTTCCTTCCGAAAATGGGGCGAAAATTTACATTCCGGCCGCAATTTCTGGAAGGCAGTCGGCCTCACGCTGCTGGGGTTTCTGGCGGCATTTGGCATGGCTGTGGCCGCCGAAAGTCTGTTTCCCGAACTTCCCACCGGTTCCATCGGACTGGTGCGCAACACATGGGGAACACTGCTGCTGTTTGCCGTTTCTACCATCATCATGCCGCCGCTGGCGGAGGAAGCCTTCTACCGCAGCAGCATGATTGTCACCGACCGCGGCAAGGCTGCCTTGGTCATCACCACACTGCTCAGTATGTTCCTGTATGCGCTGGAGCACGCCACCGCGCCGTTTGGCATTTTGACCACGATGCTGCTGGCTGTTCCCATGAGCATTGCCTATATCAAGACAAAAAACGTCTATGTGGTCATGACAGCCCATTTTATCGCCAATCTGCTTGGCAACGGTCTTGATGTGATATGGACTGCCGTCAGTTGGCTGTCATAACATGGATATCTTCCATCAAAATTTTTGTGTAGAATAATGTCGCAAGCTTTGACAAAATACAAGCACGGTTGTATAATGGTTTCGGAGGTGAGAAACCGTGCTTGTATTTTTTATTTTTGTTATTGTCGCCATTATTCTGGTAGCGTCCGATAACCCGCCGCCACCACCACCACCGCCAATCAATTATGAGGAGCTGTATCCCAACACCCCCGAAACGGAACTGCGTCTCGGCGTGGGACGATTTCAGATTCGCCGCTCGGTCTGCGACACGACCGAGGGAAAATACATCTATCTGTACTTCCTGCTCGACCTTGAAAACGACGGGCAGATTGAACCGGATATTTTCCAATATTATCATGACGAAGGAGCGCAAAGCCTCTATCTGGTGGGCAGCAAGGGCTATACGCTGCTGCATTACGCCGACGGTTCGCAGGAGCAGCACGGCAGTCTCACCGAATGCAGCGGGGAACTCAAAGAAATCTTTTGCTCCAACGACAAATTCAAACCCTTCCCAAAGAAGGTGTTTTCCAAATAACGTGAAAATGTTTCGATTTCGGAAAACCGCAATGCGGTGTGAGTTGATTTTTACGACGGAATATGATATGATGAAAGAAAGAACAAGAGAGGGGTTACTATTATGAAGAAAAAGCTATGGCGAAGACTTTATCTGGCGGCGGACTTGCTCCTGATGCTCGCTGTCGCGGCACTGGTTCCGTTGAACCTGTATTATTATCCGTTTCCGGAATGGGTCATGCTGCTGGCGGTCGGTCTGCTGGTGATCGTCAACGGCGGATTTGTCGAGAAATTCGACCCCCGAAAGCTCTATAAAGCGCTTTTGGTGATCGCGGCGATACCGGTCATCACCTTTTCGCTGCTCGGTTCCTACTGCAATCCCTACTGGAACTCCCTGCTGCTGCGGGGTGGCAGCGCTACAGAACCCTATGATGAGCTGCTCACCTATGAGCAGGCCAAAGACGACCTCGATTATATGATGCGCTATTTCCGCAAGTGCCACCCGGTATTTCTGGAGCGCGACCGACACAACTTACAGGTTAAATATCAGGACGCGCTGGAACGCCTCGGAAACGCCCACGAAATCACCGTCAACGACGTGCGTCGCGAAGCGCAGCAGCTTCTGGGTTCGCTCAACGACGCTCACACCACGGCATGGGGCAAATGGGAAAATGAGCGTTATCTGGAAACCATCGACGCCCGCAAGAGCGGCGGCTGGAAACTGGTTTCTGTCAACGGTATGCCCCTGGAGACAATTTTCAATGAGAAGAAGTCGCTCTTCTCCTACGAAGTGAACGGTTGGGGCATTAACGGACTGCGGCAGAACCTCTACACCCTGAGCGGCTTGGATTTTCTGGGCATTGACCCCAACGGCGTGAAATACACCTGGGAAAACAGTGACGGCGCCAGAGACACCGAAGCCTACACAGCGGATAACTTCCTGCTCTACGATGACTACATGGCGCTCAACCGCACCGTCCGCCCGGCGAATACGGAAGAGGAACAGTTTGTCAGCTATACGATTGACGAAAGCAAGAGCCTTGCCCTGCTCACGCTCAGATCCTGCGATTACAATGAGGAATACATCGACTGCCTCAGCGAGATGTTTACCGAGGTCAAAGCCAAAGATATCCGGAATGTGGCGGTAGACCTGCGGGGCAACGGCGGCGGTTCGTCACTGGTCGCCAATGAGTTTATCCGTTATCTGGACGCGTCGCAGTATCGCACCGAAAAAAGCCAATGGCGGCTGGGATTTTTCAATATTCCCTTTGACAACACCGTGGTTGCCAACCATAAATATTACGGTCTCACATTTAAGGACGATGTGTTTGTGCTGACCGACGCGGGCAGCTTTTCCTCCGCCATGATGTTTGCGGAGTATATCAAGGACAATGACCTGGGTCTCCTCATCGGCGAGGCACCCGGCAACACGCCCAGCGGCTACGGTGACGTGGCGGTTTTCCAGCTCCCCAATTCCGGACTGTACTTCCAGGTATCCACCAAAAAGTTCTACCGCATCGACAGTGAAACGACTGACAAACTGGTTACACCGGATTTTGAATGCGAAAGCAACAAGGCGTTAGACGTGCTGTATCAGAACCTTGCATAATTGAGGGAATGCTTAGCACAAATGAAATAAAAAGTGGCTGAAGGGGTCGCCCTCAGCCACTTTTTTGACGATGAAATGACAAAATACGTTATTTGTATTCCTTGGAGGCAATTTCCTGACCGTCGTTGTCCACATAAACCACCTTGACGGACTCCGTCTCAGGCACACTTTTTCTGATGCTCTCCAAAACCTCTTCAATGGATTTGGTCATGGTGTCGCTGTCCAAGTAATTCTTAAGCGCGGTTCGGGCTTCTTCAATGTCCACGCCGTCCACTGTATAGGTGCAAGTGTAGACCAATGTATTGCCTTCCGCGGTGATATCCAGCTTCATGCCCTGTGCCTCGTAGGATTCGGAGAGCGTTTTCACCTGCTCCTGAAAGGTATCCTCTTTGACCTGCGCTTCCAGCGCCGTTTCAGTCAGCACCTCCGCCGATTCCACCGAGGAAACCGGCATATCGGAGTTGGAAGCGTTATTGGCCGGCGCAGCGGCACTGCACGAGGAAACGGTCAAAGTCATCGCCAGCGCGACAACCAATCCGACAGCTTTGTAACATCTTTTCATCATAGCGGCATCTCCTTTTCTGATACTTAGCATTAATGAATAATGAATAAATAATAGTGAAGAGTGAATAGTACAACAGCGCTCCGACCAATCCGATGAACACTATTCACTATTCACTCTTCACCATTCACTATTCTCTTAGCTGCGTCAGCAGCGCTGTTGGTGGGAGAGGGTGGATTCGAACCACCGAAGCGAGACGCGACAGATTTACAGTCTGTTCCCTTTGGCCACTCGGGAACTCTCCCATATCCGGTTGAAGCAACTGAAGAAAAGTGGAGCTGGTGGACGGACTTGAACCCCCGACCTGCTGATTACAAATCAGCTGCTCTACCAACTGAGCTACACCAGCATATCCGTCGGACAAGCGATCCTCAGCGCCCTCGACAAGTGCTTATATACTATACTACACTCATTTCAATTTGTCAAGTGTTTTTTTTATTTTTTCAGATTTTTTTATGACATCTTTTTTTATGACAGACCTAAGACAACACACAAAAAAAGGCTTCCAACCCGATTTTGCACTATTTTATACAAAATTGTTGAAATCAACCGGAGATATGCTATAATAAAGGCAGTTAAAAAACTACATCGTGAGGTGTTATTGCATGGAAAACGAAAAAATGCAGGACCGGCAGCCGTATCAGGTCTATCTGAGCTGTCTGGAAAAGGACGAAAACGGCCAAAGAACACGCGACTTTCTGCTGGCGCGGCAGCTTTGCAAACGGCTGGCCGAAAAGGGCATAACGGTGTTTTTCCACAGGGCGCAGACAGCGGACGAGGAAGCACGGCAAGCCGCCAGAGAAGCTGTGATATTGATTATGGCCGGGTGCAGCGTGCCCAACCTTGCTTCTTCGACAGTGCGGGGCGATTATGATGCCTTTATCCAGGCGGTCTACAGCGAGCAGAAGCAGAAATGGCGGATTGCGACCTACCTGCTCGATCTCGAAAAAGAGCAACTCCCCGAGGGCTTGCAGCAATACCGCTCCTTCTCGCGGTTTGAAATATATGAGCTGGTGGGCTGGGTGCAGGAACAGCTGGCGCGTGAAGCACCCAAACAGTGCATTGCCGACACGGAAGAGGACGCCGCGGCCGTCCTGCCGGATGCGGCGGAATCAGACAACAGTCTGCCGTCGTCCGACGAGATTTTCGGCGCTCAGACGTATCTCCCCGCCAACGGCGGACTGTCACGAGCACGGCGCGCCGCCGACATGGAGGAAATCTCCCTGGAAGAAGCGCCTATGCCGTCCCCCACGCCCGCTCCCATGCCCTCGCTCCCCAGCTTGCCAAACAAGCCCGGGAAACAACGGCAGGTTCCGCCGGTTACGGTTCCCATTGCCCAAGTCGTCAAGCCGGCGAAAATCAACAAGGTGGATTTCTCCGTGATTGCGCCGCAACAGGTCAAGCCGGGCGGCGATTCGCTCGTAGATGTGTTTATGTATACCAAGAGCCAGCGCAAAATCGTGGACAGAGCCATCAAGGCCGCCAAGGAACAGGTCACAGAGGCCGCCCGGACGGGCAGCAGCGTATCGGTGCGGCAGGGCAGCAGCGTGACGGTGGTGCTGTCGTCACGTGACGCGCTCGTCGAGGAGGACAGCGAGACGCTGATCTGGAACGGCGACGCGCTGGATTTTCAGTTTCGCTTCTCCCTGCCGGATACATATGAGAAGAAGCTGGTCAATTTCGCCTGTGAGGTACTCTTTGACGGCATTCACATCACGCGCCTGTACTTCTCCGTTCCGGTCAATACCGCCAAGCGCGTCCCCGTGCGCTTCGTGCGCAAGGACAGCCGCCGCGCCTTCGTGTCGTATTCCAGCAAGGACAGGGCGCGGGTAGTGGAACAGCTGTATGCCATTCAGAGTGTCGCGCCCAAGCTGCGTTTCTGGATGGACAGTCAGAGCATGACGGCGGGCGACCAGTGGCGACCCGCGATTCTCACCGCCATTCAGAAGGCGGACGTGTTCCTGCTCTTCTGGTCGCAAAATTCCAAGGCATCCGACGAGGTGCGCAAGGAGTGGGAATATGCGCTCGCGCTGGAACAGGGCAACGCCAAGCGGAGCAAAAACGGCTCCCGCTTCATCTCGCCTGTTCCGCTGGAATCCCCCAAGGACTGTCCGCCGCCCGCCGAACTGAACGACCTGCACTTTGGTGATCCGTCGTTTGACGGCGCCATCGACCACATTCAAGACGTGCAATTCGTCAGCGACAAGCCCAAGGCCAAAAATATCCGGCTCATCGGCAAATGAGATTTGTCAACGATTCGTTGATACCTTTTTCCCGGCGCGTGATTGACAATCGGGGCATTTGGATTTACAATATAAAGAACGACACGGCTTTTGGCCGTTATTCTATCATTGAAAGAGGTAATTTGTATCATGAGAAGCGATATGCTGAAGGAAGGCCCTTCCAGAGCGCCCCACCGCTCCCTGCTGAAGGCTCTCTCCATCACCGATTCCGAAATGAAGCGCCCCTTTATCGGCGTTGTCAACTCCTACAGCGAGTACATTCCCGGTCATATGCACCTGCGCGAGATCGGCGAGGCTGTCAAGGCGGGTATCCGCAACGCGGGCGGCGTGCCGTTTGAGTTCCAGACCATCGGCGTGTGCGACGGTCTGGCCATGAACCACCCCGGCATGAAGTACTCCCTCCCCTCCCGCGAACTGATCGCGGATTCCATCGAGGTCATGCTCACCGCGCACCCCATGGACGCGGTCGTCTTCATTCCCAACTGCGACAAGATCGTCCCCGGTATGCTGCTCGCGGCCTGCCGCATGAATCTCCCCGCCATCTTCATCAGCGGCGGCCCGATGATGTCCGGCAAATGCGACAGCGACAAATACGGCCTTTCCGAGATGTTTGAAGCGGTTGGCAGCTATTCTGCCGGCAAGATCGACGCCAAGAAGCTGCTCGAGCTCGAAACCAAGGCGTGTCCGACCTGCGGCTCCTGCTCCGGTATGTACACCGCCAACTCCATGAACTGTCTGACCGAAGCAATCGGTATGTCCCTGCCCGGCACGGCGACCTGTCTGGCCGTCTCCGCCAAGCGCCGCAGACTTGCCAAAATGGCCGGCGAGCGCGTGCTCGAGCTGCTCAAAGAGGACATCAAGCCCCTCGATATCATCACCCCCAAGGCACTGGAAAACGCCCTTCGCTCTGAAATGGCGCTGGGCTGCTCCACCAACACCGTACTCCATCTGACGGCTATCGCCTATGAGGCGGGCTGCCCCATCAACATGGAGATCATCGACGACATCAGCAAGACCACGCCCCAGATCTGCAAGCTCAACCCCGCCGGTCAGACCTTCATCGAAGACCTCGAGGAAATGGGCGGCATTGAGGCAGTGCTCAAGGAGCTCAGCAAGGCCGGTCTCATCAACACCGACTGTCTCACCGTCTCCGGCACCGTGGCCGACAGAATCGCTGACGCGCCTGAGGCCGACGGCAAGGTGATCCGCACGCTGGACAATCCTCACCGCAAGGACGGCGGTATCGCCGTGCTGCGCGGCAACATCGCCGTGGACGGCGCGGTTGTCAAGCAGGGCGCTGTGGCGCCTGAGATGATGCAGCACCGCGGCCCCGCCAAGTGCTTCGACTGCGAAGAGGACGCCAGCGAGGCGATTCTCGGCGGCAAGATTCAGGAAGGCGACGTGGTGGTCATTCGCTATGAAGGCCCGAAGGGCGGCCCCGGTATGCGCGAAATGCTCAACCCCACCGCTTCCTTGGTCGGCATGGGTCTGGATAAATCCGTCGCGCTCATCACGGACGGCCGTTTCAGCGGCGCGACCCGCGGCGCGGCCATCGGCCACGTTTCTCCCGAAGCGGCCGCCGGCGGCCTCATCGGTCTGATTCAGGACGGCGACATGATTAACGTCGATATCACCAACCGCACTCTAACGCTCGAAGTGGCCGATGAGGAAATCGAAAAGCGCCGTGCGGCGTGGGTTGCTCCCGAGAAGAAGCTCAAGGGCTACCTCGCCCGCTACTATCAGCACGTCAGCAGCGGCTCGCAGGGCGCCGTGTTCCTCAGGGACGAATAATTCCGAGCTGTCGGGCAGGTTCTGCTGCCATATCTGCCATATAACATCATATGCCCGACGGGGCTTTGTCAGAGCGACAAGACCCCGCCGGGCGATTTTTTATTACCAACTATGTTCTAGCGATACGCTGAATAAAGGCATCGCCGTCGATTCCGCGCCGCGAGGATACGTCTTTGAGCGGTGCGAGAATCGACTTATTCAGCGTTTCCCTAGATAAATGATGGGACAATTTTTCTTTTTCGCGTATTGCACGGTTTTGTATGCGCCGCCACTTTGATGTTGTATGCAACATATCACGAGATCGGAACGGTCAACCATATTTCGATTGCGTATTTGGATAGCCAACTTGTAATGTGCTTTGGCTGATGCTTCACATATTTCCACGTCATGATAGTAATTGTGAAAATTTCTTCTGTTATCCCGGTATTCTGCTTTCATATATGGCAGCACCAAAATCAAAGAAGCATTTCCATCACCATAATCTGTGATGATTCGTTTGATAACTGATGAAACCATCAAATCAAATGCCCCTTCCCGTCCCACTAAAAATTGCACATATTCTTTCCGAAAAAACTGACGGTATAAATATTCATTGTCATCCTCCGCCATTGCATCGACTTTCAGTTGATATATATACTTATTTTACCTATTTTTAATTGTTATGTCAATACATATTGAAATAATAAATAGGTATAATTAAGAATATATGGTTTATAATCATACATAGGCGGTGACGTGTATGATTTCTTCGGATTTTATTGGCAATCGAATTGCCATGCTCAGGATACAAAAGAATATTTCTGCAAGGGATATGAGCTTGTCACTGGGACAAAGCCAAAGTTATATCAACAATATTGAAAACCATAAAGCCCTGCCCTCTATGCAGATGTTTCTGCATATCTGCGAATTTCTGGAAATCCAGCCCAAAGATTTCTTTACCGAGGATATGGATAACCCGCACACTCTCCATGAAGTATTGGATACCCTCAAACCGCTTACCCGCACACAGCTGGAACTGCTGATGGGGATTGCCCGACAGATGAAATAAACCGAATCGCCCGACGGGGCTTTGTCAAAGCGACAAGACCCCGCCGGGCTTTTGGTTTTTTGGAATGATTTCCAACCGGTTTCACTTGACATCATGCGCTTGACAGTCGGTGAAAAAAGCGATATAATGAACAGCGGGAAGGAAAGTGACAGCGATGGGCGACAAAGATATCGTCACGAAAAATTATATGCAGGACAGCGCGTTATTTGCGGATGCGTTCAATTTTCTGCTTTACGACGGCGAGCAAAGAATCAAACCCGAACAGCTCAAACCGGTAGATACTACCGCGATTGTACTGCCTTATGGGGAAAACGGTCAGGCCGTTCCCATTCAGAAATACAGGGATATTCTGAAAATGGTGACAGTGATGCAGGATGACAAAGCCGCTTATCTGCTGTTAGGTATCGAAAATCAATCGCAGATTCACTATGCGATGCCCGTGCGGAATATGCTGTATGACGTGATGCAATATGCGTCACAGGTAGAATCGGCGGCAAAATCTCACCGTCGTGACGGGGCAAAACCTGAAACCGGCGCGGAATTTCTATCGGGATTTTACCGCACGGACAAATTGCTGCCCGTGATTACGCTGACGCTGTATTTCAGCGCAGAGCCGTGGACGGCGCCCACCGACCTGTACGGAATGCTGTCAGGGAACGCCGATATCCTGCGCTTTGTGGATAATTATCATCTCCATCTGATTGCGCCCGCACAGATACCGGATACGGAATTTGGTAAATTCCACACCGAACTGCGCATTGCGTTACAGTTTATGAAGAAATCGCTGGACAAGAATCAGCTGCGGCAGCTGGTACAAGAAGATAAGGCATATCGGCACGTTTCCAGAAAGACCGCCGATATGCTGAATATTGTAACCGGCTCAGACCTGCCATATGAGGAAGGAAAGGAGACCATCGATATGTGTGCTGCCATTGAAGAAATGAGATTTGACGCCAAAGCAGAGGGCATGGCAGAAGGCATGGAAAAAGGCATTCTTGGAGCCATTGAAATATGTCGTGATCTGGGGTTGGATAATCACGATATCCTTGTGAGAATCACCCATAAGTTCCCGATAACCCAAGACGAAGCCCAACAGTATCTGAACATGGCTCTTTCCCATGCGTGACTAACCACGATAGCCCAATAAATGAAATAAACCGAATCGCCCGACGGGGCTTTGTCAAAGCGACAAGACCCCGCCCGGCGATTTTTACAAGATTCCTCTTGCAATGCCAGTGGATTTGCGTTAAAATGTCTTTAGCATATGCTATCGTGCGGAAGGACTGTGTTTCGTGATGAAGATTCTCAAAGCGATCTGGAAAATCATCAAAAAAATCGTGTTCTGGCTGTGGGTTTCGGTGCTGCTTCTGGAGATTTGTTTCTATATTCTCTGCCGACCGAGGTTATTCCGGCATACTATCGCGCCGGAGTTGAAGGAATATTGGTGGATTATCCTCATCATGATTGTTATGTGGTTCTTAATCACAGCTGCGTATGTGTGGATTTCCGATCAGATTGAGGCTTACCAGCGCGACCGTTACCGCAAGAAATATGTCCGGCAGGTCACTTGGGAAGATGAACGATTCGGGAAGTTTGTGTTTGATTATGATACGAAGCGGCTTGCACTGGAATCAGTCTCTTGTGACCTGCCGTCCTATGGCGGAAAAAAACCGTACAGCCTCTCTGTTGATATGGAAGACGGCAGCGTCCCCGAACGAGTCTTCCCCAAAATCAGCGAAGCGTTGACCGCCGCCTATGACCGTGAAGAAGAAATTGTCACAGCCTGCTGCGAGTACATCAAGGAAGTCTACGACAGCGAGGATATCCGTAACGAAGCCGGAGAGCTGATTTCCATAGAAACCATTCGCGACACGCTTGCGGTAACGGGTTTCCGGATCTGCCCCGACGCTCACGGTGTGAGCGTGGAGATTTTGGGCGACATGAACAACGATTTCCAGGATCACATCGCTGAACACGGCGTGAGCATGGAACTGCGCCGTGATTCGGACAACGGCGAATGGCACTTTGAGAAGCCATAACATGGCAGAGGGCAGGCGTGAGGAGTGAGGATTGTCCCATGAAAACATACGCAAAAAAGATCATCGCGCTGCTGCTCAGCGCGTGCCTGCTGGCGTCCATGCTGACCACGCTGACAGCGTGCAGCAGCGACGACGGCACCAACAAGGCCATCAGCTATTCCCTCACCAGCGAACCCCGCAACCTCGACCCCCAGATGGCTTCCGACAACAATTCCCTGCTGGTAATCCGCAACATTTTCGAGGGGCTGACCCGCTACGACCAGAACGGCAGCATCATTCCCGGCGTGGCGGAAGAATGGAGCAGCAATGCCGAATATACCGAGTACACCTTCCGGCTGCGGCACGACGCAAAGTGGTCGGACGAAGCCGGCACACCGGTGACGGCGCAGGATTTCGTGTTCGCGTGGCAGCGCGCACTCGACCCCGCCACCAGATCCCCCACCTGCTCCCAGCTCTTCCCCATCAAGAATGCCCGCGCCGTCAATGAAGGCTCCGCCGAGAAGGAATCGCTCGGCGTCACCGTGATTGATGACTACACCCTGAAGGTTTCAATGGAATATTCCTATGCCGAATTTGTGCTGCAAACCCCGAACGCGGTTTTTATGCCCTGTCATCAGGCATTTTTTGAAAGCACCCACGGACATTACGGTCTGGATTACGGAACCGACAGTGAATATATTCTGAGCAACGGCCCTTTTAAAATCACCAAATGGTCGCACGATAACTATGTTCGAACCATACGCAATGAAAATTATGTCGGCTATAACAAGGTGTCCCCCCGTATTCTCTATTTTGGTATCCGCAGTTCCGACACCAATTATTTTTCCCTTCTGGAAAATGAAACCGTGGAGTCTGCCGTCATCGCGACGGAAGACATCGCCAAGCTCAAGGACACCGATTACAAGTACACCACTGTCACCGATACCACCTGGGGCTTCCTCTTTAACACCCAGAAGCCCGCCATCGGGCTGACCAACGTGCGCCGCGCCTTCATGTCGTGCGTGCAGCAGGCCTGCGTCGATGACAAGGGCAAGAGCCTGATTCCCTACGGCTTCGAGGCTGCCAATGACATCATTCCCCCCTCCACCCATCTCAACGGTCAGCTTTACCGCGAATTGGCCGGCGGCGGCTTCCGGGAGACCTTTGACCCCGAGACCGCCCGTTCCTCCATGAACAAGGCCCTGTCCTCCGTGGAACTCACGCGAATGCCCAATATCACGCTGATCTGCCCCGACGACGAGGAAATCAAGAACCTGATGTATAACATCATGCACCTGTGGCAGGAATATCTGTATGTTTACGCCAACATCGAACCGCTCGATATGGAAACCCTTCAATCCCGCATCAGCCTGGGCAACTATCAGATCGCCTTCTACCCCATCGCGCCCACCAAGGACGACCCGCTCAACACGCTCAGCCGCTTTACATCAACCGCCTCATCCAACCCCGCCTTTCTGGAACATCCCGCCTATGACGCACTGGTCGCCAAGGCATCGGCCCGCAGCAATACTGAGGATATTCTGGCGGCGATGGCGGCGGCGGAAAAATACCTGAACACCTATGTCATCTTCTACCCCGTCTATTATGAGGTGACCTATTTCGTTATGCGCCCCACGGTTTCCGGCATTTACTTTTCACCATTTGACGGCGCGGCGGATTTCACCAACTGCCGTTTTGTCGAATAAAATATATCTCGCAAAAAAGCCACGGCAATATTGACAAATCTTGCCGGAACCGGTTGACGTTTTTAATCATTTGTGTCATAATATAATTGATATTTTATCGCAATCAGGAAATTTCAGAAATGTGTTGAGATCACGCGTGATCTCAACGTTTCACTGGGAGGAATGTCTCCATGGCATTTTGTGCAAAATGCGGGAAAGAACTGCGCGGCGGCCTCAAATTCTGCACCGGCTGCGGCGCGCCGGTCCCGGCCGACGCGGACTCCGCCGCACCGGGTTATGAAACCGATCAGGCAGCATCGGGCGCTTCGGGCGGCTCGTCAAACGGTACTTACGGCGGCGCAGGCACTTCCGCACCGCCGCAGGAGCAGGAGGACACCCGTCCGCTCGCGCCGACGATCGTCATCGCCCCACTGCCGGAAAAAAGCAAAAAGAAAATGGTCAAGACCATCGTCAAGGCCGCAATCGGCAGTATCCTGCTGGTGGCTGTCATCGTGTCGGGCGTGTGGGCAACTGCGTGGTTTATGAGCAATCCCTTCCGCTCCTCGCCGGTGGAGCAGGTGGACAATGAAAAATACGCCCGTATGCTCTCACTGGTGGAGGACGTGCGCAACCCGAATTTTGACGAAGTGATCGACGACCTGCTGACCCAGAAGGGCAAGGCCGAAAATTACAGCTTTTTGGAAGAATACACCGGCAAATTCGACGAGATATTGGGCGACGAATACACCGACGAGGAGAAGCTCTTCCACGACTGCTGCTATTTCGTATGGTACACCGAATACATGGCCAAACGCTATGAGTGGCTCTCGACCAACAGCGGCCTGCTCAACAGTCTCTACACCGGTAAGGCCAATACTTACCGCAGCTACGCCGATACGCTGTATGATATGCTGTGCAGCGCCGATTCCGTGACCGACCTCAACAACATCAAGGAATACTGTGCCGACCACGAAATCATTACCACAAAATAAGCGCAGGTATATTCTCATCTATTTTCACTTCATTCACAGAAAGGGGATATTTCCTATGAAATGTCAACATTGCGGTGCTGAGGTAGCCAACGGTTCCGCCTTCTGCACCAATTGCGGCAAGCCCGTAGAGGTTCTGGCCGCCGCGCAGGAGGCCAAGGACGACATCATGCTGGCGATGGAACACAAAGACACCCAGACACCGCCGCCTTCCTCCGCATCGTCCGACAAGCCCAAAGGCCTGCTGACTCCCATCGTGACGCTCATCGCGTCCGCCGCCGGCTGGCTCTATGTGCTGTTTACCAACAGTCTCGAGGGCATCAAGGCATGGTTCACTTCCTCGCAGGACATGCAGGATTCTCTCTCGGATAGCTACAATTATTTCGGCAACAACTCGGGCACGGGTGAAACGACCGGCTACATCATATTCCTTGTCATCATGGTGCTCTTCACCGTCATCGGCATTGTAGGGCTGGTTATGCTCTGCAAGCGGCTGGGCCGCAGATTTATCCCCCGCAAAAAATAATCTCATCACGAAAGAGAGGTAATCGAGGTGTATTGTTCCAAATGCGGCGCTCAGAACGCCGATACAGACGCCTTCTGCGGGCAGTGCGGCGCGAAACTGACCGCCGCTGCACCCAACGCGTCCGCCGCGGGAGCTGGCGAGGCTCTTCCCAATCCCCCGCCGGTGATGGACAGCCGTGCCGAATTTGCCATGCTCCGTCCCCCCGAATCGGAAATGCGTCCGCTCACCAAGGTGGCCTATGATATCCATGATTCCGAGCAGGGCGCCGCGGTCAGCGGCGTGTTGAGCGTGCTTTTCGTGGGGCTTTGCGTCGGTATGATCGCCAACCTGCTCGCCATTTTTGACAAAATGAGCAAGCTCACGCAGTCGCTGCGCACGTCGGGCGAAACCTTCCTCAGCCAGAACATCTATGAGCAGATGGGCGGCAACCACACCATGGGACTGATGTGGCTCTGCCTGCTCTTCGCGCTGCTGGTGCTGCTCTACATTCTGGTCGGCAAGCTCAAGCTCCGCCTCAAGAAAATCAATCGCAAGGAGAAGCGCTTCAAATCCAAGGGCATCTTTATTGACATTTAACGCGCAAAACGGACCTGCCGGAAATTTCCGACAAGTCCGTTTTTTGGTTTGGTAAGGGCTTCGTTTTATGCTTTTTTCCGGCTGATGACGTAGGAATACACCGCGGGAACCAGTATCGCCGCGACCATGGCGACAAATCCAACCGCATACGCCCGGAGAAACGCCGTCACAATCAAGACAATGCCGCCCGCCACCATAAGCCATCCCGCCAGACGGTGGGTCTTGCACCAGACATCCTCATCATGCAGTGTCCACGGCAGCTTGATGCCGAAAGTGGGATTCGGGCGGGTCTTGGGCATATAATTGCCCAGCACAATCATCAGCACGCCGAGCAGCAGACAACAAATCAGCCCGATATCGGTAAACAAATCCAGCACAAACAGCATGGTCACGCATTCCAACACAAGCGTGATGACGGGAATGATGAGCCGCACAAGCCACTTGACCGCCTTGGGCTGCGTATCCGCTTTATAAGTAAGATTGTCCGCCAGACAGCACAGCAGATGGAGTACAATCATCATCAGCGGCAGACCGAAAACCACAAAAGCCTTGCTGCCCCAGCCGTTGGGCTGGTTGTCAATACCCCAGTGAATCGGAATTTCGTCCGGCAGTCTGCGCCAGCACGCCAGCCCTGGCGCCATCCCAAGCAGACACATCAGCCCGGTAAGCACATCCCTTTTGGTCAGAATCTTCCTGTTATTGGTCGCATTCATTTCCATGTTCCTCCCTTTCGCTCTCTTGCGACGTCTCGCCATCTGACACGCCGGTAAATTGGTTAAACCACAGCATCAGCTCTTCAAACACGGAGACATTCAGCGAATAATAGATAAAATTTTTCTCCCGGGTTTCATACACCAGCCCCGCCTTTTTGAGCTGGCTGAGGTGGTATGAAATGGTCGCGGCGGTCATGTCAAACCGCGATGCGATATCTCCCGCCGCCATGCGGCCCTTGCGCAGCATGAGCAGGATCTCCCGTCGCACCGGGTCGGACAGCGCCTTGAAGGTTTCCGGAAATCCCATGGTCATTTCCTCCTGAGATGATTATTTAGAATTAATTCTAAATATATTTTACCACATAATATACGCTTTGTCAAGAATCTAATTAGATTTTTTTCTAAATATTTATTCCGATCTTCCCTGACGTAAAACGACATTTTTCTTCTATATGCCTCTTTGGTTTAAGGATTTATGATGTTTCTGTGTGAGATATGATAATTGTTGAATGGGTCAATTGACAATTCCGCCCGCTTTGGTGTAAAATGAGCGGAGTATATTCTGGTTGAGATAACGCATAGACAATGAACATATCGCATGGTATTTGCCTGAACGGTGGTGCATTTGTATTGAGTAAAGAAACCAATCACAGCAATGACGCTAGCAAGGATCCAAAGGATATACCGGTCACACCTGAAAACACAGCACCGGCTGTCGACGCTGCTGACAAAACAGCGGTCAAACAGCAAGGTATTTCAGCCGCGTCCATGGAAACTAAGCTGGAAATGCTGCCTGAGCTGGAAACCCTGACCAAGGAATTACTGGTGGAGCGCAAAGAGCTGAACAAAGCCGTGCAGCCCAACCATAAACCCCACAAGAAATCATCCGACCAAACTGTCGTACATAAGACGTCGGTATCCCCCAAAAAACAGGCCAAACACGACGAAGCGGAGCCATCTGTTGCCGCTGACGCAACCGACACAGCCGCAAAAACAGAAACTGATGACGCCGTTTCTGTTGTGACCCCGGCAACGCCTGACATCGAAAAAGCCCTTTCGGCGGAACCTTCGGTGAAAAAGAAAAAAACGAAGATGAACCCAAAAACGGCTAAAATGATCCGCACATCGCTCATTGCTGTCGCAATTGCGGTGCTGGGGTTGATCGTGGTAGAAGGCATCCGGCTGGCGGGTATCGTGCAGTCGGTCAATTTCGTGAAGGGCGGCGGTCTGTTCGGCGATACCGAAATGGTAGTGAGCGAATCGGCAATTGCCAAATATGTCTCTCATTCCGATGATACCAAAAACATCCTGCTGGTGGGCTATGACGTGGATCAGGAGGGGATTTCCCGCTCCGACAGCATGATTATTCTCACGCTGGATCACGAACATCAGAAAATCAAAATGACCTCGCTCATGCGGGATATGTACGTGAGGATTCCGGGGCACGGCAAGCGCAAATTAAACGCGGCCTTCGTCTATGGAGGCCCTGAGCTGCTGCTGCAAACCATCTATGCCAACTTCGGTCTGCAAATCGACAAATATGTCTGTGTGGATTACAAGGCATTTGTCAATGTGGTGGACGAAATCGGCGGTGTGCCGGTGGATATCGAGGAGATGGAGCTGGAGCAATTCAATAAGTATGTGGGCAAAAAAGAGTCCAACAAGATTTACGAGGCCGGGTCCTACGTCTTCAACGGCAAACAGACACTCTCTTACTGCCGGATCCGCAAGGTGGGCAGCGATACGGCGCGTACCGCACGGCAGCGTGAAGTGCTGAGCAAAATCATGAAGAAATGCAGCAAGATGTCGCTTTTGCAGTTGGAACACCTGCTGCGCATTACCGCCCCCAATGTGACAACCAATCTTTCGCTGAGCGAGATTTTCAGCCTGACCGCTGAGGGACTGGGCAGTATGGATTACGAAATGCAGGGGCTGCGTATTCCCGTAGACGGCGCGTGGTATGATCTGACGGTAGACGGCGTTTCTTATGTCGGGGTTGACCTCAACGCCAACGCACGCTATTTATTTGATTTTCTCTACGGCGACAGCGAAACATCCTCAAAGCTGGTGGAAAACCAGACCGCACTCGATCAGGCCAACGACGAGTGGGAACGTTCCCGCTACGAGCGCAAGAAGGCGCGGGAAAGCAGAGGATAAGATTTTCAATTGACAAAAAAACGCAACGGAACGGCCTTGGCTGTTCCGCTCACAGAATTAGTTGTTTTTATCCAACCGTCTTGTGTTGCAGCACAAGGCGGTTATTTCTTTATTTCGCTGACAACCTCCTTGAAGGCAATCAGCAACAGGTGTCGGATTTTGGTCGGAGCTTTGATTGGATTCGCCTGACCACGTTTGTCGTTTGAGCTGGTTCTGCTCGCTCAGCCTACGGCTTCGCTTGTGGGACGCTGTCCCACTCCCTGCAAGGGCGCTGCCCTTGACCCGGCAGGGAACCAGTCCCCTGCACCCCGCGCTCCCGCTATGCAAGCATAGCTGTCGCTTAATTGCGCTTCGCTTTTTCAAAATTCATTTCCCCGTATTCTCTTCTTTCCGTCTTGACAGAAACGGTCAAATGATAAATAATATAATCAGTTGTCAATGAGAGGAATGGAAAAATATGACAGACTGCATCATCATCAAAGGGCTGAAGGTGTTTGCCTATCACGGCGTGCTGCCGGAGGAAAAGAAACAGGGACAGCTTTTTTATCTGGATCTGACGCTGGACACCGATCTGTCGCTGCCCTGTATCTCCGACAATGTGGAGCATACCGTTAATTATGACACGGTGTGCAGCACGGCGGAACGCATCATGACCGAGAGGACCTATGACCTGATCGAACGTGCGGCGCAGATGGTCTGCGAGGGAATCCTGCGGGAATTTCCGCAGGTGAACGAGGTGGAGCTGACGCTCAAAAAACCTCACGCGCCGGTCAAATGTGAGATCGAATACGCCGCCGTGCGGATTCGCCGCAGCAGAGGGCAGGTGCAAAGCTTATGAAGAAGGCCGTTTTAGGATTGGGGGGCAATCTGGGGGATACGCGGCAAAATCTCGGCTGTGCGCTGGACGCGCTGAATTCTCTCTGCCAGACCAGACTCCTGCGCGTTTCCCCCTTCTACCGCACCGCGGCGGTAGAAGTACACCAGCCCCAGCCCGATTATCTCAACTGCGTGGCGGAAGTGGCAACGTCCCTCTCCCCGAGCGTCCTGCTCGGCGCGTGTCTTGGCATTGAATCGGCATTGGGACGCGTGCGCATGGGGTACAAATCGCCCCGCACAGTGGATATTGACCTGCTGCTTTATGAGGGTGTGACGATGGAAACGGCGGAATTGACCCTGCCTCACCCCCGTATTTTATACCGCGCCTTCGTGCTGGTGCCGCTACGGGATTTATACCCGGACGGCAACGCGCTGGGTTTTGATTTCGCCCTAGGATTGCAAAATATCGCGGGGCAGGAAATCGCATTGGCGGGGGAAAAATAATTCCGTTCAACTAATCCTGTCACCGTGACACATTCGGAGTTGCTTGGTGAATTATTTCTCGTGTCTGATATATACTTAGTATATCGTTACCTATCACGATATTTGCATGAGTATAAGAGGCACGATATAATGATAAATGAACTCACGATTGAGCAGAAAATCGGCAAACAAATTCAAAAAATAAGAAAGCAAAAAGGTTACACGCAGGAGAAGTTTGCCGAGATGGTAGATTTATCCACCAATTATTTATCCGACATCGAGCGCGGCAAGAGCTTTCCGCGCCCCGAAAAGCTGGTAGCCATTATGAATGCGCTGGAATGTTCTGCTGATGATATCTTTGCTGATGTGATAGGCGTTGGATATAAGATAAAAATTTCCCGGCTAACTGACAGACTTGATACTTTGTCACCTGAAAACAGACAATTGGTAATGGATTTACTGGAAGTACTCTTAGAAAGATTAACATAATGTGAATGAATGATAAGTCTGTGAGTTTTTTCTTACAGACTTTTTTTTCTTGATTTTATATGATATACTAATGATAAAAGCATTATAGATAATCCAATTTTCGTGATAAACTACGTATAAAACTAGGAGGAGCCTATGAATGACATCAATTGTAAAGATAAATCCTGCTGTTTTTTCGGCCACAGGGACGCGCCCTTCACGATGAGGGATCAGATCAAACTGGCTGTCAAAATCATGATTGTCACTGGACTGGCCGACTGCTTTTATGTGGGAACCCACGGCAACTTCGACAAAATGGCGTTAGGCGCGGTCAAAGAATTGCAAAGGGAATACCCCCACATTCGCTATCAGGTGGCGCTGGCTTATCCTCCGGACGAAAGAACCGCTCGTCTCTATGGCGACAACGCGGTATATCCTCAATCCACCCAAAACGCGCCTGCCAAATTCGCCGTATATGACCGGAATGACTGGATAATTGAGCAGTCCCGCTATGTCATCACCTATATCACCCGCACAAGCGGCGGCGCGTATCACTTCGTCACCAAGGCGCGAAACAAGGGATTAACGATCATTCCGCTAGGGAAACAATGATAACCGTTCTGATAGAACGGTTGGTCGGCATATATACATCTTGCATAGTTAATGAATGGCAATTTCTATTTGTCATCTTCTCCCAAATATGCTATAATAGCATGCAATGTATTTTTGTGGATTCATCTATTGACTCTATCGGCACAAGGGGAGGTTAATATGACAGTGATATCAGCAAAATCACCCTTCGCCCGGGGCCTTGTGGACGGTATTCCCATTGCCCTGGGATATCTTTCTGTCTCGTTCGGACTGGGCATCATTACCGTGCGTTCGGGACTGACGCCGCTCACGGCGGTCATCATATCCGCCACCAACCTGACCTCGGCGGGACAGGCCGCAGGCATTGCCATCATCGCGGCAGGCGGCTCTTACATCGAAATGGCGCTCACGCAGCTGGTCATTAACCTACGTTACGGACTGATGGGACTGTCGCTCTCCCAAAAGCTGGACGATACCTTCAATACCCCCCGCCGCCTGTTGGTTTCTTTCGGCATTACGGACGAGATTTTCGCGGTTGCTTCCGCGCAAAAGGGCAAAATCACCGCGCGGTATATGTACGGCATGATTCTGATTGCAGCCTTCGGCTGGAGCCTCGGCACCTTCCTCGGCGCGGCGGCGGGACAGCTTCTGCCCACGTCGCTCAGCAACGCAATGGGCATCATGCTGTACGCCATGTTTGTGGCGATTGTGATTCCGCCCGCCAAAAAGAGCCGCAGTGTGCTGGCGGTAGCTGTCACGGCGGCGCTGTGCAGCCTGATTTTCAAATATGTGCTGACGGCTGTATCCGGCGGCTTTGCCATTATCATCAGCGCCGTACTGGCCGCGACGGTGGGGGCATTGGTATTCCCCGTGGCAGACGACGACAAGGAGGACGCCGCATCATGAGCATTGTCATTTATATCGCGGTTATGGCGGGCGTGACATACTTAATCCGCATGATACCGTTTACCGCCTTCCGCAAACAGATCAAGTCCCGGTTCTTCCGCAGCTTTTTGTATTATGTCCCCTATGCCGTGCTGAGCGCCATGACGGTTCCCGCCATCTTCTATTCCACCGGCAATCTGACAACCGCCGTCATCGGCACCGCCGTGGCCATCATCCTCGCCTATTTCGATATGCCGCTGATAGTGGTGGCGCTGTCGGCCTGCGCGGCGGCATTGGCAGCAGGGTTTCTCATCAGATAAGAAAAAAAGAAAAACGTGTTCCTTCCGAACTGACGATATCAGTTTAAAAGGACACGTTTTTATTACTGCTTGAAAAGGTTACAGTTTCGGTACATATTTGGAAAAGATATCGACATATCTCGAACCGAAGGACACGCTGGTGATGTAGGAGTAGGGAATCTGAACCGCCTCCGGCTGCCACACGCCGTCCGCGTCAAAATGGCGGAACACGACGCTGTGTTTCCTGACGCTTACAACGCGTCCGATATAAAAATCACAGGCGTCATCGTCAAGGCTCTCGTGCTCGATGATGATATAGCGGTTCATGGCCTGGAGCGAACGGAAAATCTGCCGCCAATTGCCGATGCTGACCTGCGGCTCGACAATCTCTTTGACAATCCCTTCGGCCACGTCAATTTCCCAGCACTTGTCGTCCCGAATCTGTGCCTTCCGCACCTGCTTGACACGGCGAATCGTGTAGCCGTCCAGCTGAAAATCGTCCTCCACCGCGCCGAGAAAGAATTTTTCATTGACCTTGAGCGGGAAGTAATAGAGGTAATTGGGACTGTATGCCATATCGACCCGGCAGATTTTGCGCGGCCCGATACACTGGGACAGTCGTTTGATGACCTTGGAACGCTTCATATTTCACAAAACCTCGCCCTCATGTGGATTTCTTTTCTCTATTCTACCCCCACCGATACCGTCACGTCAAGTAAATTTTTTATGAGCAAGTATCGCAAAATGGATTGACAATCTGCTGCTGACAGGGTATAATAAAAACAGAGACAGCACAGTCCGCAATAGGCTTTCGTGGGGACGAAAGCCGGGAATATTGCGTAGACGGCTGCCTCCGAGCAAAAATTAGTCAAAGCAAAAGACTAACCGCGACTTCGGAAAAGCTGGCGGTTAGTCTTTTTTTTGTCATTATGAATCATCATAATCAGAACCGAAATTCCGCCACACTCCTAACACCTGCCGCATCAAGACCCCGCGCTTTCATAAGCGGCAAGGCCCTTGTGCCAGACCAGCAGGCCAATGGCAAACAGTATGCAGCCTGCCACGACCGTGCCGCCAATGCTGAACACCGGCGCCGTGTGGCGCAGCAAATAGCTGGCGGGATAGAAGGCAGTGAAGGCAAAGGGAATGATATAGGTGATGCCGTCGCGCACGGGGCGGCTGTAAATTTCGACCGGGTATTTGGAAAAATCGTTCATACCGTACACCATATTGATGAGATGTCCGCTCTGCTTCGTCCAGAACGCGATGGACGCAAGGATAATTTTGATGGAGGTATAGATGAGCATACCGAACAGTACTGCCACCAGTGCCAGCGGTATGTCGTACCACACAAACGGCATCTGCAAATGCCGGAGTGACAGAACAATCAGCGCAATGCCTACCACCAATTCCCCCAGCGAATCCACCTGGAATATCTCCACCGTCACAGTCAGCAGCGGACTGATAGGGCGGGTGAGATATTTGTCAAAATCGCCCTTGCGGACGACAAAATAGCCAACATTCCACAAATTGTCACAGAACAGGTGGTCAAGCCCCTTGGGCAGAAGCGAAAAGCCGTAAATAAAGAGAATTTCATAGTAGCTCCACCCTTTGAGGCTCTCCACACCGCCAAAGATAATGGCGAGGAAGGCAATGTTGACCACTTGGTCAATCAAAAATGAGCAGGCGCCGGTGATAAAGTCAATTTTATACTCCATCAGTTTTTTCAAATGCTGTGCCGCAAATATGCGGAACAGACGAAACGCACGCCGTATTTCGTGAAATAAATTCAAATAAAACGCCCCCTAACGTAAAAATACATTCCGAGCGCGAAGCGCTTCCGATAACTATTCATTATTCACTATTCATGATTCACTTAGCGAGCAAAGCGAGCGCTTTATCCTCCTTGTACGGTAACGTGCCTGATGGCTACCGAGAAAATCATCTTCGATATCAGGTAAAAGGCTACCACCCACAGGAATTGCAGACCCAGACGCATGGCGATTTCCGCGCCGGAATACTTGCCCATGTAGATCATCACCGGCGTGTAGCTCAGAGACGCAAAGGGCAGCCACTCCATGACCGAGCGTAGCGCGTCCGGCATGAACGCAAAGGGAATCACGGAGCCGGACAGGAAACGCAGAATGCTGGATTTCAGGATATTGAAGCCCCAGAGATTTTTGAGGAAAAAAGCCATAAAGCCGAAACAGACATTCATGTAGAACGAAAACAGATAGCTCATGACCACGCTCAGCATATACAGCGCGAAGGTGCCAATGCTGAACATCACGTGACCGTAGGCGATATATTTATAGATTTCCACGCCTACCAGCATGGGCACAAAAATCATGGTGAAGGTGAGCGACTTCTGCCCCATCTCGCTGAAAAGGAAGGTCATATCGAAATCCACCGGCTTGATGAGCCGCATAGCAATATTGCCGTCGCGTATCTCCTCGCCCACCGAAAAGGAACCGTCGCTGTCGGTGAGATAGCCGGTCAGATTGGTCACAAACAGAAATACCACCATATCCGTCATGTTGAACCCGTGGAAGGTGCTTTGTCCCGACGAGGCAAACACTGCCCGCCAGACGTAATACATGACGAAGCAATACATGACATCGCCGATGAACCACGCGATAAAGTTGGCACGATAGGCCGTCGCGCCGTGAATGCCTGCCTGTGTGAAGGGCAGGTAGGTTTTGAAAAATTTACGCATTTTTTTGAATCAGACTCCTTTCGGCTGGTAGAATTGTTGCCCCCAACTGTTTTTGGGTACAAAAGAGCCATTGTCAACGCTCTACAGTGCAAAATAATCAATGGCCTTCTTCAGCGCGTCGTTGAAATACGCCAAATCATGCCGCGCCTGCCATTCCTCATAGGTATAGGGAATCGCCATACCGTCCAGCACCTCGCGGAATCGCCGGTGATCGTCATAGAAGTGATCCTCCGTGCCGCAGGTCAGGTAGAGCCTGGGCAGTACGCCGCCCGCCTTGGCTTGCGCCGCCAACGCGGAAATCTCATACTCCGGCTTCCATTCCAAATCTTCCCCGAACACCGACACAAGGTCATTGGCAAGCTGCCGACCGAATAACTGCACCGCTGCCTCGAATCCCTGCTCTTTTAACAGCGTCATGTTATCCCTGATGAAAAGACAGCCCGATGAAAACGCGCCGCACATACCGTATTGCTCGGGGTGGGTCAAGGCGCATTTCAACGCGCCGTAGCCGCCCATCGAGCAGCCCATGACAGCGGTATTTTCGCGGTCTGCCGAAATATGGAAGATATTCCGGCAGATGTGCGGCAGTTCCTCCGTAATGTAGGTGAAGTAGCGGAAGCCGTATTTCATATCCGTGTAGAAGCTCCGCGCCACGTCGGGCATGATGTAGATGGTATTCCCGCCCATCGCATAGAGCGGCAGCAGGGAATAATCCAACCAACTGCTGCTGCTGCCACACAATCCGTGCAGCAGATAGACCACACGATAAGGTGCGTCCTCCCGCAGTCGGTTGGGGGTCACAATGGAAATGCCTGTATCCATTTCCAAGGTTTCTGAAAAGACGGTTCCGTTGAGTCTCATAATAGATTCCTCCGTTTTCCTACTGTATCGGTGTTCGCCTGACCCTGTTATTGATCTTTGCTCGTCTTGCTGCGGTCGGCTCCACCGACCTTCTGAGGGCCAGCCCTCAGACACCCGCTGGTGGCGTCGCCCCCAGGCCCCTACCAGGAGGTCCAGACCCCCTGGACTCCCGCGCTTCGCTTCATACGGCTTGACGGAGGTGCCGTCTTTTGTTATAATGGGTTTATCCAATCATTTTTCAAAAGCAGGTGACGACATGGGCATCATCAAGGCGACAGTCGGAGCCGTCGGCGGCGTTCTCGGCGACCAATGGCTCGAAATGTACTATTGCGACAGTATTCCCCAAGGCACATTGATTCAGCGGGGTTATCAGCGCGTCAATCCCGAGCGAAGCTCCAATACCCACGGCGCCGACGGTCTCATCAGCGACGGCTCCCTCATCGTAGTCAATGAGGGACAGTGCGCCTTCGTCGTGGAATCCGGCAAGGTGGTGGCCTGTTTCGACCGCCCCGGGGAAAACGTGTTTCACAGCAACCGCAGCCCCAGCATTTTTTCGGGGCGGGGGTTAAAGGGATTCGGCGAAAGCGTCATCGAGCGCATCGGATTCGGCGGAGACGTCGCGGTGCGCCAGATCGTGCTGTATCTCAACATGAAGGAACTCATGAATATTCCTTTTGATGTAACCTGCCCTATCCATTTATCCGAGCAGGAAACCGGGCTTTCCATGGACGGGCAGGCGTCGCTCTCCGGTGTGTTTTCCATGCGCATCGCCAATCCCACGGCGTTTTATGAGCGGGTTTGCCGCGGCGCCAACAACACCTTATCGCTGTCCGCCGTCAGACCGCAGTTGCAGGCGGAGTTTGCCCAAGCCGCCATGCAGGGCACTGCCAAGCTCTGCGCGGACGGTGTCTCGCCGTCGCAGCTTCCCGCCAAGACCGAGGAACTCTGCCAGGCGATTCAGGACGTTATGACCGAAAAATGGATATCGCTGCGCGGTTTTGCCGTCAATTCGGTGGCAATCATGAGTATTCGCGTCAGTGAGCGGGACAAACAGCTTTACAACGACGTGCAGCGGGACAAAATGCTGCGCGACCCGACGATGGCCGCCGCCACGTTGGTCGGCGCACAGGCCGCCGCGATGGAAACTGCCGCCAAAAACACGGCCAGTCCCCGCGTCATTCTCACCGGATATGTCGCGCCAACTCCTCCTCCGGCAAATCCCCCGAAGCTCTGGTGCTGCTCCTGCGGCAAGTGGTGCTCCACGCCGTTCTGTGAGCATTGCGGCGCCAAACGGCCGGAGTAACTATTTGTGTATTACAGCGCGGCATCTTCCGCGCCGCCTTTATACAGGCGGCGAATGATTTCTTCGATATCCGCGTCCTTGACGTTGATGTCCTTGACGTGCAGCGTTCCCAATGTGTAATTGAGCATCTGCTCGACGGAAATCTTGTCGGTATTGAAGCCGACATTGACCATCGTCCCTTCGTTTTTGAAGGTGAGGTCTCCCTCGCTGAGATTGCTTGCCGCAAAGGCAGTTTCATAATCCAGCGCGGCAATGGCGCTTGCGTCTGCTGCCTCAAAATTCAGCTCACGCATCTGGCCGTACTTTTGTTTGAGGCTATAGAGACTGCCGTCATACACCTTTTTGCCGTGGTCAATCATGACAATCCGCTTGCAGAGTGAGGAGATATCCTCCAGGTCATGCGTGGTGAGAATCACGGTGGTGCCCTCTTCGCGGTTGATCTTGGCAATGGCCTTGCGGATATTATCCTTAACCACCACGTCCAGACCTATCGTCGGCTCGTCAAGAAACAGCACCTTGGGATTGTGCAGCAGCGAGGCGGCCAGATCTGCCCTCATGCGCTGTCCCAGTGAAAGCGTGCGCACAGGGGACTTGATGAACGGCTCCAGCTCCAGCACTTCGTTGAGAAACGCCATCTGCTTTTTAAATTGCGCGTCGTCCACCTCATAGATTTCTTTCAGCACCGCATAAGTCTCGGTGAGCGGCAGGTCCCACCAGAGCTGCGTGCGCTGGCCAAACACCACACCGATTTCCTTGACATACTTCTTGCGGTTCTTCTGGGGATTCTGCCCGTTAATGATACAGCTGCCGCCGGTGGGAGTCAGTATGCCGGTCAGCATCTTGATGACCGTCGATTTTCCCGCGCCGTTCGGCCCGATAAAACCCAGAATTTCGCCTTTATCGACATGAAACGTGATGTCGTCCACCGCTTTGACAATCTCTTTCTCACTGTGAAAGAGAGACTTCACACTGCCCATGAAACCGGGCTGCTTGACCGTCTTTTTGAAATATTTCTGTAAATTGTCTACCTGTATCATTTGCTCCACTCCTCATTCCAAATCTTGTAATCTCATCATAACATCACAAACCAACGATTGCAAGCGGGAAAAACCATTCTTTAGATTTTCTTTAGATTTCATTATGGCAAAAAGCACACATTTGAAGGGATTTTCTGTTTCTTCAAACGTGTGCTTTATACTTTTATACCTTGGTTATGGAAAAATACAAACGATCATTCGCCGACGGAAGAAGCGTCCTTGGTGGCAGTGGTCGTCTTTTTGGACTCCGTCGCCTTGCTGGTCGTGGTAGTCTTGGACTCCGTCGCCTTGCTGGTCGTGGTAGTCTTGGATTCCGTCGCCTTGCTGGTCGTGGTAGTCTTGGATTCCGTGGCTTTGCTGGTCGTGGTAGTCTTGGATTCCGTCGCCTTGCTGGTTGTGGTAGTCTTGGATTCCGTCGCCTTGCTGGTCGTGGTGGTATCAGAAGTCTTGGATTCCGTGGCCTTGGTTGCCTTGGTGGTTTCGGAAGGCTTGGACTCCGTGGCCTTGGTGGTTTCGGTGGATTTTGTGGTATCTGTCACCTGGGTGCTTTCCGTAGGCTCAGTGGATTTCGTCGTTTCGGTTTTGGACGCCTCGGTAGTCGTTGTGGTCTTTTCGGTAGTAGTGGTCGTCGTGGGTTCCACAACGGTCACAGTGAGGGTCGCTTTATAGGAACCGTCAACAGAAGTAGCGGTAATGACAGCCTTACCGGGACCTTTTGCGGTAACCGTGCAGGAGGCGTTATTGCTCTTGACGGTGGCCACTTTGGTATTGCCGGAAACCCAATAGCAAGCCTTCTCACTGGCATTGTCGGGATCAAAACTCACATTGACGGTGAAGCTCTCGCCCACCTTGACGGTTTTGCTGTCGGTTTTCAGACTGATACCCGCAACGGGAACCTTGTTGGTAGCCGGATCCACATACTGCGATTTAATCGAAGGCCGTCCCGCGCCTTTGCCGAGCGGCGAGCCGTTGACAATCTTGACATACGTACCCGAGGGGCAGAAGGCATAAATGAAATAGGCCGCCTGTGCGCTGGTTCTCATACAGCCAGAGGACGCGTTGGTCCCGATGCCGCTCACACTGTTTTCAATCAGCGTGCCGAAATTCTTCTTCTGATAAAGCGGTCCGTGGAAAAACAGGCCGCCGTAGTACTTGCTGCAATAGGGCGAATAGGATCTGCCGCCCCAGCTGTGCCATTTTTCCTTGCCGCCCACCGAGAAGAGACCTACCGGCGTGAGCGACGCAGTGCGGCCGGTCGCGGTGAGGTACGTGCGTACGGCTGTCGTGTACTTGCCGTTGCTGTCCTTGGCATAAATGGTGATGGTATGCGACCCCTTCTCCACATAAATGAAGTACGGGGAGGAATTGACCGGGAAATTCTCCGGACTGTCAGCATTGACCGCTTTTTTGGTAGTCGTGGTCGTCTTGCCGGTAGCAGTGGTAGTCGTCTTGCCGTCGCCCCCCTTGGCTGTAGCTGTGGTTGTGGTGGTCTTAGCGGCATTGGCCTTGGTGGTCTTGGTTTCCTTCTGGGTCCTGCCGCCTTTTTTGGTGGTTTCGGTTTTTTTAGTGGTATCGGATTGCTTGGTGCTATCCGTCTTAGAGGACTTGGTTGTCTCTTCCGCCGCAGTCGTGGTACTGCTTTGCACCACATCAATGATCTCGCCCGTCGCGTCGTCAACGATCTGCTCACCCGCCTCGGGATTGCCGATATCAATGCCGCCGGTGTTCACTTCGACCTTGCGTACATAGCCGGTCACGGTGTTTTCCATATCGCTGACCTTGTAATAATCGCCTTTTGCCTCATAAATCATCAAGGTGGCGCCGCCGTTCAGTTTTCCGGACACCTTGCCGTCAACGCCGTCATAGACGTCGGCATTTTCAAACAGCACGCCCATGCCGATGACGTCATCGGTAATATCGTCAATGCTGATGGTATCACTGTCTGTCACAAACTCACTGTCGCTCACATAGTCGTCCGAACCTTGGGTGCGGCCGGATTTGGGCTTTTGAAAAATCGCCACAAATATCAACGCAAACACCACAACGATGGAAGCCACCAGAATGCCCGCCATGCTCAAAGCCTGCTTGACCGACATATTTTCCGCGGCATCAGACAACGCGGCACCTTCTGAAACCGTAGCGGCATCGTTCTCCTGCATTGCCTCTTCCGCTGACGTCTCCGTCTCAGCTTCTTCTACGGCTTCGTCGGCTATATCCTGCACATCTTCTGAAATATCAGTGTCATGCTCGTTCTCCGACGCGTCAACCATTGCAGAGAAAGCTGCTACCGCTTCCAGCAGCTCGTCTTCGGCGGTCTCTGTAAGTACTTCGGCCTCGTCAACCGCTTCGACCTCGTCAACCGTTTCGGCTTCGTCAACCGTTTCGGCTTCTTCCGATTCTTCGGCTTCGTCAACCGTTTCGGCTTCTTCCGATTCTTCGGCCTCGTCAACCATTTCGGCTTCTTCCGATTCTTCGGCCTCGTCAACCATTTCGGCTTCATCAACCGTTTCGGGCTCGTCAACCGCTTCGGTTTCGTCAACCGCTTCGGCTTCGTCAACTGCTTCGACTTCGTCAACCGCTTCGGCCTCATCGACCGCTTCGGCTTCGTCAACCGCTTCGGCTTCGTCAACCGCTTCGGCTTCGTCAACTGCTTCCGCTGCGTCAACCGCTTCGGTTTCCGCAATCTCTTCGACTTCTTCCGTGAGTTCCTTGTTATCTTCCTGATTCATGCAAGTGTGCCTCCCCATCCTTCAAAATAGCTTATCAAATTATGTCAACGCGGTCAGATATTGATCGCCGCTGACACGGCGAAAAATTCCACCTTATCGTCAACGATATGGAACATCAGCCGCGGCGTATCGGGAAGAGCCTCGCCGTCATAATAGGTGTAGTAGCCGTCACCCTCATCGGTATAGCCGTCGCCGTAAGCCTTCGTGACCTCTTCCCATGCGGCGCCCACCGTAAGACCTTTCTCGGTAGTGACCTTGTCGGTATAACATTCAATATCACAGATGTAATCCTCTTCGGGTTTGAGCGGCACGGTGTGGATTCTCAGTACATCAGTGTAGTCCTCGTTTTCGGGCGCATAAGTACCGTCGCCAAAATAATAATCAAACCAATATTCGTCACCGTTTTCGGGATAGTGACAACTGGCCTGCGACACGGTATCGGCCGGTTCACCGAGTACCTTTTTCAGGCCGTCCACCTTTTCATTGACGCCGTATGCGTTACCGTCATACTCAATGACCAGTGAGGCGGACGAAAATCCCGCAGATGCGGGCTTGTCCCCGCTGCCGCATGACACAAGGGACAAAATACAGAACACCGTTAAAGCAATTGCTGCGATTCGGTTCATCTTGACACAACCTTTGATTAGCAGATTAAGTTCTTCGCCATAGCGATAAGTCGCTTAGTCTATTTTATCACTCGGCACATTTTTTGTCAACGTAACAAATTGCTTAAATGGAAACCCCATTTTGAAGGGTTCTTCTGTCGCATTCGCCCAACCGCATTGCAAAAAACAGCCGCCAGACCGAAATCTGACAGCCGCTATTTTGTGGATTTGCGCACCAAAAGCCGCTTAATATCAATACTTGGTGGGCTTGTTGGTGAGGTATTTCTTGACCATCAGCGCGACCTTAAAGATAATCGCGTGGTCGAACTCACGCAGGTCGAGACCCGTGAGCTTCTTGATCTTTTCCAGACGGTAAACCAGCGTGTTTCTGTGAACAAAGAGCTTTCTGGAAGTCTCGGAAACATTGAGGTTGTTCTCGAAGAACTTCTGAATGGTAAACAGCGTCTCCTGATCGAGCGATTCGATGGAGCCCTTCTTGAAGACTTCTTTGAGGAACATCTCGCAGAGGGTATCGGGCAGCTGATAGATCAGGCGGGCAATGCCGAGATTCTCATAGGAAACAATGGTCTTCTCGGTATCAAAAATCTTGCCGATTTCCAGCGCCATCTGCGCTTCCTTGAAGGAATTGGCCAGATCCTTGATGCCCGAAACCTGCGTGCCGATACCGACAATGCAGTGGGTATAAAATTCGCCGGACAGGGTATCTACAATGGAACGGGCGAGCTGCTCGAGGTTTTTCAGCTCGATGCCCTGATGCGTCTCCTTGATAATGGCAATCTCGCGCTCGTTGATGCTGATGACGAAATCCTTGTTCTTGTCGGGGAAGAGATTCTGGATAATGTCATAGGTCGTGATGTCCGGCTTGGAGACGGTGCGCACGAGCAGGCAGACGCGGTTGACGTCGGCATTGAAGTGCAGCTCACGCGCCTTAAGGTAGATGTCGCCGGGAAGAATGTTGTCCAGAATCAGGTTTTTGATAAAGTTGTTCCTGTCAAACTTTTCATCATAATACTGCTTGATGATCGCCAGCGAGCTGGCCAGAACGCCTGCATACTTCAACGCCAGATCATCGACACCCTCTACAAACACAGCTGTTTCGGAAGTGGGCTGGCTGCCGAAGGGACGGTAGGTATAGCCGCCAAAGATAAAATGCTCGCCTACGGCGATCTGATCGGTAGGCACATCGGAGGCGGTTTCACCCACACGGCCCAGATCACTGCACGCAAGGATGCTGCCGGTAGAATCCACCACACCGATCGTTCTGTCGATGGAATCTCTCATCTGATGTACAACTGTTTGATATAATCTGTTAGGCATTGATTAAATCCTCACTTCCTGTAGAGTTCGATAGCAGTCCGAGCAATCATCGGACAAATCCGGTGCGACAGTCGTCCCAACCGATATCATATTACAATATACATTTTACACAAAACAAAAGAATAATTCAAGTCCTTTATTTAATATTTTTTTGTTTTTTACGAAAAAACACGAAAAAAGCCGCATACAGCTTTTCAAAACAAAACTGTATGCGGCTAAAAAGCTAATGGAACTGAATCACAGCGCTATCTGTGTCACCATCAGTTGACAATGGCAAGCTCGGTTTCCTTGTCGAAGATGTGAATCTTGCTGTTGACGAGCGCAACCTTGACATGGTCGCCGGCCTTGGTCTTGGAGGTCGGAGCCACGCGGGCGGTGACGCTGGAACCAAGTGCGTTGAGGTACAGGAAGGTTTCATTACCCATCAATTCGGTAACTTCCACGTCAGCTTCGATGCAGCTGTCAACGTATCTCTCGATGTATTCAGGCTCATCGTGTACGTGCTCCGGACGGACGCCGAGAACGACTTCCTTGCCGATGTAGTCTTCGAGCTGGCCCTTGCTGTTCTTGGAGATCGGGAGCTTGATGGCGTAGTTGCCAAACAGAGCATAGACATGGTCGCCTCTCTTCTCGAGCTTGACGTCGATGAAGTTCATTTGAGGAGAGCCAATGAAGCCGGCAACGAACATGTTGCAGGGCTTGTCATACAGGAACTGAGGCGTATTGACCTGCTGGATAACGCCGTCCTTCATAACGACGATCTTGTCACCGAGGGTCATAGCTTCGGTCTGGTCATGGGTAACATAGATAAAGGTGGTGCCCAGTCTGAGGTGGAGCTTGGAAATCTCAGTACGCATCTGCGCACGGAGCTTCGCATCGAGGTTGGACAGAGGCTCATCAAGCAGGAAGACCTTCGGCTCACGAACGATAGCACGGCCCATGGCAACACGCTGACGCTGACCGCCGGAAAGCGCCTTCGGCTTTCTGTCGAGCAGGTGGCTGATGTCGAGGATCTGTGCGGCTTCTTCCACGCGGCGATCAATTTCCGCCTTGGGATACTTTCTGAGCTTCAGACCAAACGCCATGTTCTCGCGAACGGTCATATGGGGGTACAGAGCGTAGCTCTGGAACACCATGGCGATATCTCTGTCTTTCGGGGGAACATCGTTTGCGAGCGTATCGCCGATGTAGAGTTCGCCTTCGCTGATATCTTCCAGACCAGCGATCATACGGAGCGTGGTGGATTTACCACAGCCGGAAGGACCGACGAAAATGATAAACTCCTTGTCTTCAATCTCCAGATTGAAGTCCTTAACGGCAACGACATTGCCGGAATACTTCTTGTAAACATGTCTCAAAGATAAGCTTGCCATTTGAAATTTACCTCCAAATTTTGTTACTATAATATGATTTGTTCTTAAAAAACACAGAACACAACCAGTATTACTATTGCTATTTTAACATAATCCTCTTACTATTTCAAGAGTATTAGTTAACAATGTTTAAACGCGTATTTTAGCGAATAACCCGAACAAATTGTTTTTGTTGACAAATTTGCCCCCATAGCGTTTGTGATAGTTAGAAAGATATCCAAACAGGCCAAATGCCGTCATACCGCGTTTTTTATGTACGCGACAAGGCTACGTCTTCACCGTCGGACAGCGGCAGGCGTTTTTCCGCTTCTGTCAGTTCCCTTGCCTGGCCTCTGGCCAGAGAGGAATCCAGCGTGAGCGCGCCCACGGCGGTACGTTCCAGCGCCGTCACACGGCGCCCCACAGCCTGCGCCATACGCTTGACCTGATGAAACTTCCCTTCGCAGATTCTGATCTCATAAATATAACGCTCCTCATCCAACACCGCAACCTGTGCAGGCAGACATTGCTCATTCCCGTCGATCATCACACCGCGTCGGAGCACTTCAGCGTCTTCCTCGGACAGCGCACCGTCGAGCGATACGCGGTAGGTCTTGAAAACCTTTTTGCCGGGAGAAGTGACCGAATGGGCAAACGCTCCGTCATCAGTGATGAGGAGCAGCCCCGTGGTGTCCTTATCCAGACGCCCCACGGGAAAAAGCCCTTTGCGGCGGAGATCCGGCGGCAGAATGTCAATCACTGTCTCCACATGGGAATCATTAGAGGCGGACACTACTCCGTCGGGTTTGTTCATCATGATGTAGAGATGTCTGCGGTAGCAAATCGGCGTGCCGCTGACGGTAATGTCATGCGCGGTCGGCTCCCACTTGCTGTCGATAGCGCGGCAGATTTCACCGTCCACAGCCACGCGCCCGGACCAGATGAGCTTGCGCACCTCGCTCCGCGTGCCGACGCCCTGAGACGCCAGAATCTTATCAAGCCTTTCCATAGCCGATCACCCTGACATTCCGATCTGAAACAATTGACGGCCACGGCGGCGCCTCAACGGTCTCCCATCATTTCCTACTAATTCTATCTTATTCCATTCAAAATTGCAACAAAAATTGCAAGAAAAGGTTCACAATCTTTGCCTCATAAATTTGATGGATTCTCCCAAAAACAGACATTGCCAATCAAACGGGCATAGACGGCAATGCGATCAATCATTACACGGAATCCGAATGCCCCTGCAACAGGGATGTATTCAGCTCGCTGCCTGTATATTGCCGGCACAGTGCCCTGATTTCACCGTTCTGAGCCATTCTGACGTACCGCTCCGCAATGCGGCTGCACAGCTCGCCGTCTTCCGCGCGCGCCGCGATGACCAGCTGACTTTCCGCGATGGGGGTTTCGATAAACCGGAATGCCTGTTCGCCCTGCGCAGCCTGATACTGTTCAATGCCGTACAGCGCCTGCGGCTCGTCCACTGCCGCGCAGCTTGCCTCACCCGCCGCGAGTGCCGTCAGAACCTCCTGCATGCTCCCGCAGATTTTGACTGCCTTCAGGCTGCCTTCCATCACTGCCGCGTTATGAAGCTCGGTCTGCGCGTCCGAGCCGCTGACCACCGCCATGGTCTTGCCCTTGACGTCCGCCAGACGCGTGATCTTGCTGTCCGCCGTGGTCATCACCATCTGCCGGTAATAAATCCCCGTCTCAATCGTGCGCACCGACGCGGTAAGGCTTTTCTCGGGCGGAGCAACATTCCACAGACAGTCCACGCCGCCGCCCAGCAGCGTCGCATAAGCGTCCTCCGCAGTCAGACGGGTAAACGCCGCGCTCACGTCCAGCGCTTTGGCGGCCTGCGCGGCAGGCTCCGCCGTCAACCCCTGATTCTCCGCCATCACAAAGGGAACGTCCTCCGAAGCAGCGCAGGAGACATAGCCTACATGCAGCGTTCCGTTTTGTCTGATGCGGCTGATCGCGGTGTCGCGGCTGCACGAGGTAATCGTCAATACCGCAGTCAGACACGACAAGACAACGGCCGCCGCCTTTTTCATCTTTGTTAACTTACTCATATTGACCTCCTACACGCGCCAAATATTCCAATTTGTTATTTTTGTCAATCATATTACATAATTATTGGCGTAATTCTCGCGTTCCTTATCCAGAATGTCTTGCAAGGTAATGCCATCGAGATAGTCCGTGATGACCTTGTAAAGCCCTTCCCACACATAAAGCGTCGTACAGCTGTCCGACCGTTCGCAGATATTGGGTTCCTGCGCCAGACAGGCCACCGGTGCCAGGCTCCCCTCTGTCAGCCGCAGAATCATGCCCACGGTGTATTTTTCGGGCGACTGCGCCAATTGATACCCGCCCTGAAAGCCGCGGTTGGTGCGCAGCAGCTCCGGGGTATTCAGCATGGGGATAATCTGTTCCAGATACTTTTTAGAGATGCCTTGCCGCTCCGCAATATCCTTGAGAGCAATGAAGCCGTCGTTCTGATGTTCCGCCAGATCCAGCATAAGTCTGAGCGCGTATCTTCCCTTGGTCGAAATTTTCATTTTCTTTCAATACCTCCCGATTTCTCCGTTTTTTTTCCATATGTATTTGATATATGGATATAATACCATATTTACGATAGGTTTTCAAGATATCAACAAAGCACAAAAATCCCCCTGTTTTTTATGCTAATCCCTCAAAAACCGCCCCTTATGTTATGAAAAAATGAGCTTTCCATGAGTGAATCATCATTTGATTGATTATTTGCCGGCTTTATGCTATAATCCAGATAATGAACCGGGACAGCCGTCTCAGTTGGATACGAAAGTAATTACATTTTCGTTACCTTGTCGAAAAACGATAAAATATTATTGACAAACGCAGATAAGTGTAGTATACTCTTGTTGAGATTAAAAAAAGAGGAGCAGAAAATTTACCATGAGTATGTATTTTGAAGCCGCCATCGCCAGATTTACCGAGAACCTTGACAAATTTAAGGTTGTCTCGTCGGAAAATGCAAACGGCCATGAAACCGCTGTGCTGACCGACGGCAAAACCAGCGCAAAAATCGTTTACGCCCCCGACGTCAATCGCTTTTATCTGTTCAAGGGCGCGGCGGACTGCGGCGACGACGGATTTGAAGAGGTGCAGTCCTACTTCTTCGAGCTGACGGGCGACAATGCTTCCGATCTGCGCGAAGCGCTTTCGGTCGCCAACGAGTTCAGCGAGAGCTTTGACGGTGGCGTACAGGCCGTAACGGTGCCTTCTTCCTCCCGGACGGCAAGCAAAAAGGACAGGGAAAACGACGAGACATCGGCAGTCTATTTTGTCAACCGCATTCCGAGCGTGCTGCCGGAGTGCCGTGAACCGCTGCTCCAGCACAAGGAGCATTATGAAATGCTCCTGCCAAACAAATTCTGTGATGAAGTGGTCACTGCCGCCGTTGCCAAGGTACTCAGCGACAAGACACAAAAGAAAAAAGCCGAAGAGCTGTTTGCCTTCTTTGAGAAAATGTATTATTCCGGCGACATGGACGTCAAGAGCATCATCACCATGACCATTCTCAACAGCATCACCGGCGAAGAGCGCATCGCGTATGTCGAAGGGCTGCTCTCCTCCGATATGGCTAAGGCATGGCGTTCCGCCAGACGCTTCATCGGCCGACAGGTCAAGCCGGAAAAGGAAACCGCCTATCAGCAGCTCACCAAGCAATACCGCGAACAGGCACAGATCACTAGGCGATAAATCACCAGGCGTTAAAACGCCAGGCGATAAATAACCAGGCGATTGTAAAAATAAGTGAAAAAAGAATTAGCGAGCGAATGCGAGCGCGGGAGTGCAGGGGGTGCAGGCACCTCCTGCCGGGTCAAGGGCAGCGCCCTTGTGGGGCGTGGGGCAAAGCCCCACGAGGTCGGCAATGCCGACCGAGCAAGACGCACTCAGACTTGTGACAGGGATAGGCGAATACGGAAACAGCCCTATAACAAGATCTGCCTTGCTCCAAACGGAGAAAAAACAGCCTTTTTCCATTGACCAACCCCCCGAATTTACGCCGTTTTTCAACTTTTACAATCAGCTAAAATAATCTATCAAAAGGAGCGATCAGTATGAACAACCTTCCCAATCAAGCCAATACCCCTCCTGTGCAGACGCCCCAGGCACCGTCTCAGACGCCTCCGCAGCAGCAGCCCGTACAGCAGCAGTATTACCAGCCGCCCAATTATTACCAGCAATACGGCTATACCGGTTCCGCTCCGTCGGGCAGCTATTACACCAAAAAGCCCGGCTATACGCTGGCGACCGAAAAGGCGCTCAGCAGCATGAATGTGCCGCTGTTTCTGATTTTCTCCATTTTCTTCGGCTGGATTTGCAGCCGCACCGTGATGACCGGCCACGTGGGCGCGGGTATGACGGTTATGGGCATTTTGTTCTACGCATTGTTCCTGCCGTTCTATCTGCGCAAGCGTGAGAAAAAGATACCGCTCGCGGCATGGCTGCTGTTTATTCCGCAGGCCGCTGTATTTGCCTCCTTTGCGCTGTATTCCGGCCCCAGAAACAAGACGGCGGGATTGCTGCTTTCTCTTGTCATTGCGGCGGTACAGACCACGCTGATTGCCGGCTGCACCGAGGGCAGACCCTTTTCCAAGGAACTGCTGAGCGATACCTGCTCCGCTTATCTCGCCTATCCCTTCCTCAATCTGGCCGACACGGTCAAAGCGGTTCTGGGCGTCGGCAAACAGAAGGCCGCCAGCGGCAAGGGGAAAAACGCCTCCAAGATTCTGTTGGGACTGGCGATTTCCATTCCCGTGGTGCTTGTGCTGATTCTGCTGTTATCCAAGGCCGACGAAATGTTCTCCATGTGGATTGAAACCGTTATCCGCGTACTGCACATTAATTTTGCCACCGTACTGGCACATGTGATCCTGACCTTCATCGCGATGCTGTACGTCATGCCGCTGGTGGTCACGCTGCGTGCCGGGTATCACAGTGAGTACACCGAAAAGAGCGCTACCCGTCCGCTGGACGCGATTATCACCACTACGGTACTGTTTGCCGCGAGCATTGTCTATATCACCTTTGTCGTCGTGCAGTTCCGCTACCTTTTCGCCAGCGGCGGCAAGCTCCCCTTAGGCTTCACCTACGCGGAATACTGCCGTAGAGGATTCTTTGAGCTGGTGTTCGTGACCGCCGCCACCACCGCAGTCATCGCGGCAGTGTGTATGCTGACCCGCCACAACGACAAGGACCGGCTCCCCGTTTACACCAAAGCCGCGCTGCTGCTCATTTCGGCCTGTGGCGGCGTAATGATTGTTTCGGCCGCCTATCGGCTGGTCATCTATGTCAGAGAATACGGCATGACGATTTCCCGCTTCAATGCCGCTGTGGTAATCGCGTTCATGGCTGTCTGCATTCTCGTCATGACCCTCAAGATTCTCTTTGAAAACCTCAAGGTTTCTGCCGTCATCGGCAGCACCGTGATTATTTTGGCGGCACTGTACGCGGTCTTTAATGTGGACGGCTTTATCGCCCGATATAACATCGACCGTTACCTCAATGACACCACCCAAGAGCTTGACATCGACTATATCAAGTACAACCTTTCCGCCGCCGCCCTCCCTGAACTCAACCGGCTGGCGGAACGCAAGCCCGACGCCGAGACGAAGACCATGGTGGAGGATGCCGCTATTTCCATTTGCAATTACAATTATATCTGCGTCGATAATATGTCTCCCGCCGACTGGACGTGGGACCGCTTTGAAGCGCACAAAATACTCAAACAGCTGGAAGCGGATTACAACAACAGAACCCGTAACAGCGTTTCCATCGTGAGCGAAAGCGACTTTAGCCGCGCCTGAGTCTTTTCCCCCTCAGCAATCTGCGCCCGGACCGACTGCCGTATGCAGCGGCCCGGGCGCTTTTGCTGCGTTACGGGCAAACGAACTGATATCCTTGCCCTTGGGCATAATCAATAAAGTCGCCCAGAATCCTGGCATTTGTGGCGGACACCGCGTGCAGCAGGTAAATGGCGCCGGGGTGCAGCCGGTCATTCAGCTTTTGCAGCGAAGCCGCCGCATCTCCCTGCGCGTTGGGGTCCCAATCCTTATAGGCAAAGCTCCAGAAATAGGTGCGATAGCCCATTTCCCAAGCAAGCGCCAGCGTCTGCTCCGAAAATTCGCCCATCGGCGGACGCATCACGGTCATTTGATAATGATAGTTTTCCTGCACATAGTCCTCCAGCTGCCGCAGTTCCTCCCGGCAGACCTCCAGCGATTTCTCCGGCATGGAATAGTGCCGCCAGGTGTGGTTGCCCACGGTGTGACCCTCATCAATCATACGCTGCACCAGCTCGCCCTCCCGCTTGGCATAATCGCCTGTGATGAAGAAGGTGGCTTTCACCTGCTTCTTTTGCAGCGTATCGAGAATATCGTTGCTGAATCCGTTCTCATATCCCTCGTCAAAGGTCAGATAGATTTTCTTTTCCTCCGACAGGTCCACGAAGCACCCGCCCAGATCGCCGTATTTTTCCTGCGCATTGACTGCGTCCTGCGGCCGGTTGAGGCTGTCAAAATTGGTGCCCTGTCCCCAACCGATTTTCTTGGGACTGAGCGACGCAATATCTACCTTGGCTTCATTGGCTTTGGCCGCGGATTGGGTGGTGGTCGTGGTGGTTGCAGTGGTTGCGGCGGTCGTGTGCGACGTATTCCTTTTGCCCACCGTGCGCAAATCCGAGGCAAAGGTGCGGTAGAAGGAGCCGATCAGAAATGCCGCCGACAGCGCCGACGCGCAAATCACCGAAAGCACCAGCTTTTGTCTCTGAATCATGGTATCATTCCCTTCCGATTGCATTTTTATGGTCTGTATGACTGATGCACAGATACAGACCACTATTATTGTTTCCCCATCGCTCACGGAATTGCAAAAACGCAGCCTGTCATGATTTGCAAATCAGCAGGCTGCGTTTATTCGACTGGTATTCTTTCGTTTGAAATATTCCTATTTGTTATACATATTAAAAATATTACTGTTTCAAATATTGCTTTAACCGTTCCGCTGTGATAGTGTCAATCAGGCAATCCATCAGCAGCCCGTCCGCGGTATATTCCTCCGCAAAGATCGTGCCGTTGTCTCTGACCATGGCGGACTGCCCGATATCGCTGAACGGGAAGAGCAGCTCCACACGGAGCTTTTTGACGGGAAGCGCCTCCTCGATGGCGGCCAGCAGCCGGTCAAAGCCCTGCCCCTGTTTCGCGCTGATTCTCACGCCGTCCACCCCGAGAATATCATCGGCGTTGGCTGCGTCAATTTTATTGATGACCGTGATAATCGGCTTGTTCTCCGCGCCCAGCTCCGCCAGCAGTTCGCCTGTAATCCGCAGATGGTCGCGGAACACAGGCGACGAACCGTCGCACACATTCAGAATGATATCCGCCTGCACGGCTTCTTCCAGCGTGGATTTAAACGCCTCGATCAGATGATGGGGCAGGCGGCGGATAAAGCCGACCGTATCCACCAGCATGACGCTGCTGCCCGAAGGAAGCGTCAGGGCGCGTGCGGTCGGGTCGAGTGTGGCAAACAGCATATCTTCCGAAAGCACGCCCGCATCGGTCAGCGCATTGAGCAGCGTGGACTTGCCCGCATTGGTATAGCCTACGATGGCCACCGTGACCACACCGTCCCGCTTGCGGCGCTCCCGCTGCCGGCCGCGCTGACTGGCCACTTCTGCCAGCTTTTCCTTCAGGCCGTCAATCCGTCCGCGAATGTGCCGCCGATCGGTCTCCAACTTGGTTTCGCCCGGACCGCGCGTGCCAATGCCGCCGCCCAGACGGCTCATGGCAATGCCCTTGCCGGTCAGGCGGGGCAGCATATATCTAAGCTGCGCCAGCTCGACTTGCAGCTTGCCTTCACTCGAACGTGCCCGCCCCGCGAAGATATCCAGAATCAGCATGGTGCGGTCGATGGTGCGGATATCCGTCGCGTCCTCGATGTTGCGCATCTGAATCGGCGAAAGCTCGCGGTCAAAGATAATCAGATTGACCTCATTGTTTTGGCAGAACGCCGTCATTTCCTCCAGAAAGCCTGAACCCACACACGTAGCCGGATCAGGCGAGGGACGCTTTTGCAGCATAATCCCCGCGACCTCCGCGCCGGCGGTGCGCGCCAGCTCCCGCAGCTCCGCCATGGATTCTTCGGTATCGCTCTCCCCCAAGTCAACCCCCGCAAGCAGCGCGGTGGTCTGCACCTGTTTTGTTTCGTACAACTCCATAAAACCCCCGTTGATAATATGCTCAATCGTCGCTTTCTATATACTTGGACATCGCCACAATCATAAAGAGTGCGCCAAAAGCAGCTCCCAGCACGGCAAATATCGTGTTGAACGCAAAGAAACTGCCGTTTTCACTAAAAAGATAATTCATGGCCTGGCTGAAATTCCTGTTTTCATTCATATAGTACACAACCATACACAGGAACATGGCAAAAAAGGATATGACAGCGCTGCAAGCGATGCTCACGCCCATGCCAAAGCCCATGGATTTGCGGCCCTTGAGTGCCGTATAGCACCACACCGCCAGAATGCCCGCCGGAAAACAAAGTGCTGCCATCGGAAAATGCAGTCCCAGCGCGATGACCGCATAGGGAATCACACCGACCAGCGAGCCAAGGATCGTCCCCAGCACGCCCATGGCCGCGCTGCCGCCGATATGCTTTTCGCTGACGGTGGCGGAATGCTCTCCCGCACTGCCCAAAATTTCCTGATAATCCTCTTCCCCGTCGTCGTTAAAGGCAATGGGCGTCTGATCGAACCGCGGTAACGGTTCCCGGGATTCCTCGCGGGATTTTTTGGGCGGTTCCTCCGGGTCGCGGCGCGGCGGATACTGCGTCGTGCGATAATCGCCGTGTCCCGCCTCCATGCCGGCGTATTCGTCATAGGAATCGTCATACTTGCTGCTGTCGGCGGTGATAGGGGTATACTGCTGCGCGTAACGGTCGTCATCATCATACCGGGAACGCTGCTCCTTGCGGGGCGGATTCTGATTCTTTTCGGCAGCCGCGCGGCGGCTTTCCCTGTTCTGGGCGCTGCAATCGGCGCAGAGCGGCTGTACCATGCCGTCCACAAAGGAACGCTTGGTGGCGCGCGCACCGCACTTGACACAGATATTGGGTACGCGGAAGCCGCAGGAACGCGCCTGATCGGCGACAAAATCCAGCAAGCTGTTCATGGTGCGCTGTGAAACAGCGCCGTTGCTCTGGTCAAAGAACAGCGCCAGATAGCCCTCCACATCGCCGACCTGCGCTTCGGCAATCTCACCGCCCTCGTCGGCGAGCGCGTCCTCCAGATCGTCAAACGCGTCGTCGTCACGCGGCGACAGCATGAAAACAAACAGCAGACCGCCGTCATCATCGCTCACCGAGAAACCGCAGTTCTGATAGACGCCGTACACCACATCGTCATCGCTCCGGTAATGATTTCTTGCCTGCCATGAGGCAAGCTGTTGACTGACCATCGTTTATCACACGTCCTTTTTTCCACAAAGTGTTATGAAACAGTTGAAAACTCAACCCTCTTGATTTACACATATCTTACATCATTTTCGCCCAATCGTCAACACCAATCTCGCCCAAACCAGGGAAATCAATTTTGGTCGGGACCTTATTCGGATTCGCCTGACCCTGTTACATATCTTGGCGCATAGCGCTCGGTCGGCTAAAGCCTCCCTCGTGGGGCGCCGCCCCACTCCCTGCTGGGGCTCTGCCCCCGTCCCCGCCAGGAGGACCAGTCCCCCTGGACTCCCGCGCTCGCATGCGCTCGCTTAATTTCGCTTTTCAGGCCAGTCCGGTGAGACGCAGTGAGACGCAGTGTGACGCAGAAAACACCCCTTCCCCGTCTCACCCCAAAGGGGCAAAAAAGCCCTGAAATACGGTGTTTTTCAAGAAAAAAGCCGATAGTGAGACGTGTGAGACGGACATTTTCTATACCTTTTATCAATACAAGTAAAATAACAGTACGGTGATATATAAAGGTATATAGAAGCCTCGTCTCATGCGTCTCATGCGTCTCACCGGCGGTTAATCCTCCAGCACGTCCGCCAGCGATTTATCCTCCAGAAAGGTGTTGAGATTGTAGAGAAACAGCACATGGGTCACATGATAGTCCTGCATACAGCCGTCAATCGAATCGTTGAAATACCGCGGGTCGATGACCACGATCTGTGAAAAATACGGCGCAAACATGGGTATCATGCAGTTGGCATAGGAATCCTTGCAGATGAGCAGCGTCTTGTCGTTCTGCGCGGTGGTGGCAATCACCAGCTTGGCAAAATTCCCGCCCAGAAACACCTCATATTGATTTTTCGTGTTGAGCTTACTCTTGTCGAAGAAGGTCGCGGTCTTGACGTTTTCCGACTCGTACTCAATCACATACTGCCCCTGTGAATCATGCGGCACGCATATTTCAATTTCATCATAGATGTGGCAGATGCCCGAGGACGAAGCCAGCGTCCCCTGAAAGCTGTCCGAAACCACCGCGAAATCATATGTCACCGGCGCCGTATCAAGCTCCCACGCCCGCGCTGTCTCCATAAAAACCCGGCTGGCAGCACGCGTCGTCCAGTGGTGGTCGGTACGGTAATACAACTGCCCATCGTCCGCCCCATCCAGAACGGCGGCGCAGTTGATCCAGTGATAGTGCTGAAGGTCCGCCCCACCCACCTTTTCCCGCAGCTGTGCGAGAAAGGCGCGTTGATCGTACTGCGTCACCCCGTCAGGCAGCTTGTCTTGCAGCAGGCAGGTGGCGTTCGGTACAATGACCGCCGCTTTCTGCAAATCGGGATTTCTCAGACAAAATCCGTGTATGGCGGCGGTAATGGTTTCCACCTGCTGTTCATTCGGCACTGTTTGCGGCTCAAAGAGATAGTCGTCCCGGCCGATATACACCCCGTTGATCTGCTGGCGGCCGCACAAGAGGTCAATATAGGTTTTGCACCGCACCAGCAGGTCGCGCTGCGGGAACTGGTCTGTCAGGTAGCTTTCCAGTTCCTTCATGAAGCTGCCGTCCGTCACCGATGTCAGCGACAGCCCCGGCATCTGTTGCAGCAGGCGGTTTTCGCTGTCCGACTGCTTGCGGTCTGGCGTGACGCATTGCAGCGCCGCAATGCCCACGATACCCGCCACAAACAGCACACAAAACACGGCGCAGAATGCCTCATACAGCTTGCTTTGCGGCTTGGGTTCCTGTTGTTCTGTTTCTTTCATCTTTCCCTTCACCTCTTCGGCCGGATTCGCCTGACCTTATCCGATATCTTGGCGCGTCTTGCTCGCAGGCTGCGCCTGCTCCCGGGGCGCTGCCCCGGTCCCCGCAAGGGCGATTGCCCCAGCTTTCGCTCGCGAAAGCGAGACCTGCCAGGAGGTGCCCGCACCCCCTGGACTCCCGCGCTTCGCTTAATGATTTGCCCTTAAAATCTGAAATACAGGAATGGATTATAGGTGCTGCTGACCAGATATACCACACAAAGCGCGAAAATGCCTCCGTACAGCAGCGCGTTCCACGCCGTGCGCAGATAATCGTTGCGAAGCTTGGGGATTCTGTCGTACACCCCGAATGCGCTCAGGCTCATCAGCGCCAGCGGAAAGGCACACCCCGCCAGATAGTACAAACTGCGTCCGTTCCACAGCGGATTGCCGTTGAGACAGCACATCGAACGCAGAAAGACAATCGCGTCGGACAAACTCTCGCACGAAAAGAAGACCCACCCCACCATCACGATCACCATCGTGACCACATGGCGCACTGCCTTGGGAATTTTTACCAGCACACCCGCCAGCAGGTATTTTTCGGCAATCAACAGGATACCGTAGAAGGCACCCCATGCCACGAAATTCCACGCCGCGCCGTGCCAGAGTCCCGTCAGGCACCACACAATCGCCAGATTCAGTATCGTGCGGGGAACGCCCTTCCGGTTGCCCCCCAGCGGAATATACACATAATCCCGGAACCAACCGCTCAGTGAAATATGCCAGCGGCTCCAGAAATCCTTAATACTGACGGCGGTATACGGAAAGTTGAAATTGGGCAGAAATGCAAATCCGAACATACGTCCCAGACCGATGGCCATATCCGAATATCCGCCGAAGTCAAAATAAATCTGCATCGTGTAGCAGAGAATCCCCAGCCACGCGGTAGCAGCGCCCGCCTGCGCGACGCCGTCGGCGACAATCTCGGTGTAAAACTGCCCAATCGTGTTGGCAAACAGCACCTTCTTTCCCAGACCGCGGATAAACACCGTCACCCCGTCAAAAAAACCCGAAGGCGTGACCCTGCGGGAACGCAATTGGCGCTCGATATCGGCATACTGCACAATCGGACCGGCGATGAGCTGGGGGAACATCGTGACATACATCGCAAAAGAGATCACATTCTTCTGCGGTTGCACCTCGCCGCGGTAAACGTCCACAATATAGGACAGAATCTGGAAGGTGTAAAAGGAAATACCCACCGGCAGCGACAGCCGCAGCGGTGAAATTTCCAGCGCAAACCAATGGTTCAGGTTGACAATCACGAAATTACTGTATTTAAAAAAGCCCAGAATCAGCAGGTCAAACACAACCGCTGCCGCCAGAATGGCTTTTTTCTTGCGGGGACTGTCGGCGTGTCTGCCGATGTCCAGACCGATATTGAAATTGAAAGCGATACTCAGCAGCATCAGCATGACATATACCGGTTCGCCCCACGCGTAAAACAGCAGACTGGCGACGCAAAGCACCAGATTTTTCCGTCCGGTTTCCAGCTTGTCATTCCAGAAGCAGACCGGCACGAAATAGAGCAGCAGCACGGCCGGCAGAAACACAAATAAGAATACGGCACTGCTGAAAACCATGGGCTACCACTCCTTACAGATGATCTTTAAACGTGCGGCGCACAGCCTCCGGCTCGTCGCAAACCGCAAAGAGGACAAATCCCCGCGTTTCTTCCAGTACGTAGCCGTCGAGCAGCGCTTCCTGCTCCGGCGCATAGCCGTTGAAAAGGGTAATTTTATCCTCCACCCGACCGCGTATCCGCTCAGTTAAGGCTTCTCCCTGCGCTTCATCGGCCAGCCTGATAACCAGCAGCTCCCGCACTTCCATGATGGAATCCGACGTATAATAGACCACACCGTCATAATCGTTGGGATTGATCTGAAATTCCCGTTTAAATTCGGCATTTTTGCACTCGTGCAGCGCCGACACGTCGGTCACGGTCAGCAGCGCCGCTGCCATGTCTGCCACGCTTGTCTCGCTCGGCGGCTCGCTGCGCGTGACAAAGAAAATGAAGACGACCGTCAGCAGAACGCAGACGATTTCTTTCAGTCTGAGCGCTTTCATCAATAGATCTCCATTTCTCTCATGATGTAGGGGAACCAATATTTGCTGTAAAAATTCTTGTGCTGATGGATACCGTCAGCCGTATAATACTCCGCGTGCTCCTTCAGCACCGGTGTGGTGTCGAGATATTCGATGCCTTTTTCCTCACACATCGCGACCAGCGCCTCATTAAACCGGGCAACTCCCTTGAAACGGCCGTCAGTCGCCACGGTTTCGTCCACCGGAAACAGCAGGCTGACAATGATGCGCGTGTTGGGCGAACCTTCTCGGATTTTGTCGATGTCTTTCCCGTAGCGCGTGACAAAGCGCTCCACGGCAGCGTCATTGTTGGCGACGGCATTGATGCCGTAATGCAGAATCAGCACGCGGGGCTTGGCGCGAATGACCCGGTCGAGATTCTCTTCCAGATGCGTCAGACCCGCGCTCACTTGGGCAATCAGATGGCGGCCGTTGATAAGACCCACCACGTCCAGCCCGCACATGAGCGAATCGCCGCAGATATACACTTCGCGGAACACCTCGCGATAGGTCAGTTCGCCCTTCTGAATGAAAGCAATCTCACTCTCGATGGTCTGTTTCAGATTCTCCGCCGCCACCGTATCCTCATAGGCAATTCGGGCGGCGTCCACGCTGTCCTGCGCCATTTCCACCGAAACCGCCCCGTAATCCGACAGCATATCTTTTCCCGCCGCGATATTTTGGGAAATTTGATCCGATGGAGATACCGTGTTTTGCCGGTCTTTGACCAGATTTACGGTGTGCCACACCGGCAGCAGGCAAATGGCCATTGTCAGCGCTGCCGCCATCAAAATAGGTTTCTTCATGCTGCATCACCCACAGATTCATTAGTGATCTTCCACACGAATGCCCATGAGCTTCACGAGCCCCACGGCCTGTGCCGTGTCCACAATGGCGCCGTCCAGCTCGCCGCCCATAAAGATGATACCGCCCAGCCGATTGCCCCGCAGGTCGATATCCTTGAGCGACGTGCGGGTAAAATCGGTACCCGTCAGATCGCATTGGGTAAATACGGTTTGCTTGACGCGGCACTTGCTCATGGCGCACGACGTCATATCGCAGCCCACAAATTCCACATTGCTCATGCGCGACTCGGAAAAATTCATAAAGCGGCAGGGCGTGGAGCGAATCAGCACATTGTTGAGGATGCCGAAGGGAATGCTCACACCCGACAGCCGGCTCTCGATGATCTCGGTGCGAATCAGCGAGCCCTGCCCCATCTTGATGAAGGACAAGTCACAGTTTTTAAACAGACAATTCGTAAAGCTCACGCCGTCAAAATTGCAGTTGCGGAATTTGCAGTTGACAAACACGCAGCCGGATATTTCCATATCCGATACGTTCAGGTTCTCCACCGTCTCATCGAAAAAATGGAATCCGTTGACGTCGCACTCTTCCATATCCGCCCGAATCATCACGTCGAGTGCCGATTCCGAGCTGTTGATATTGATGTCGATCTGTGGCTTTTGTCTCTTCATCTCGGCTTGTCCTCCCTGTTAAAATCGTATATATATGTCAAGGTATATATTATACCAAACCACTGCTCAAATTTCAATATAACAGAAATCAATTTTGAAAAATAATTAAGCGAAGCGCGGGAGTCCAGGAGGACTGGTCCTCCTGGCAGGTGCAGGGCAGCGCCCTGCTAGGGCATGGGGCAACGCCCCATAAGCGAAGCCGCAGGCTGAGCGGGCAAGACGCGCCAAGATATCGGAAAAGGTTGGGCGAATGCGGATATGAGGAAATTCACCTTGATTGGATTCGCCCAACCACACGGAAAAAACAAGCGCGTCCTGCTCGTTCGGCTGCGCCTCACTCGTGGGGCTTTGCCCCACTCCCCAGTGGTGGCGCTGCCCCCACACCCCCGGCAAGGAGCCAGCCCCCTGCACCCCGCGCCGCATTCGCGGCTAATTGGCGCTTCGCTTTTTTATTTTACAATTGTCATTGACAAACCCGCCTTCTCATAATAATATATTATCACAAGGGAGGCTGATCGCATGAAATCAAAAACCCGCAAAATCGCACTGCTGCTCATGAATCTGCTGGCGGTGCTGGCGCTGCTCTGCTCCTGCGGCTCGGAGTTGGACGGCACATGGACGTCCCGCGCAGATAAAAAGACCAAAATCAAATTTTCCGGCGACAAGGTCAAGGTGAGCTACGGCAGCTTTAAGCTCAACGGTACTTATGAGGAAGATGAGGAGGACAACAGTGTGATTATCCTCAATCTCACCGATGATGACGGCAATCTTTACCGCATTACCGCGGTCATCGCACTGGAGGAAGATACCCTCACCATGACCAATTCCAGAGGCAGCACGGAAGTGTTTGAACGATAACTATACAAACCATACAAAAAACGGGTCTTCCCTGCCTTGGAAAGACCCGCTGTTTTTATGATTGATACACAAAGCCGCAACCGTCAGGCGCTGTATTTGGCGCGGTATTCCTCGAACTGCTGCATGGTGTTGCTGTCGTTTTGATCGACGCCAAGACTTTCCACGTGGACATTGTATCGCTCGTCGTGCGCCTCCACCATAGCCAGAATGACCTTGGTGCAATGGCTGGCAATTCGCTCAAAATTGGTCAGCAACTCATTAAATTCCGTTCCCTGCTCCAAAGTACATACACCTGACTGCAAGCGTTCCACATGATGCAGCTCGGCCTTGTCGCACAGGGCGCGAATAACCATCGCCAGCGCCGTGACGCGGCCGTCGGTCTGCCACTTGTTGCTGACAAAGTCGTCTACCGTGATACGCACGATTTCGGATACGGCGCCTTGCAGCGCGTCCAGCTCCCGCTGCGCGTCTCCGGAATATGTAATGTTTTTCTCATATTTTTCTTTGGCAGTATAGGCCACGATCATGGCCTGATCGGTGATACGCTCAAAGTAGGACAACGTGTGCAGATATTTGAAAACGTCCGCCCGCTGTTCCTTAGTCAACTCACTCTTGGAAAGCTTCATCAGGTAAGTGCCAATGCTGTCCTCATAATGGTCGGCCAGCTTTTCACAACGCGCCGCCTTGGTAAACTGTTCCTCAGTATAATCGTCCATCGCAGAGAATCCCAGAATGACGCTCTTGTGTACAGCGTGAGCCATGTCATACACCGCCCGCTGCACCTGTGAAAGTGCCAGCGCCGGATAGGAAAGAAAACGCTCGTCCAGCGCGATGGGTTCCTTCTCATCGTCTCCGCTGTCAGTGTCGGAGGACTTTTCCTTAATCCAGAGGCATGTCAGCTTGTCAATCAGCCCGATAAAGGGAAACACTGCGACCACATTCAGCAGACGGAAAATCGTGTTGACCGCCGCGATGGAAACCGCCGTCATGGTCATATTCATAATGGGGAACGACAGGAAAATGTTAAGGAGATAAAACACACCGCCGCAGATCAGCACACCCAGCACCGAGATGAACAGATAGACAAATGCCGTGCGCCGTCCGTTGACGTTGGCGTTGATGGCAGACAGCAGCACCGGCACCGCCGCGCCGATGGAAATGCCCAGAATAATGGGCAGTGCCGTGGCAAAATCAATCGCGCCTGTGACAGTCAGGGCCTGCACGATACCCACCGCCGCCGAGGCACTTTGCAGCACAGCCGTAAAAATCGCGCCTACCAGAATGCCGATCAGCGGATCGGAAAACATGGTCAGCATGCTGACAAAGGTCGCGTTCTCCTGAAGCGGAGCCACCGCGCCGCTCATGTTGCTGATGCCCACCATCAGCACCACGAAACCCATCATGATATCGCCCACGTAATCGTACTTCTTGGCGAACATGCGCACCAGAATGCTGCCGAAGGCGACCATGCCGGTGATGGTGGCGCTGGAAAGCAGCTGCACCCAGCCGTCGCCGCCGCCAAGTTCAGAGAGACAAATCACCCAGCCCGTGATACTGGTACCAAGAATGGCGCCCAGCACAATCGGAATGGACTGGCGGAACTTCATCATGCCGGAATTGACAAAACCGACGGCCATGACAGACGTCGCCGACGAGGATTGAATAATCGCAGTCACGCCTGTACCGAGAAGAACACCTTTGACCGGCGTATCGGTCAGCCTCGCCAGCAGAAGCTCAAATTTGCCTCCCGCCGTCCGCTTGAGCCCGTCGCCCATCAGCGACATACCGAAAAGAAACAGCACCATGCCGCAAATCAGCGCAAAGATATTTGAAATACCCATTATATCACACTCTCATCGGTCTTTTTGTCCGCTTCTCATCACGCTGTTGAACCATGGAAGCGGGCTTCTCTGTGCAATTATTCCGTCTTTATGATTGTATCATACACATTTGGTTATGTCAAGATTGGATTCGCCCAACTGTATCAAAAATCCAAGCGCGTCTTGCGACCTTCTCCATCGGCATCGCTAGCGATACCTATTCCCCTCCCCTTTCAGGGGAGGCAAAATGTGTTGCGACGCACCTGATTGTCTCCCCTGAAAGGGGAGATGTCCCGTAGGGACAGAAGGGTTTCCGCAGCGCATTGCGACAAAGACGACGGTTGGGGACATACAAACCTGCTTTACTCTCGATAGGTTAGTGCATATGGGCGCTGCCCTTGACCCGCCAAGAGGTGCCAGCACCCCAAGCTGTTGCTTGTCAACAGCTAGGATTCCCCGCGCTTCGCTTAATTATTTTTAATTACCACCTGCCATCGGCATATTTTTTTCCGACATGGGCATGATAAAAAAGACATTTTATCATAATAACCTTCGGAGGGATTTCTGTGCAGAGATTACAGCGCGGTACATTCCGCTTTGATTCCACACCCACTATCCTGAGTCACGCCGGCGTGGCGGGCAAAAAAGAAAGTGAAGGGCCGCTCGGCGGCTTCTTTGACAAGGTTCACGAAGACCCCATGATGGAACAGACTTCGTGGGAAAAGGCCGAAAGCTCGCTCCAGCAGGAAGTTGTCAGCATCGCTCTGGACAAGGCAAAACTCCCGCCTGTCGGTGTTGACGTGATGTTTTCCGGCGACCTGCTCAACCAGTGCATTGCCTCCACCTTCGGCCTGCGCAGTCTGGGCATTCCTCATATGGGTGTCTATGGCGCTTGCTCTACCATGATCGAGGCGCTCATCAACGCCGCCGTCTTTGTGGAATGCGGCGCGGCCAATGTCTGCGCGGCGGTCACGTCGTCCCACTTCTGCTCGTCAGAACGTCAGTTCCGCACGCCGCTGGGCTATGGCGGCCAGCGCTCGCCTTCCGCGCAGTGGACCGTGACCGGCGCGGGCGCCGCCATTGTGGGTCACGGCGGCAGCATTTCCGTCAACTCCGCCTGCATCGGCATCATTGACGACCTCGGCATCAAAGACCCCTGCAACATGGGCGCCGCTATGGCGCCTGCCGCCGCCGACACCATTAAACGATACCTCACCGACACCGGCACCTGCCCCACCGACTACGACCTGATTCTCACGGGCGATCTCGGCTTTGTCGGCAGCGACCTACTGCGGCAGCTGCTGGCGCGGGACGGCATTGATCTCGCCGATCGCCACAACGACTGCGGCATGATGATCTTCGACCGCGAGGCGCAGGACGTTCACGCCGGCGGCTCGGGCTGCGGCTGCATCGGCAGCGTGCTTTGTTCTCACATCATGCAGCGTATCGAAAACGGCGAGCTGCACCGTGTGCTGGCCATCGCCACCGGTGCGCTGATGTCAACCACCAGTTCGTGGCAGGGCGAAACCATTCCCGGCGTGGCGCATCTTGCCGAACTATGCACAATGCGCAACACATAATGGATAACGCATAACGCGTCGTCACGGAGCCTGCCGCACGGTAATCACAGGCAGTTCCGGCGGATTGAAGAGACGCGGCACGTAATAGCCGGCGTTCACCAGCCCCCGCCCCACAATCATGACCGCGCCGCCGTCAAAATCATAGCGGCCTCCCGCGTATTTCGGAAAAATTCCCTGTCCCGGCGCGTAAAGACCGTTAATCAGGCCGGGAATCCTCCATTGTCCGCCGTGGGCATGGCCGCAGAGAATCAAGTCAAAGCCGTATGGCAGATATTGGTGAATCAATTCCGGGCGGTGCGACAGCAGAATCGTAAAGTAACGCGGATCGGCTGCTGCACTTGCCCGCTTGAGCTGCGCGTGCATACCGGCCTCTCCGATGAATCTGTATTCGTCCACACCGCAGATATTCACTTTGCTGCCGTGAGCCGCAAACGTCTTACACGCGCCTTCCAGCACCGTTACGCCCTTTTCCCGCAGGAACCGTTTGAACTCATCAACCCGATCGCTCTTATTCTCGTGATTGCCGGTGACATAAAAGCAGGGAAAGCGCTTAGCCGCTTCTTCCACAAAGAGGCGCGAGCCTTCAAACGGCTCCAGATGATGAAAAATATCCCCGCTCATCAGCACCGCGTCGGGCGCTTCCCTTTCCAGCGCGTCGATCAGCAGCTCCTGCCGCTCTCCCCAGCGCTCCCGGTGCAGGTCGGTGACCAGCGCCAATCTGACCGAACCGCCTCCCAGCCGCTTCGTAGTTTCCACGGTATGATAAACAATCTGAAACATGTGTGTATTTTATACTCCTTATCCTGTCACATCATCCACCGACAGTCCGGTGTAATCGCGAATCACGCGTTCCACGCCGTCCAGTGAAGCCAGATAGGCCGGACTGAGTGCCGAAGCCACCGCAATGATACACCCCACTCCCGCCGCACGCGCCGCCGCAATTCCCGACGGCATATCCTCAAACACCATGCAGGCTTCCGGGGGTAATCCCAACGCCGCCGAAGCCCGCAGATAAATGTCGGGATACGGCTTGCTGCGCATCTGGCCGTCATGGTATATAAAGGTATCTTTGTCGAACCACCGCGCCATGCGGAAGTGTTCCATGTAAAACGCCACGTTGTCATACCCCGACGACGTGGCAATCGCCATTGGCACGCCGCGACGCTTCATTTCGTCCAGATACGCTTCCGCACCTTCTGCCAGATGAAAATCTGCCGGATTGCTCAGGCACAGTTCTCGATAAATTGCCTCCTTTGCCTCCCCATGACGGTCAATCTCGGGCTGGCTCATACCTTCTCCCACCAGATAGGCCAGAATCTGCGCATTGGTACGGCCATGCACATGATCGCGAAACTCCTCGTCTGTCACTTCCCGATGACAAAGCCGCCGCGCATACTCGCGCCACGCCTGCTCGTGAAACGGCGTATCAAAAAACAGGGTACCGTTAAAATCAAAAATGACGCCTTTGATTTTGCTCATGCTGTGTTTCTCTCCTAACTTTTCCTGACAAATTTCTCCGGATGCTGCCGGATATACTCAAACAGATATTGCTGGCCGATGCCCGCGTATTCACTGCCGATCAGCGCTGTGCCGCCCGTCAATTCCGTTTCCAGCGCGCGCCGGATCCACACGTCCACCGGAAAACATTCCATGCGCCCAAAACCGTAAAGCAGCACACATTCCGCGACCTTCGGCCCAATACCTTTGAGCGACCGCAATTGTTTCCGCGCCGCGTCAATCGGCGCGGTTCTGATGAAATCAAAATCAATGCTGCCTGCCGCAGCAGCACGCGACAGCTCCGTGAGATAGGCGGCGCGATAACCGCAGCCCCACTCCCGAAACGTCGCTTCGGATACCTCTGCCAAGGCGGTCGCCGTGGGAAACGCCATCGCGTCTGCCGGGTCGGCCGCATACGCCCAACCGACAGCCCGCTCGCCGCAGTGCAGGCACAGCTTCCGTACAATCCCCCGAATCCGGGGGATATTGTTGTTCTGCGAGATCACGAAGGAACAAAGCGCCTCCCACGGCTCCTGTCCCAATACATGCACGCCCGCCGCATAGTCCGCCGCATCACAAAGCCGCGGCTCCAGCTCCGTGACCGTCTTGCGGATGGCGTCATAATCGCGGTCCATGTCAAAATACCCCCGCCAGACGGCGGCATAGTCGTCATCGTCCGTTCCCACAATTGTCATACTGTCGCCGTTCTGCACCACTTCAATGTATCTGCCGAACGCCGTACCGCACATGCGCCCGTTCCGCTCGACCCAGCGAAAGCACTGACCGCTGTTCAGCGTATCCCTCACTGAAAATCCCGCACACGGCACCGTGACAGACGGTCGCTCTGCCCCATGAACACTTGTTGCCATCATTTTCCCCATCTCTATATAATTATATTTTAATAAATAATAACAGATCGTAATATTTTTTATTTTTCTCAAGCAATCAAATCAAGCCTGCCACCCGCTTTTATGAAAAAAACGCCAAAGAACAGAATCACAATTGCTCTTCGGCGTTTTATGCGTTTCAAATTGCAGCACCCCGCATCAGCCAACCGGCGTCTCCGTTTGCGGTGTGGTGGAAGGCGTCTCGGTGGACTTGACGGTCGAGGCCTTTGTCACTTTAGTGGTGGAATCCTTCACTCCGGTAATCTCAGCTGTCGTATGCACTGTCTTCTCCTGCGTGGACTTGGCTGTCGTCGTGGTCTTGGTGGATTGCTGCGAAGAACCAGCGTTTACCGGCTTGGTCTTGTTGACGGAAACCGCTACATCAATGCCATGACTGGGCGTCGTCGTAACTGCTGTTGTCTGCTTAGTGGTAGTCGTCGTCGTGGTCGTGACATTCGTCTTCCGTGTCGTGAAAGGCACATTGGACGCTTTGGTAGTTGTTTTGGTCTGCTCCACAATGGGGACAACCGATGTTGTCGTATTGGTACGGGTCGTCGTCGTTTTGACGGTTGTCTTCACCGTAGTAGCAGCAGTCGTCGTGGTAGTAGTAGATTTGACAGCTTGAGTGGTACTCTTGGTCGTCGTCGTGGAAGAAACCGATCTGGCCGCCGTGACATGAGTCGTTTTTTTGGATGTAGTGGTCTTGACCGTTGTCTTTTTCGCGGTCGTCCTGACCGTCGTGCGATTGGCCTGTGTGGGAGTATAGGCGCGGGTGGTAGTCGTTTTTTTACGCGTCCCCGTCGTGGTCACAGTGGTCATATAGAGAAACTGTTCGTCTACATCATCATAGTTGTCATCAGGCTCATCGCTCTCAAAGTCCTGCGTGAATGACGCCGCTGTCTCGTCAGTCCCCTGCTCACCGGGAAGTGAATAAAACGTCACATCAAAGGGGCGATGGGTACTGTCAAAAAGCGCCTCGTCCGACAACCCGGCTTGCGTGATATCGGTGCGGCTGACCGCTTGTTCTTCTGTCAGGGTCGCATCGGAATAAGAAACCTCATTCTCATAATCGGAGTAGGAAATCTCGTTGTTCGTCTTGGGAATGGGCCGCCAGTAACTTTCCACGCCGCTGCCGTTCACCACATTACCGCACACCAGCACCGTGGCAAAGACCGCTACAAACATAGACATGACAATTATAAATTTCTGGGCAACGGACTTGTCCAAAGCAACCCCTCCTTTCCAAACAATTGATATTTTTCACACTGCGGATACTGCTCCATTTAATCCATCTAACATTATACCCCTTGGCGCGGTTATTGTAAAGAGAAAAATCATTAATTTTTTTTAGTAATTATTAGAAATTATCAGTAATTATTGGAAATTTTGTTTGACAAGTCCTGAGAATACTGTTACAATGACGATAATATCTTCCCTAATTAGAAAGGAAACACACATATATGTATGATAGCAGCAATGCCAACAACGTCAATCAGGAATCGTCCTGCACCTATCAATGCGCCGTCACCATGGATATGCTCAACGGCAACGGGCTGATGAAACCGGGCGGTTATCAGAAACTCATCTGCGATGTGGCGGAAATGCACCTGGATCGCATTCATCTGGGCGTGGAGGACCTGGCCAACTATCACGTCGCCTGGGTGCTGATTTCCTCTTCCTTTGAAATTATCGAGCCCATACGCTCCGAAATCACGGTTGTTGGCCGCACCTGGCATTCCGCGCTGAATAAACTCACTTTCCGCCGTGAACTCACATTTACCGATCAGGCCGACCGACCGCTCTTTCACGCCGTAACCTTCACGGTATTGATGGACACAACGACCCGTCGCATCGTGCGCCCCGACAAGGCAGGATTTGACATCGGACAGCCGCTGCCGGAATTTACCATGGACGCTGTGCCAAAGCTGCGGTTTCACGCCGACATGCAGCCTTTTGATAACCGTCGTGTCTACCCCAGCCAGATCGACCGCCTGGGTCACGTCAACAACGGCCGTTACAGCGAATTTGCCTATGACGCGCTCACCGCTGAGGAGTTGGAACGTCTCGGCTCGCTGCGCCGCATGGATTTGAACTTTCTCTCTGAACTGCGTCTGGGTAATACCTTCACGCTGCGCCGCGCCCTGTCAGACTCCGCTCAGGGAGAGCTGCTGATCGACGGCGTCAACGATCAGACCGGTCGGCAGTCCTTCACTTGCCGTATGCTGTTTTCATAACAAATTAAGCCACAAAAGACGGAAGAACCATCGTGCTCTTCCGTCTTTGATTGTTTTACTTCATAAGCCAGCCTCAGACGAACTATCATCTGCTTGATCTGCCGCCGTCGTTCCGGCGCTCCCCACCACCGTTCCGGAGGTTTCTCCGGTTTTTTCCGGATGGGCACTTGTGCGGGTGCCGCTGCCCAGACGGGTTTCCTCTGTCTGACGGGTGGTAGATTCCATTTTTTGCGCAGTATCTGTCAAAGCCGTTTTTTCAGCGCTTGATTCGGGCTGAACGGTTGTTGCGGAAGTCGTTGCGCCAACTGCCGACGTGGCGGTTTCCTCCGTATCTGACTTGGATTCCGTACTGCTGGTGCTGGAAGATGTGGCCCCGCCATGAACGTCGTTATTCTTATAATAACTCTTGTTCATAAAGGTAATGCCCACCACCACATCGTTTTTGATAGCATATTCGATGATCCATGTACCGGTGGTATAGTTGTGATCCATCACGGAATTACAGCCATACTGCACCACCATATCGCAATCTTCAAACTGATAGGTACTTTGTGTGCCGTTGTAATACTTATCCAGATAGCCGTCGATGGTATAAAGCCGACCGCCCACAAAGGTATAGGCATTTTCAGAGGCCAGCAGCTCATTGAGCTTGTTCTCATCCTGAATCACATCGGAAGCCTTATACAGCGTCGTTCCGCCGCCGTTGACACACAGATACCCGCCTGTGAGATCCGCCAAACCCGTACCCACGCCAAGCCCGCGCACCGGCGCAATGGTAAATTCCGGTCTCAGCCACGTCACGGAGCAAATGCAGGCGCCGCCGTTTTTGTTGCGCTTGTACCAATCCATCGATTCCAATGATGTGACATTCATACTACCGGTCATTTCCCCATCAATCGTGTAGGGCGCAATGATCTCCTCCGGCTGTTCCGACGGCTTGACTTCCAGCGTCACGCTGCCGTTGGAGGAGGCAAGAGATATCTTGACATAGCCTTTGCGCTCGTAATCGGAGGTATCCCACGAAAATGAAGTCGGATTAAGATTTTCCACAAAATCTGCCAACTGCCCCATCTCAGGTGCAATCGACGAAACATCATGAAAATTAAACGGCTGCTTTCCGTTTGAAACAGCGGGTTCCTCCTGAGTGGGTCTGGTGGAAACGGTTTCCGCGGACGAACGTACTGTCGTTGTGGTGGTTTGCGTGGTAGATGTTGTCGCCTGCTCAGACAGCGTCGTATCCACGGGCAAAGTTTCCGTCACCGTCGCAGTGGACGATGACTGCTCCGCCGCTTGTTTCTTCTGCTGCTCAGACTGTACGAGCTTGTCATACACATCATTCAGCTTTTTGGAACTGTCCTTTGCGTTCAGGCCAGAAGTACGGACAAAGGGAACCGGCAGTGTGCCCAGCGATTCCCCGTCACCGCTTTGCAGTGCGGCGATACGGTTGGCCGTAATAGCAGCGCCGCTTTCCCTCACGCCGGAAAGACGCACGGCCAGTGAGCACATGGAACAGGAAATCATCATGGCGGTCGCCAGACTGATTCCCAGCAGCTGTCCCATCCGCCGGTTGTCGCATCGATGCTTCATAAAGCCCTCCGTCCTTTCCGCGCCTATCTCACAATAAGCGCATTTATTGGTATCATTGCCGAATCACGGCCAATCGGCTCAATCGTCCGCTCCGATCATGTAGAAGTAAATGCCCACGACCTTGGAATTCTTGGTGGCGTATTCGATATACCACTGCCCCGCGGTTTCATTGGTATCCACAATGGAATTGAAGCCGTAACGAATCACATTATTGCTGGTGCTGGCAAACGGAAACGCGTCGGGGTCTTCCTTGTAGACCGAATTGAGCAGCGTGGTGGTTTTGTAGATTTTGCCGCCCACATATGCCTCGCTGTCGTTCTTGTAGGCTTTGAGCTTTGCTTCATCCGTCATGACGTCCGCGCCCTGATAGAGAATATAAGACTTCTCGGGATTTTCAATCTTGAGATACGCGGCGGTAATATCATTATAGGCCGTACCGATCTTGACGTCACGCGGCAGGGTAAACTTCATCGCGTTCGAGAACCACGCGATTTCCTTGACGCGGCACGCCTTCTTTCTGGACGCGTCATATACTTCCCAGTCGGTTACGTCAATGCCGATACCGTCAGTCTCACCGTCCACCATATAATCAGAGGATTCATAGGGAACGCCCACCACGGCGTAACTGCCGTCGGAAGCGATGAGCTTGACATCGACCTCACCGGTCGCGCCCATGCTCTGTGCCGTCCATTCGTAGGAAACCGGATTTACCGCCTTGATGAGCTTGGCAAACGTGTTGAGCCCCTTGGTTATATTGTCAATATCCTCCCGGCCAAACGCGCCGGTGATTTCGCTCTTTTCTTCCTCAGACGAAGTGGTATCCTCCGAAGAAACATCCTCTGATGAGACATCGTCTTTCTTGTTGTCCTTCTCGGTGTCCTTTTTCTCATCGTCAACCGTCACGGTTTCGCCTTCCGACTGCACGGTATTCGTATTGCCTTCATTCTTATTGGCGGAGGAAATGCCGCTCTTGCGGCCGCTGAAATCCGCCAAAGAGAAAAAGAGCAGCACAATCACCATCACCGCCACAAAGGACGAGGCCAGACCAATCAAAATGCTTTTCGTTTTCTTGTCCATAAAAATGACCGCCTTTTTTTAATATCTTCATGATATTCGGATTAGAGTATTGTACCAAAAAATCAGTCCCAATGCAATTGGCATATTCCACAAGAAACTTGGCAAAACCTGTATTCCTGCTCCCATTGGCTTGTACCGATTTACTCCGAGTCTATGTAATATGATAAAATAATTTTCCCGATTCGTCAATAGGACAACCCGAAAAATTGGTTACGATTTCGTCACCAAATTCCGCCATTTGTCGGGGTTTGACGAAATCCAGCGATACGCTCAGCCACATGATTCGACATCGCTCCTGAGCAGCTTTTCCCGCTCGCGATAGTCCGGCATAAACCGGTCGATAAAGGCATAAAACGCCGCACTGTGGTTATGATATCTGATATGCGCCAGCTCGTGCACGACCACGCAGTCAATGGCCTCCGGCGGATACAGCATGAGCAGGCAGGAAAAACACAGGCTGTTGCGCCCGCTGCAACTCCCAAAACGCTTGCGTGCCGCAGTGATCTTAATACCGGTCGGCTCCACCCCCATGCGTGCCGCGTAATATGCCACCCGCGGAGGAATCTGCTGTCTTGCCTGTTCCGTCAGTGCTGCCAGCCGTTCGGGGGTCAGCGCATCATTGCGCTCCTTGCGTGCCTTGGCGGCGGGCATATGCCGCCTGACCCACGGCTCATTCTTCTGTACAAAGGCGTCGATATAGGCTTTGGAGGCCTTCATAGGCGCACGTACCACCAACTCGCAATTGTCATTGATTTGCAGCGAAATGCTCTTTCGCCGCGAACGAATCAACTGGTATTCCATTTTCTAATCACCTGATGTTATCTATTAAAATTCCTTATTGTAATATTATTTTTCTATATTACAATTATATAGTGTTCCACTTGGTGTGAAAAAACAACCTCCTCTCATGCAAGAGGAGGCCTTTTTGAAAAAGTAAAGCGCTTATAATATAATATTTTAAATCAATATTACATATTGTTATTTTCAATATTCTTCCGAATCCAATTGGTCACGGTCGGAATTTCAAAAATCTGCATTCGGTATGCCTTAATGGCAATCATCACCAGCACAATCAGGCAAATCACTTGTGCCAAGGACATCAGCAAGCCAATCACACCCATTGGAACCAAGGCAAAAAATCCGACGCCGTCTATGACGAGATCAATGCTTTTGGTCACGATGGCGGCCACGGTAATGACCAAAGCCGCCGCAAAACTCTGCGCGGCACAAAGTCTGACAAACCAGCTGCGCTTTTCCAATAAAAAGATCACCAGCGGTATCACCCACGCCCCGAAGCTCATATGGGAAATCATGGTCATGGCGATCGGCAGCACCGCCGACAGCATCGCCGCGATATTCTCATCTAAATCCAATATACTGGACTTGTTGCCTTGATTGGGATTAGGATTTGGATCATATTGCTGATTCTGATTATTCACGTGAAATCACTCCTATTTCAGATTGTAGACAACCTCCACATTGGTTTCTACATTGATAAAGGTCCCGGACCGTCCCTCGATCACATAATACAGCCGTGACACCGAGCCGTCCTCATACGTGATGGTCAACAGGTCATGACCGTTTTTGCGCTGGGTTTTATAGCGTCCCTGCTTGTGCACATGCCAGCCATCGTCGGATTTCACCGAGACCACAGCGCCGCCGCCCGGCTTAAATTCCATGATGACATTGGGTTTGTTTGCCGCGTCATACGAAACCACCCATTTGCCGGTAATGCTGTCCGTAAATAAGGTGGTCACAAAAATGCCCGTACACAGCAACACGACCGTCAGCACAGCGCATACACTCCATACCGTGCGCCTTGCCCTGCGCCGCTCGGCCTCGCTCTCAGCGCGCTTCCGCACCAGATGGCCGAACCGAAGGGCATAAAACCGATCCAGCAACCTGTCCATCACAGGCGCGGTCTTTTGGTCCAGTCGATGATACAGCCGTCTGACGGCGGCCAAAACCGTTCGCTGAAAAAATCCTTTGATGTTCAGCCACAGGCGATCAGTCGTTTCAAAGAAAAAGGTGAGTATTTTATCCAGACCGCTTTCCTCGGGAAAGGTGTTCAATCGACGCGCGGCCTCGGACATCGGCTCCTCCGCGTCTTTTTCGGGCGAAGCTTTCGCCTCCTCTTCAGGCAATGCCTCCCTGCGCGCTTGCGTGTCATGACGTTTGGCAAGCTCGTGTTTTTCCAGATCGGAAATGCCGTCCTGAAAATAATATTCCGCCAGAAGGTCATCTTCTTTATGCTTGACCATGCTGCGGATTTCCGCAGCAATCACACGGTGCCGCGCATCGGCTTCGCTTTCCTCTTTGCGCCGCATCAACGCAGCGATATCCACCGGCTGAAATATCTGATCTGTAAAATTCTCCGCCGGATTTTCTTCGACAAAGCCTGCGTCCGGCTCCTTTTCAAATTTCATAACCGGCGAAAACGACGCGTCGGTATAATTTTCATCCGGCGTCTCCGTCTCCCGCCGTACCACAGCGATTTGCCGACGCACGCGGGTCATGGTATCTCCGTCCGGCTTAGCCAGTTTGGCGGAAGTGCCGCAATTGGTACACCGTTCGGAGAGGGGATTGATTTCCAGCCCGCATCTTGGACACCTCATGGAAAAAATTACCTCCCAAAGCCGCAGTAAATTATTCCGATTTGTTTAAAATCCAAACATCATTACCAACTGTAAAATGAAGCTCATTGTCCGAGACAAATTCCGCCTGACCGGTAATGCTGTCTCCACCGCTCATATATTCCTCCAGCCCTTCCAGCTGCAAGGTGCAGCGCCCGCCGTCTTCGACCGTGTAAACGCCGTCGAACTGCTTGGTGATAAACAAAGCCTTGATGACACAGCTGCAATGCCCTTGATCATCAAACGTAAATGTCACCGGCAGAGTCATGGTCTTGTAGGGCAGCTTGGTGGTCCACTTGCCCTTGATCTTGCTCTTGAGATAATCCGCCTTCAGCTCGGGCGGCACATCGTCTTCTTCCTCGGAAGAAACCGGCTCCGGCGTTTCCGAAGCGGCCGCTTCGGAAGAACCGTCATCGGCACGCCCGCCGGGAAACGAGATTTCACTGTATTTGTCGTCGGCATCGGTCGATGGCTTCTGTTTGACGTGCCCCGCAATAAACATAGAACCCGCTACCATCACAATCACCACCGTAATGGCGACAAACATGATGAGCATACCCTTGACAACCGCCTCTGAACGCGTGCGCCTCTTGACATCAGCCGCCATATCCGTCACGCGGCCGGTTCTGGTATCCACCTGCACATAACGCACCTGATTCTGTTCCGGGGGATTGCCATGGGACGGATTCTGTGGAGCAGACGGCTGGCCTTGCGGCGGCTGAGCGTGGGAAACCGGCGGCTTTGCCGAAAGCCGCCTGCCGCACTGATGACAAAAGATATCTTCGTCAGGCGCCTCATGACCGCAGTTGTTACAGTATTTCATCACAAATCATTCCTTTGTCAAATCTATGGTCATACCCATGCCTTCCATATCGTTAAATTCCAGCACGTCTCCCGTGACGGTGTAATACATTTCCAGCGTGTAATCAGTGGAATCCATCGGATTGGTCAGCGTCATGGCGATGTAAGGCTCCCCGCTCTCATCTTTCTTTTGCTCGTAGGAACCGCTCAGACTGATGGGCGTTTCATTCACCACAACATTCAGATACAAGGAACCGCTGTTGCTAAATTCCCACGTAGAAGCAATGATCTCCTGATCAAGCTCCTGAATCTGTGAAACCGGCAGATAAGCCGCATTCATATCGCCCTTCCATACACCGATGAGCGGATCTGTGAAGGAATTGGCATAGCTCCAGATACAAAATGCCGCGATAATGCCCAGACAGAGCGTTGCAAAAACACCCAGACCGCGGAACCGTCGGCTTTTCAACCGGCGCAGCTCTTTGGGGGTCACAGCCACATACATCTCGCCGTCTTTCAATTTCGGCAGATCGCCGCTGACATGCGCCGTACCCGAGGCAACCACTGTATAGTCTCTCTTGGGCAGCGTCACGCGAGGCGCGCCGGATTTGATCGGCTCGTTGACCGGCTTCTCGTTGCCATAAGCACTTCTGGCATTTTTGAGCTGAACCGTTGTTTCATAGCCCATACTCTTTTTGGTTTCTCCCGGCGCACTCACGGCTACCGGCGGCAGATCCGGCAGTACCAGCTCGTCGTCTTCTTCTTCGCTGACGTCAAGCGAAGGACGGAACGTGTCATTTTCCTCTACTGCGGCGGACTCGGACACAGCCTGTGTGTCTGTGCCACTGGGGAGATCAAAATCCAGCACGGAAAAATCAATGCCGGAAACCGTGGTATCATTGGTTTCCTCCGCCACTTCCGCAGCCGGCGATGCGGCGGAAGACGCGGTTTCAACGGCCGCGCTGTAGGAACCGTAAAATTCCGGAGACAATCCGCTGTCTGATGTATCGGTACCGGATGTGTCCGCTGCGGCTGCCTCCGGAACCTCGGGCAGGGGAATTGCCTCGGTGGATTCCGTGGGTGACGGCGGCATTTCGATAGGTTCCGGAACGGGGGCCGCGATGGGTGCGCTTGTTTCGGACGGGGCGGACGGGGCGGACGGCGCGGGTGCAGCGATCGGCTGCGAAGATGTACCCGCCTGACTGTTTTGATTTTTTCGGCTGAAGAAACTCAAGTTGCTCTCTCCCTTGTATCTAAATTTTCTGCTGATGATACCCAAGTGCAGTCGTTGTAATAGTAAACTTTGGCGGAAAGACCAGGTTAACAGGCCAAATGCTGCATGACGGTTTTGCTATACTCCACCAATTGTTATTATACTAGAAAGAAACGTCAATTGCAATATGCCTCCAAAAATATCAATAGAATTTCACCGTTTGAAACCGTTTTTCCAATATATTCTCCGCAACACAAACAAATTGTATTGATTTTTCTTTTGAATTAGTGTATATTTAGGATAAGCCAACCACCGATTCAGTGATAGAAACAGGTATCCATCATTCTTGATGAAAAGGAACGTGATCTTTTATGAAGTGTCCACAGTGTCATGCAGAAATTTCGGAACTCAGCCGCAACTGTCCCTATTGCGGTCATGCCGTCGCTCCGGCGCAGCCTGCTCAGACGGCCTATCATCCCGGCGCTTCCGGCGCGACGCCCTATTATTATACCGCTCCGGCTTACGGTACGACAACCTCATCCGCCGTCAAAAAAGGAAAATCCGGCGGTGAAATTGCGGCCATTGTCATCGCGGTAATTGTGTCGATTCTGAGTGTATTTGCCGCCGTCATTATCTTCTCCATTTATACGGTGAGACTGGCGAGCACCGTCGATTCCTCAGGCTTTGATCTGGACGATTTTTCCAGCGGTTATGACGGAGACTACAGCGAATACGGTGACTTTGGAGATTTCGGCGGTTTCGGGGACTACGGTATTGACGATTTCGATGATGAGGATTCCTGGGAGAGTTTCCTGGAACATTACGGTTCTCTGTTCGGCGACAAAAGCCAGGCGCCTGCCGCTGCCCCCGCGGAGGAACACAATCCCGTCGAATTTCAGGACTATCTTTACAGCTTTTCCAACGGCAACGTAGAAACCACTTACACGGTCGAACTTGACGAAGCCTATCGCGGCGAGGCCGCGCTAAAACTGCTGGAAGGCGCCAAGCTCCCCGAAATATCCGATCAGCAGGAAATTTACCTGGCAAAATTCAAACTGCAAATCACCGAGCAGGAGACCGAGGCCTATGTCACGGTTGCTCCCTCCACCAACATGATCGCGTACGCGTGGACGGAAGACGGCACCAGCGGCCAGCAGTATACCACACTCATCAACATCAATTACAAAGACAACAACAAGCTCATCAAAAAAGGGGAAGAAAACGGCTGCTGGATGGCCTTCATCATCGACAAGACCGAGGAACGCCCCATTCTTATGTGGGACAAATACGAGGGCGAATATTTTCGTTATTCCAAGGCGGCTGTCGCCAATCCCGCCGGATTGGAAGCAGGCAGCGCAGTGGAACAGAATGACGGCACTACCTCTCAATAGCTCTCAACGAGTTAATTCGTATTATTATAATTATATACAACAAGGTGTAATAATTTATTATGAATGAAAGCAATCAAACCGGTGCAAACCGCGAAGAAAATAGTGCTGCGCAGCCGCGCAGTCACAAGCAGTTTCACCGCCGCAACGCTGACCGGCAAGCAGCCCGTCGGGGCTTTACCGACGATTTTATGGCGGAAGAAACCTTGTCCCCCGCTCTGCCTATTCAATCGGACGATGGATACAACCAATTGAGTAGCACTCCGTCAGATGACCTTCTGATGTGGAACGAGATATCGAAAGAAATCACCTCCCCAGCGGACGCGGAAAAGCCGTCTCCTCAGCCTGCGACGCAGCCTACTGTTCCGAACAGTGGCGAGGAGTTGACAGCAGCGCCTCCCCATGAAACCGGCAGCCGCAGACAATTCCGTCAAGCGTCCCGTAAATCCCCCCCGCTTCCTGCACAAGAAGCGGCTCCGAAAGCCGCTCCCTCCATCGGCGAAACCGCGTGGCTTCATTATGATGAAAAGCAGATTGAGCAGCCGTCCGGCAGACAAATTTCCCCGATAAAAGAGTTTACGGCTATGCCCGCCTATGCCCCGACACCTCAAGATGTTGCCGATGACAACACAGCCGTTGCACAGGATTCACTGCCGTCTCAGGCTCAAAAACGCAGTCACATCACAGGTATTTTGGTTACCGTCGGACTGGCGGCCGCGGTTTGTCTGGTATTCTTCTGCTATACGCTGTTCCAGCGCAAAGGCAATCAGGAAACGCCTCAGATTTTTGACGCCAAACAGCTCGGCGCCACCGACAGTTCGGTGTTGATTTCGTGGCGGGCTTCCGACGCGGCTGACGGCTACCGCATTCAATTTACAGACGCGGACGGTGTAGAAATCGTGAGTGACTGTGATCTGCCGTTTGCTGTCATGCGCAATCTCGCCCCGAACAATACCTATGACGTTGCGATTTCCGCTTTGAAAGACGGTCGGGCGTATGATTCCAAGCATCTTAATTGCACAACCCGCAGTTATTGCCAGGTGACAGATATTCTGATTCCAAAAGTCGGCAGCGACTTTGTCAATGTCACTTGGCACTACGAAGGCGCTGACGAAGGATTTGCTGTGGTGGCCTACACGGTAGACGCCAACGGTCAGCGCCATCACACCACGGAAACCGCTGAAATTCCGGCAGGAGAAAAAAACGAGTGTACGCTTTACGGTCTGACGCCGGAATTAAAATACACGGTGGCGATTCTCCCCTTGACAGCCTATCGTGACGTGGCCAAATCGACATTCACTACCGCCAGTTATTCCACAAAGTATGATGATATTGATATTATACGTTTTGTAATATGTCCCGCTAATTCCAAAAACGCAACACAGGTACATGCCTTGAAGCAAATCAAGCCGTCGGCACCCTATAAAACTTCTTTGATTCTCAACGGCAAAACCAATAAAAAGCATACCGCCGATATTGCCATCCTGGTGACCGATCTCAAAGGCAATCTGATGAGTGAAAACGACTTTCCGGCGGTTCATACCAACCCCGAGGGCAAACAATGGTTTATTCATCGCTCGTATCTCTTTGATTTTACAACGCCCCAAGAAACCGGCGACTATTGGCTTTATCTGGTGATAGACGGACAGTATGCTACCAAAACGAAATTTACCGTCGAGGAGTAATGCTGATTTGTAACTATCAGATTAAAAATTACAGTTTGTAATAAACAAAAATCCTTCCCACCGATTGCGGGCAACCTGACACTCAACGATGGAAAGGATTTTTTATTTATGGAGGAAATCTCTGACGGATTCGCCCAACCTTTTCTGATATCTTGGCGCGTCTTGCTCGCAGGCTGCGCCTGCTTGTGGGGACGCTGTCCCCACGCCCCTGCAAGGGCGCTGCCCTTGACCTGCCAGGAGGACCAGTCCCCCAAGCTGTCGCTAGCGACAGCTAAGACTCCCCGCGCTTCGCTTAATTATTTTTTGACTCGAAAAACTTTGTTTTTTTCAGCGCCAGCACCAGCGGTATTCCCAGAATCACACAGACACCCAGTTCACCGGCGCCGACTTCCAGCGCGCACAGCCAGAAGGGCAGCTCATAGACAACGGCAAGCTCACCGCCGACAATCAGGGCATTGAGCACCACCGGCGGCAGTATCGCGAGAAAAGGGATTCCCTTCCATTCAATCTTACGCAGCAGGCGCGTGAGAATCGCGGCGATCAGCGTTGCCGCACTGCCGAAAATCACATCCAGCCAACCCGCTATATTCGAGCCTGTGGCCACGCCTACCGCGTTGGAAATGATGCACCCAATCGTCAATCCGGGAATCGCGGCCGGGGTAAAGAGCGGCAGCAGCGTCAGCGCTTCCGAAGCGCGAAACTGCACATTTGCGAAAGACAAAGGCGCGAGCGCCAGTGTCACCACAGTGTAGAGCGCCGCAATGACGCCCGATACGGCCATAAAGACCAGCTTGTCGTGTCTCTTGTTCATTTAAAAATCACTCCGTATTTTGATTATTTCTCCGCGTTCCTTTGCGCTGTCACGCAAACAAACCGAAGAAGGTCAGGAGGTTGCGACTGACCTTTGGTGATATAAAACAGCGAAACCGCCGGATTATAAGCATTTAATCGCTTTTTCTTCAATAATAATATTACGATTAGTTATATTCATCAATAATATGCAAATTATTTACCGTCCCACAGATACCGCTCCAGATCTACGGTAAAATCGTCACGCACTGCCACGCCTTCTGCTTCCAGCAGCTCTTTTTGCACCTGCTGCCCGCCAAAGGCAAAGGCGGGTGCCAATCCGCCAAACCGGTTCACCACACGGTGACACGGTGTGACAATGGGCTCCGGATTCCGATGAAGTGCGCCTCCCACAATACGCGAGGCGCGGGGACTGCCACACATCGCCGCAATCTGACCGTAAGTTGCCACGTGCCCTGCGGGAATGCGTTTGACTGCATCATACACTTTGTTATAAAAGCTTTGTTGATTACTCATTGGAATTTATTTTTTTTCTATCCTTTGATTTGCTGTCTGTTTCTGTGGCTTCACCGCGAGACTCCACTCCGTTATTGACCACATGCACACGCGTAATCCTGCGGTCAGCAACTTGTTCCACCGTGAAAACAAAGCTCCCCAAGCTCACAGTTGGATGTTCGTGCTCAGTGGGAATGCGCCCCAGTGTACTCACAATATAGCCTGCGAGCGTGTCATAATCGCCTTCGGGAATCTCGATACCTAACAGGTCGGAAACCTCATAAATTGAGGCCGTACCGTCAATCGTGAACGTATTTTCGCTCACGCGGCTGATTTCTTCGTCCTCATTATCAAACTCGTCTTGAATATTGCCCAGAATTGACTCGATCAGATCCTCCATCGTGATGATGCCAGACGTACCGCCGTACTCGTCCACCACAATTGCCATCTGCACCTTGGTTTCGGTCATCTCACCAAACAGCTCGCTGAGCTTCTTTGTCTCGGGAATATAGCTGGCCGGACGCATCAGTTTATAAATCGGAGTATCGCACTGTTTGCCATCTCCCACAAATTTCAGCAGATCCTTGACATACAGCACGCCTTGAATATTATCCAGATCGTCCTTATAGACCGGTATGCGGGAAAAACCGTTCTCCAGCGCAAAAGCCACCGCGTGGCTCACATCAGTGGTGTATTCCAAAGCCTCCACATCGGTGCGATGTGTCATTGCCTCGCTGGCGGTCGTATCGCCAAATTCAAAGATATTGGCAATCATATCGGCCTCTGACTCCTCGATCACACCTTTTTCTCCGCTCGCGTCAACCATCATCAGGATTTCGTCCTCTGTAGCCAGCTTTTCGCCGGCATGAGCCGGAACGCCGAATAGTTTCACGGTCACACTGCCAATGCCTTGCAGCATCACAATATAAGGCGCAAACAGTTTGGTGCCAAACACCGCCAATCCCGCTACGGCATACGCGATGGCTTCACAATGATGAGAGCCAACCTTGCGCGGGATAATCTCGGCATTCAGAATATAAAAGGCCGATACCGTCAGCATCAGGCAAAACATGGCCAGCCATGAGCCGGAGGTTTCCGAAAGATAGATTGACCTACAAAACCAATCCCGCACAACAGGAAATACAGACTGACGCGACGCGATAGCTGCTATAAACGCACAGGAAATCATGACAATCCGCACCATGGTGGCAAACGCAATCTTGCGTGTGGTACGCAGCGCAACCAAATCGACGGCACTTCTGCTGCCGTCCTCTTCCAATTGCTTGGCGCGGCTGAAATTGGCTGCCAAAATAGCAGTCTCACTCAGATAAAACGCAGCGCCTAGCGCCGTCATCATTACAATCAGCAAAATGGCAATCGGTAAATTCACAGTCGTTCACCTCTCCATTTGCTGCATTTCCATGCCGAAAAACAATTTGCGGTTTCACTGTCATCGTGGCCGGACATATCATTTCTCCCTCCGAATTTTTCCATCTCCAATCAATGCACAGCACCATTTGAGATTATAGAAATTATTATAATTCATCGGTATATGGTTGTCAAGTAGTAACTATTCAGTCCCCCCTGAAAGTCACAATAATCTTGTTGTTTTTCAGAGATTTTATGCAGAATATTGATTTATAATCATTATATTTTCTGTGTGTTAATTCAGTAACTCTATGTGATTTATAGCGTATTCCTGAAAAACGGGAGGGGGACTGAATAGTTACGTCAAGTATTATTATTAAGTATCGTTTAGATACTATTTATCTTTGTAATTTGAGGCGTATTTTATAAAAGCCGTCACCACATCATCTTCCTCCCAATTTGGAATGGTACTTGGGTGTGCCATCATCGCATAATCCCCGGCAGCACAGATTTTTAATAAATCCGCCTCATCATCTTCAAAAATCTGATATAAATCTCCGCTGTAATTCGTGGCAGCCTGCGTTTCATTTTCGTGAATGTCACACCGCGCCACAATCACCACAGCGTAATCATTCCATGTACGGTAGACAGCGCCGTTCGGAATATAGAATAAATATTCCTCCGAGCCGTTTTGTATTTCAGACGATTGCAATTTCTGATAAGGAAAATTGCAATTATAGAAAAACTGTTCCGCAAAGGCTTCTGTTTGCAGCGCTGTATTTTCCACTTGATTCTTTTTGACGACTTCATTTTTTCCACAAGACGTGGTTAATATTGTTAAAAGTGTAATAGCAACCGTTACTAAGACCACTATTTTATTTTTCAACATATCATTTTGTTTTGTATTCATCACTTTTCCCCTATCATTCAACTATCATATAGAAAATAAGGGGATTTCAAAGTGCTTTCTTTGAAATCCCCCTTTTTGATTTACTTTATAAATGATTAAAGATTTTCTTTTCCCAGCAGATTTGCCAGCTCGGTCAGCTCTTCATTGGAGTAGAAATCAATTGTCAATGTGCCTTTGTTTGCGGTTCCCAATACCTTCACCTTGCGGCCCAGCGCCATACCCAGCGCAATTTCCACCTCATCAAAATAATTGTCGCGCTCCGAAGCCGGTTTCTTTTGGGTACTCTCCCCTTTTTCCTTTTTGACCTGCTTTTCGACATCACGCACTGTCATTTTCTTTTTGACCGCCATACACGCGACCTTGACCATCGCATCTTCGTCGCGAAGACCAAGCAGCGGCCGCACATGGCCAACGGTCAGATCTCCGGCAGTCAGCATTCCCAGAATTGACTCCGGCAGCTCCAGCAATCGCACGGAATTGGCGACACTAGGACGGGATTTTCCCACGCGTGTGGCAACCTGCTCCTGTGTCATGCCGTATTCACTCATCAGATGGCGATATCCCTCTGCCTCTTCCACCGGGTTGAGATCTTCTCGCTGCAAATTCTCAATCAACGCAATCTCGTCAACCTCTTTATCGCTCAGTTCCCGGATAATAACAGGCACTTCGGTCAAGCCGGCACTCTGTGCGGCCCGCCAGCGACGTTCACCCGCGACAATCTGATAACCGCCGCCTGCAATCGGCCGCACAATTAGCGGCTGAATTACGCCAACCGCCGCAATGGAGTCTGCCAATTCCGCCAGCGCAGCAGGATCAAATTCCTTTCGCGGCTGATCGCGATTCGGTTCCAGTTCGGAAATGCGCAGCGTTGTGCTGCTGTCCTTTTCGTCCGAAATATTATCCATAAAAAGCGAATCCAATCCTTTTCCAAGTCCGCTTTTTCTGCTCGCCATATTCAAATCCCTCCCAGATGATATTACCGTTTATTTTTCTTGATAATTTCCTTGGCCAGCTTATCGTATGCCTCAGCGCCCTTGGAGCGCTTATCAAAATAATTGATCGGCTGACCAAAACTTGGCGCCTCCGACAAGCGCACCGTGCGGGGAATCACCGTTTTGAAAACCTGCTTAGGGAAGTGCTTTTTCACCTGTTCAGCGACTTCTTGCGTCAGATTCAACCTGCCATCGTACATCGTGAACAGCACGCCCTCAATTTCAAGATGATTGTTGTAAGTACGTTTAATTCTGGAAACAGTATTAATGAGCTGTGCCAGACCCTCCAGCGCGTAATACTCGCACTGAATCGGCACTAGCAGGCTGTCTGCCGCATTGAGCGCGTTAATAGTAATCAGATTGAGCGAAGGCGGACAGTCGATCAGAATAAAATCGTACTGCTCTCGCACACCCGCCAGTCCCTTTTTCAAGATCGACTCGCGATTTTCCAGCTCTGCAATTTCCAGATCAGCGCCCGCCATGGTGATATCTGACGGCACAATTGACAGATTTTTAAATTCGGTAGGAACGACAGCTTCTTCCGCCGTCATTTGTCCCAGCATGACATGATAGGAGGACTTTTCATTGTCCTGTTTGCTGATGCCAAGGCCCGACGTCGCGTTTCCCTGCGGATCAATATCTACCAGCAGCACTTTTTTATTCATCATGCCCAGTGCCGAGGCAAGATTGACTGCTGTAGTTGTCTTGCCAACACCGCCTTTTTGATTGGTGACAGCGATAATTTTGCCCATAGTTCATGACCTTTCTTTTTTTCAATTTTTGATTTTTATTTTCTTCTAAAATTATATCATATTCGGCTGTAAATACAATGACTTTTTCAGCACGATTGTTGAATTTTATGTTAATTTCGCAATTGTTTCATGTGAAACATCTGTAAAGACTTGTTTTACAGCGGCTTTTTGGTAATTTTTCCGGCTGCACGGGGAAATCGCGGCGGAGTTGCTTTCTTTTTTTCGATCACAATAATACTTCTCCCGCTACCATCTGACAGTGTCAGCTCCTCCACTTTCTTGATTTTTCCCCCTAGTGTGCCGATACCCGGTCTGGCAGAATCCACTTCATCCTGTATTTCCGGGCCTTTCATGGAAACAAACTGCCCGCCAATTTTGACATAGGGCAGGCAATACTCCGACAACTCCCTCAGATTAGCAACAGCACGCGCGCAGGCAATGTCAAATTGCTCGCGGTATTCCGACTTGCGGCTGCCGTCTTCGGCCCGTAAATGTAATGTTTCCACCTCAAAGTGCAATGCTTCGGCGACTTCATTCAAAAAGAGAATTCGTTTATTTAAGCTGTCGAGCAAGGTTAATTGAATATCCGGCCGTACAATTTTTAGCACCATGCCCGGAAATCCGGCACCGGTTCCCACATCAATGACTTTGGCATTTGGCGCAATGGAAACGGCATGCAACATGGTCATCGAATCCTCGAAATGCCGTGTCATAATGCCCTTGCTGTCGGTAATACCGGTCAGATTCATGCGGGTATTCCAATCCACCAGCAGATTGGCATATGAATCCAGATTTTGCAGTTGTTCTTCTGTCAGATACAACCCAAATTTTGCCGCCTTTGCAGCCATTTTTACGCGGTCAATCATTCACATATCACCCCTACTCCGCGTCTGCCTGTTTTGTCAGCCAGATCAGCAAGACGGAAATATCCGCCGGGCTTACTCCCGAAATTCTGGAGGCCTGCCCCACATTTTCCGGCCGAATCTTTCCTAATTTTTCAATTGCCTCCAGTCGCAAACCGGTAATTTTATGATAATCAATTTCTTCCGGCAATTTTTTTTGTTCCAAACGACGGGCTTCGTCAATCATCGCCTGCTGCCGTCTGATATAGCCCTCATATTTAATTTCTACTTCTACTTGTTCCAGTATATAGTGCGGTATTTCCGGCCGTGTCACATCTATTGATTCCAATGCAGCATAATTCAATTCCGGTCGTTTCAGCAATTCAATCAGTCGTACCGCGTTTGACAAAGGCGTTGTTTCACGTGAAACAAGTATTGCGTTCACCTGTTCCGAGGCCGGAATCTGGGTTTCCTTTGCTCTTTTCAGCTCTGCTTTTTTCATAGCCTGACGACGCAGAAACTGCTCATATTTTTGCTCAGAAATCAAACCTATATCATGGCCGATCGGCATTAATCGCTCATCAGCATTATCCTGACGTAAAATCAAACGATATTCCGAACGTGACGTCATCATGCGATAAGGGTCCGATACACCTTTTGTCACCAAATCGTCAATCAATGTACCAATATAACTGTTCGAGCGTTCTAAAATCACAGGTGCAAGGTTCTTAACCGAACGGGCCGCATTGATGCCCGCCACGATGCCCTGTGCAGCGGCTTCCTCATAGCCGGAACTGCCGTTGAATTGTCCAGCACCATAGAGTCCCGGATAATCTTTAAATTCCAAGGTTGCTCTCAGTGCGAGCGGATCCACGCAGTCGTACTCAATGGCATAGGCAGTACGCATAATTTTAACGTGTTCCAGCCCCGGAATACTCTGATAAAGCGCGATCTGCACATCTTCCGGCAGAGACGAAGAGGCTCCTTGCAGATACATTTCTTCCGTTTCCAAACCGCACGGCTCAATGAAGAGCTGGTGCCGCTCCTTCTCGGAAAACCGAACGATTTTATCCTCAATGCTCGGGCAATAGCGCGGGCCGATACCATCAATTTTACCGCTGTAGAGGGGCGAACGATGAATATTATCCAAAATAATCTGTTTTGTTTTTTCGTTTGTCCAGGTGACGTGACATACCACTTGATTTTTCAGCGGGAAATCGGCGTTTTCCATCGTGTCGTAAGAAAAGGGCGTAATGACTTCGTCACCCTCCTGCACTTCCAGATTGGTAAAATCAATGGATTGTTTATGTATCCGGGCAGGCGTTCCGGTTTTAAAACGGCGGCAAGGAATACCCAGTTCGCGCAGACATTTTCCCAGCGAGGTTGCGGCAAACATACCGTCAGGCCCCCCCTCATAGCTTACGTCTCCCACATAAATCCTTCCGGCCAGATAGGTGCCAGTGGCAATAATGACGCATTTGCACAAATGCACCGCGCCAAGCTTTGTAACGCAGGCCCAACGATAGCCGCTGTCGTCAGATAACGGGCGAATTTCGGTAATTTCCGCTTGCTTTAAATCCAGATTTTCCTGATTTTCCAGTGTATGCTTGATACGTGCGGAATACATTCTTCTGTCAATCTGAGCGCGAAGACTGTGGACCGCAGGTCCCTTTCCCCTGTTCAGCATGCGACTTTGCAAAAATGTATCATCCGCAGCGCGTCCCATTTCTCCGCCCAAGGCATCGACTTCTCTGACCAGATGTCCCTTGGCCGTGCCTCCAATAGACGGATTGCAGGGCAGATTTCCCACGGCATCCATATTAATGGTAAATACCACTGTCTGACACCCCAGTCTGGCGGAAGCCAGTCCCGCCTCAACACCGGCATGTCCCGCACCGATGACAGCCACATCATAGCTGTCCGCATAATATTCCATGAAATGATTCCTTTCTACTTTGCCATTGTTTCATGTGAAACAATGAAATGTAAAACAATCGGCATGTTTCACGTGAAACAGAGTGAAACGCTATTTTCCCACACAGAACTGACGAAATACCGCGTCCGTTACAACATTCGTCACACGTTCTCCGGTCAACTCCAGCAGTGTGGCAACGGCCCCATCAAGTGAAACATTGACCGCGTCCAATGTGAATCCAATATCCAGTGCATGCTTCGCTTCATCAAGCAATTTCAGACATTCTCTTGCGCAGTGAAGCTGTCGCTCCCCCGATAAAATTCCGTCTGACGGATTCAGATTTGCCACGCCCAACAAATCCGCCACTGCCTTTTCCAAGGTATCAATGCCACTGTCTTCTTTGGCGGAAATGTAAACAATGCGTTCAATATATTGTTCAATCACCTTGCTATCCAATTGACTTGCCACATCATTTTTATTAATGACTGCCACACAAGGACGCTCCTTCAACTTTTGCAGCAATCGGAGGTCATTATCATCCAAAGGAAGGGAATTGTCAAATACAGCCAGCACCAGTCCGGCATTTTCCATGCGACTGACAGCCCGCTCCACACCGATACTCTCTACAGGATCCTCCGTCATATGAATGCCCGCCGTATCTGCCAACCGCAGAATCACATCACCCAGCACGACCTTTTCTTCCACCACATCGCGTGTCGTACCGGCAATATGCGTCACAATACTGCGCTCACAGCCTGAGAGACAATTCATCAGAGTGGATTTTCCGACATTTGGCTTTCCCACAATGACGGTATCCACTCCGTCCCGGATTACGCGTCCCGCGTCACCGTCGGCAATCATTTTTTTCAGTTTTTCAATCGACTGTTGCAAGTCTTTCGACAACGCCTCCCGGTCAACAGGAATCAAATCTTCCTCCGGATAATCGGCCCAGGCAGCCAAATGAGCCGCATAGCCAATAATCTCCGCTTTCAGCTCATCAATTTTCCTTGCCAGTCTGCCGTCTCGCGCTGACATAGCCGCACGCGCAGCCTGTTCTCCCTGCGCACCGATCAGATCCATGACCGATTCCGCCTGCGTCAGAGACATCTTTCCGTTCTCAAAAGCACGCCTGGTAAATTCTCCCGGCTGCGCCAATCTCGCGCCATGTTCGAGCACCGCACGCAGTACACGTCTCACAACAAATAATCCGCCGTGGCAAGACAATTCCACCACATCTTCACCGGTATAGCTTTTCGGCGCACGAAACACCAAAGCAATTGCCTCATCAATGACGGTTTCCTGATCTATCACGTGACCGTAATGCGCCTGATATCCGACGGATTCTGCCAATTTTTTCTGACTGATACTGCAAAACACGCGGTCTGCAATTACAGCCGCATTTACACCCGAAATACGCACAATTCCGATACCGCCGGCAGCCTGCGGAGTAGAAATTGCGGCAATCGTATCATTCATGCTGATTTTCTTCCTTTCTCAAACGCTGCATCTGAAAAATATTATAACACATACGCTGTCAAGAGTAAAGAGAAATTCAGAAATAAGCCCTCTTTTTTTCAGCATTGTTTCATGTGAAACAATCAAAAAAACTCCGGCTGAAGCAACATTTCATTGCCCCAGCCGAAGTCCAAATTTTTATTCACCAAACAGTCGAAGATTATTCTTCTCCATTGTCGTTATTGAGATTGATCTTGCCGTAGGTAAAACCGGTTTCATAATTACTTTTGGTTCTGGTAGTCGGACGCTCTTCGTTATAGCGGTTGTTGCTGTAGCCATCTCTGTGATCGTCACGGTAGCTTCTGTTTTCACGGTAACCTCTGTCATCTCGGTAGCCGCTGTCACGGTAATTTTTACGATAACCGCCTCTGTTATTATTGTTATATCCGCCGCGACTGCCGCGATTGCTGTAGCCGCTTCGACCGTAACCGCTGCCGCGATGATATCCGCCGCGACCGTTTCTGTTGCCGCCGACCTTTGCGTACTTTACCGGCATTCCCTCGCCGCCTTCATCGAGACCAATCGGTCCGATTACAACATGACGCTTTTCATTTTCACCGACGGACCAGCTGGTAACGCCGTCAATCGCCTGCACCGCAGTATGAATAATGCTGCGCTCATAGGGGCTCATGGGTTCCAGCGCAATATTCTTTTGCAGCTTGGTTGCCTTATAGGCGGTCTTGGAAGCCACCGTTTCCAGCGTTCTCTCACGCTTTTCTCTGAAATTCTTGACATTGAGCGAAACCTTAAAATAACCCTTGCAGCAGTTATTGGCGGCAAGACTCACCAGATACTGCAAAGCGGTCAGTGTATCGCCGCGATGACCGATGACAACACCAAGATCATCGTCATTGCCGTTGATATTCAGAATGGTTCTCTCGCCGTCAGACTCCGCCGTGACAATCAGATCACGCACGCCCATACGGGTCAGAATTTCGGAGAGATATCTGACTGCCGCGTCAGTTGCGGCCAGGTAATCTTCCGGCTCACTCGTTTTCTCCTGCTGAGCAACACTTTCTTCACTCACTCCTGTCGGCTCAACGGATTCATCAAACAAATCGTCATTTTCTTCGTCTGCTTTCTCGTCGTCGATCTCATCGTCTTCATCATCATCAACGTCATCATCGACTTCTTCGTCGTCCGTCTCATCGGTACTTTCTTTCTCGTCAAAAACAATGTCGTCAAAATCGTCTTCTTCGTCCTCTTCCGTCGGCGCATCGTCCGCAGCAGAATCTTCAACATACACTCTCACTTTAGCCGGCTTGCGAAACAGAAAACCGTTTTTGGCTTCTTCCAGTACTTCATATTCCGCCAGTGTCGCATCAACGCCAAGCTGTGCAAGCTGCTCACGGCCATTTTCTACAGCCTCCATCACAGAGGCTCCTGTAGCAATAATTTCCTTCATTTCAGAAACGTCCTTTCAGTTAAACATGTCGTCATTCATGTAATCAAAACACAATCGTTACTTTTTCTTTCTGCCCTGATAATCGGCCGAGGAAGATTTTTTATTTTGTCCCGACGCGTTAGACTTCTTCTTTTTTCCGCCGGTCTTTTTACTTTCCGTCTGTGCAGCGTTGTTCTGATTTACTTTTTCATTTGTATTATCCTGATTTCCGGCTGTCGGCAGCGCATAAATCGGTGAAAACTTTTTCACGCCCTTCGCCGCGCCAACCGCCTTAATGACTTCTTCTTCTTCCAAACGTATTTTTGCCATACGCTGTGCTTCCGCCTTGGCATTCAGAATTGCCGCATTGTAATACTTATGCACAACCCAGCTCTGCAAAGGCGCGATCAGACTGGAACAGGACCAGTAAAGCGCCATTGCCGAAGGAACCGACAGTGAAATCCAGGCCGACATCAGACCCATGCTCACACCCATCATATTCGGACTGCAACCGTTGGGCTGCGCAGGCTGGGCCGCCACACCGTTGATTTTGTTGGAAAGGTACATGCCGCCCGCACTGGCAATAAACACCACAAAGGTGAGAATAATTGCCGGGTTCCAGAATTTTGCGATAGAGAGCAGATCAATTCCCAAAAAATTAAAACCTCTGCTCAGCTCATAAATCGGGGCCAGTGCCTCCGCCTCCGCGGCGGTAAAACCGTAATGGGCATAATTGCCTCCGATGTTGCGCACAGCCTCAATGACATTGATCTGTGAATAATATGCGCTGCTGGTTGTCGTATAAACATCACTCAGCGTTTTCACACGCGCAATGGCGGACCCCAGCGTTCCTTCGGTGATATTCAGATGTAAGGTACAGGTAATCGGCATACAGATGGCGCGATAAAGTCCATAAAAAATCGGAAGCTGAATCGCCATCGGCAGACAGCCGCCGGCTGGATTCTGTCCTTCGCGCTCATAAAGCTTCTGCACTTCTTCATTGTAACGCTCGCGATTGTTGCCGTACCGTTCCTGCAATTCCTTCATTTTCGGCTGAAGCCGCTGCATACCCGCCATATTTTTTTGCTGTTTGATGGTCAACGGGAACATCAGCAGGCGCGAAAACACCGTAAACATGATGATTGCCACACCGAAATTGCCGAATATGTTATTAAAAAACATCAACACATATCCAAAAATTTCTCCGATAAAATTAAATAGCGTGTCCATTTTTTCTGACTAAATGCCTCCATTCTTTTTTCCTTAATATATATAGTCTTCCTTAACGGAAAACTGATATGTCGTTTTATTTCATTTCTGCCTCTCTTCTTTTCGGCCTTCGGTATCTTCCGGCTGCACTGGCGTGGCGTCGATCGTAATTCTTTTAACCGGCACCGGATCATATCCGCCGGGATTCCATGGATTACAGCGTAAAATCCGCCACAATCCCATCAGTGACCCCCGCATGGCGCCGTACTGTTCGATGGCCGTATAGGTGTAAGCCGAGCAGGTCGGGTAAAAACGGCATCTTGGAGGCGTATTGGGCGATATCCTGCGCTGATAAAAGCGAATCCAACGCAGCAAAACCTTTTTCAATGAGAATTGCATGGCATGACACCCGCCTCTTTGAGCTGTTTTCTCATCACGCGCATGATATCTGTACTTTTTTTATGCACCGTAGCGGTTCTCGCGACAAAAATAATATCCCAATGTCCGCTCATCTCCGGATACAGCAAGCGAAATGCCTCACGAATGATGCGCCGACAGCGGTTTCGCTGCACCGCGTTTCCGATTTTTTTGCCTGATGTAATACCGATTCTGATTCCGCCATATTTCCTTTTGAAACAATACGCCACCAAATAAGGTGAAACAAAACTCTTTCCCCTATTATAAGCGCGGCGAAATTCATAATTTTCCTTAATCACCGCGTAATTAGCCATAAGACCACTGATTCCTTTTTGTAACAATAAAGGCCACTTGAAAAGAAGTGGCCCTGCATGAAACATCACTCGATAAAATCACTGCACCAAGCGGCAAAGCACCACCAGTGCAGTCTGATTCCGTGCGCGGCAGGCAAAACACCGCCCAGCACACGATGCCGCTGTCTCCATTTAAGAAACAAGCATCGCAGCTGCGGCGGGCCATGCCGACGCCGGAACAAACCGTCAATTAATAGGTGAGTGTCTTTCTTCCCTTGGCTCTGCGTCTTGCAAGAACCTTGCGGCCATTCTTTGTCGCCATTCTCTTGCGGAAGCCGTGCTCGACCTTTCTCTGACGCTTCTTGGGCTGATATGTTCTGACCATTTGCGTTACCCCCTTTCGGCAATTCAAGCGTGATACGGCAGCCGTAAAACCGCCGCAGCGGACTTTGGCAGACAAACCCGAAAAAGGGCTCATCAAACCAAAAGCATACTCATGTATTATAGCGCATTTACCCCGAAAATGTCAATCATAAATTTGCCTTCTGCCAAGGAAATTTTTCCGATTTTCCCCGTCTGCAAAACGCAAACTTTTCAACAGCTTGTGCAAAACACGGTTGAATACCACAAAATATCATCTAGACAGCGACAAAATAAACAAAATATTCGTTTCAAATACTGCAATTTTTTCATATTTTCTTTGCTATGCGACAAATGGCGTCTATCAGTTTTGCACAAAAGTTTAATTTACATTTCTCAATATTCCTCCGTTAAATTCTATTGTCGTACGAAACTTTGAATGGTATAATATACAGGCCGAAATATTTAATGATAGTAGCTATGACAAACAGTACAAGTATGTTGTTATGGAAAGGAAAATCGTTCATATCATGGAAATTAACGAACTCTGGGAAAAGGTATGTTTGAAACTCACAGATCAGGTCAATGACGTATTCTACAATGTATGGATCGTGCCGCTGGTGCCCTATGATCTGGTAAACGGCAACGAAATGATTATCATTGCGCCGTCACAGCTTCACAGAACCGTGCTGATGGATCAGCACATCAACAACAAAATCGAAACCGCGCTTTACAACACCATCGGTTTTGAGGTCACACTGAAAATTCTGGTCAACGGTGAGGAACTGCCTGCCGGAGCCGCAGCCGGCAGTGCGGCGAACAATGCCGCTGCGCCGCTTGCTGCTCCCTCTGCCGCGCCGCAGGAAGGCACATGGCAGGACGAGGTACGCCGCTATGAGGATAAGATCGCACGGGAAACGGCTCCTTCCCCCACACCGTCTGCGGCACCTGCACCCGCTCCCATGTCTGCGCCGACTGCCGCAATGGACATGCCGAATGTGGCGCCTTCTCAGGGGCAGATGTATTCTTCTTCAGACGACTCTGAATACACCTTTGACACTTTTATCGTCGGTTCGTCCAACCGCTTTGCCCACGCGGCCAGTGTGGCCGTCGCGGAGAATCCCGGCGGCTCCTATAATCCGCTGTTCATCTACGGTCCGTCCGGCATGGGAAAAACCCATCTGCTGTTTGCGATTCAGAACGCTGTATTGAAAAAATTTCCCGATAAGAAGGTCAAATACATCAAAGGCGACCAGTTTACCAATGAGCTGATCGAAGCCATCGGAAAAGGCAAGCAGAATGAATTTCATCAGAAGTACCGCTACATAGACGTCCTCATGGTGGACGACGTGCAGTTCATCGGCGGCAAGGATCAGACGCAGGAAGAATTTTTCCATACCTTCAATACGCTGCATCAGGAGCATAAGCAGATTGTGCTGACGAGTGACCGTCCGCCGAGAGAAATCCAGACGCTGGAAAATCGTCTGCGTTCCCGCTTTGAGATGGGTCTGCTGGCCGACATTCAGCCGCCGGAGTATGAGACGCGAATCGCCATCATCAAGCGCAAGGCAAAGCAGTGCAATATGGAGATCAGCGACGAAATCGCGGAGTTCATCGCCGAGCGCCTGAAATCCAATATCCGCCAGCTGGAAGGCGTGGTCAAGCGCATCAACGCGACCTATCAGCTGGATAAGGAAACGCCGTCGCTGACCATGGCACAGAATGCCATTCGCGACGTGATGAACGACGTGCAGCCCACGCCGATTACCATCGAGCGCATCATTGAAGAAGTGGCAAGAACCTTTGAAGTGACGGCAAAGGATATCAAGTCGCCCAAGCGCGCCGCGCAGATTTCGCAGGCCAGACAGGTAGCGATGTATGTCGTGCGTGAAGTGACGAACCTTTCCTATGAGGAAATCGGCAAAGAATTTGGGAGAGATCATTCCACGGCGATTTACGCGGTGCAGCAGGTCGAGCGTAACATGAAAAAGCGCCCGGATTTCAAGAATATGGTCAACGACCTGATTAAGAACATCAAAGTATCGGCCCAATAATGGGAGTCCAAGGGGTCTGGACCTCCTGGCAGGGGCGTGGGGGCAGCGCCACCACCGGGGTACGGGGCAGCGCCCCGCAGGTCAGCGAAGCTGACCGCAGCACCGCGCACCAAGATTACATTACCAATCAAGGCGACAGTCATCAGCACTGCCGCCTTTTTCTGTGGAAATCCCGTCAATCCCCCGTTGAAATCCTCTGGAAAATCCCAAAGGAGACTTTTCCACCCTCCACCCTATTTTTAACAATTGACGTTAATGACTGTTGTAGCTTGTTGATTGTGGAATCTTCTGGAAAACCTTTTAAAACTTTTACTCTCCACCATCAACCGTGTAAAATATCCGGGAAATTCCAATTACAGCGTATTCCGCGGCTTTTCCACCGATTCCACACCCCCTACTGCTGCTACTGCCCTTTTATTATATTTATTATTATTTTTATTTTTTTGAATCGTACTTCTTTCGTCAATTGCAGATTTTACACTGCGTTGATTGGCGCCTGAGGTTATTTTTTTCTGAAGTGTATCTTGCGACGGTCAGCTGCGCTGACCTGTGAGGGCCAGCCCTCACACTCCCGCAAGGGCTCTGCCCTTGACCCGGCAGGAGGACCAGTCCCCCTGCACTCCCATTGTTGCTTCGCTCGCTTGACTTTGGTGCTTCTTTCGCTTATAATACAACTATGCTATTTTTGAAAGGACGTTCCCCTCTATGAAATTTACCTGCAACCGTGAAATGCTCTCTGACGCAATCGGCAAAGTTTCCCGTGCCGTCTCTCCCCGCTCAACCATCGCTGCTCTTGAGGGCATCTATTTCCGCACCGAGGAAAGCTCTCTCTACATCTGCGGCTACAATCTCGACATGGGTATCTCCACCAAAATTCTAGCCAACATCTATGAAGAAGGCAGCATTGTTCTCTCTTCCCGGCTTTTCTGCGAAATCGTCCGCAAAATGCCCGGCGATGAACTGGAAATTACCTGCACCGAAAATCTCATCACCACTATCAAATCCACCGAAGCGGAATATTCCATCATCGGCATCTCCGCCTCCGATTTCCCCGAACTTCCCGTGATTGAAGGCGACCGCCGTATCTCGGTGTCCCAAGGGCTGCTCAAATCCATGATCGGTCAGACCCTCTTTGCCGTCAGCGACAACGATTCCCGTCCTGTCTGCACCGGCTCACTTTTTGAAATTTCAGAGGACAAAATCCGTGTCGTTTCGGTAGACGGTTTCCGTCTTGCCATGCGCACCGAGCCGATTACCAGTACCTTTTCGACATCCTTCATCGTTCCCAAAAAGACGCTCGAAGAAATTTCCCGTCTCATGGAGGACACTGACGACAAACGCGTCGAAATCTGCGCCACCCGCCGCCATATTGAATTTGTCATCAACGGCTGCGTGATTATTTCCCGCCTGATTGAAGGCGATTTTCTGGATTACAACAACGCCATTCCCCAGAACACCACCACCGAAGTCCGCGTGAATACCCGCCGCATGATCGAGGCCACCGAGCGCATGAGCCTGCTCATCAGCGACGCCATCAAGAGCCCTGTCCGCTGTGTATTCGGCGAAAATGCCGTCAACTTTAACTGCCGCACCGCCATCGGTTCCGCGACCGACCGTCTGGCCGCCGAAGCGCCCAATGAACCCATTGAAATCGGTTTCAACAACCGCTATCTGATGGACGCTTTCCGCGCCGTTTCCACCGACGAAATGCGCCTGATTCTCGGCACGCCTGTCACGCCTGTGAAGGTGCTTCCCCCCGAAGGTGATAATTTCCTGTTCCTGCTTCTGCCGGTTCGTCTCCAAAAAGACTAATTTATCTCGGAATAGATCAGAGGATGAAAACAAATGGAACATCGCATCATTGCAATTACCACAGAATTTATCAAACTGGACAGCCTGCTGAAATTCGCGGGTATCGCGGCAGTCGGCGGCGAAGCGAAATTTATGGTGACGTCCGGGGCTGTGATGGTCAACGGCGAAGTCTGCACCATGCGCGGCAAAAAAATCCGCCCCGGCGATCTCGTGACGATTCCCTGCGATAAGGTCGAATTGGAGGTAAAAGGCGCATGATCGCCCGCCGTCTGTTTACGGAACATTACCGCAATTTAGCGGCTGACACGGTGGAGCTGTCCGACGGCGTCAACGTCATCTGCGGCGAGAACGGGCAGGGGAAAACCAATTTACTGGAGGCCCTCTGCCTGTTTACCGGCGTGCGGTCGTTTCGCGGCGCGAAAAATCTCGAATTGATACAGAAGGGCGAAAAATTCTCCCGCCTCACGCTGGATTTTTTTGCGGAGCAGCGCGACCAGTCCGCCGAGCTGGTCATCACCGACAAGAAGCAGGCCACGCTCAACGGTGTGAAATTAGCCGCCGCCACGGGCTTTATCGGGAAGTTCTGCGCGGTGGTCTTTTCGCCAGACAATATGGGTCTGATTAAGGGCGGTTCGGGCGAACGGCGGAAATTTCTCGACGCGGCGATTTCGCAGCATTATCCGACTTATCCCCGCCTGCTGGTGGAATACAACCGCATTCTCGCCCAGCGCAACGCCTTCCTCAAAAAATCGGCCAGTACGCGGGGATTTGAGGAGATGCTTGACATCTGGGACGAAAATCTGTCAAGAACCGGTGCAAAAATCTCCTGTAAACGGGCAGAGTACGTCTCACAGCTGTGTGGAAAGACGGAGGAAATCTTCAATGGCATTTCGTCGGGGCGGGAGCGTATTTCCGTGCGCTATACCTGCGGCTATCTTACGCCGGATTCTGTGAATGAAACCGCCGTGGCGCTGAAATCCCAGCTTGAATCCCACCGCGGGTCCGACCTTGCTCAAGGCTGCACGAATTACGGCCCCCACAGGGACGATCTGGCGATTGCGGTCAATGAGCTGTCGGCGAAGCAATACGCGTCGCAGGGGCAGAAACGCTCGTGTGTGCTGGCGCTGAAACTGGCGGAGGCGTCGCTGCTCGAGCAAGCCATCGGAGAGCGTCCGGTTGCCGTGCTGGACGACGTGATGAGCGAGCTGGACAGCCTGCGACAGGATTATCTCATGAATCATATGGAAGGCTGGCAGGTGCTGATCTCATGCTGTGACCCGAATACCGTGAAAGCACTGGCCAGCGGTAACGTGATCGAAGTGAAGGCCGGTCAATTCACCACGCGCTGAAGGCAGGCGAGCGGAGCAATTAGGGGAATCCAAGGGGTGCTGGCACCTCTTGGCGGGTCAAGGGCAGAGCCCTTGCGGGGAATGGGGCAGCGCCCCGCAGGTCGGCCTTGCCGACCGTCGCAAGATGCACCTGACATTACGGAAAGGCCAAGGCGCCAAACGAAAGGAGCCGGAATCCATGTACCTCCACATAGGAAATAATTACGTCATTCGGGAAAAAGACATCATCGGGATTTTTGACCTAGACAACACCACGATTTCCAAGCACACCCGCAACCTTCTTTCACAAGCCGAAAAGGAAGGCCGCGTCATCACCGTATCCACCGACCTGCCCAAGAGTTTTGTGGTGTGCGCCGACCATACCGTTTATTTGTGCCAGCTTTCGCCCTCAGCGCTCGCAGGACGCGCCGAACAGGGGGCAGGTAATATCGAGGACTAATGCCGTGTTTCATTCGTTAGAATCGAAATACGGCGTTTTTTTGATGTGGAAGAAATTTCGTGCAAATTACATACTAATAAAAAGAAAATTTTTTCAAAAATTCAGTAGTAATTTAACCGGGTTTATGTTATAATGTTGACATACGTTTTTGCCGCGTTTCGGCGGCTTGATTCATCGAAAAATCGGGAGGATAACGAGCTTGGAACATCTGGAAAATACGGAAACTATCACAACAACGGCGCCCGGCATCGAATCTGTCACCACGGCGGTGGACGCCGAGGCGTATGACGAAAATCAGATTCAGGTGCTGGAAGGCCTCGAAGCCGTTCGCAAGCGTCCCGGCATGTATATCGGCTCCACCGGTCCCAAGGGCCTGCACCACCTCGTCTATGAGATCGTGGACAATGCCATCGACGAAGCGCTCGCCGGTTACTGTGACCTCATCACGGTAGACATCGAGAAGGACGACGTGATCGTCGTCACCGACAACGGCCGCGGCATTCCCGTCGGCATTCAGCACCAGACCGGCCTGCCCGCCGTCGAGGTCATCTTCACCATTCTCCACGCGGGCGGCAAATTCGGCGGCAGCGGCTACAAGGTTTCCGGCGGTCTGCACGGAGTGGGCGCGTCGGTCGTCAATGCCCTTTCCGAGTGGCTGGAAGTCGAAGTCAGCGACGGCGAACACGTTTATTACCAGCGTTTTGAGCGTGGCCATAAAATGTGCGACCTGAAAGTCATCGGCGATACCCACAAGCGCGGCACGCTGGTACGCTTCAAGGCCGACCCGGAGATGTTCAAGGAGACGACTGTCTATGAATTTGAAGTGCTGCAAACCCGCCTGAGAGAGCAGGCTTTCCTCAATGCGGGCATTCACATTCGCCTTTCCGACCTGCGCGGTGAGGATCCGATCTCCGAAAGCTATTGTTATGAGGGCGGCATTCGTTCCTTTGTGGATTTCATTCATGAGAAAAAGGCCGTCGAGGTGCTGCACCCGGAGGTCATGTATTTCAGCTGCGTTTCGCCCGACGGCAACGCAACGGCGGAAGTCGCCATGCAGTACAATATGGACTACTCCGAGTTTACCATTTCCTTTGCCAACAATATCCGCACCATTGACGGCGGTACGCACGAGGAAGGCTTCAAACGCGCTCTCACCCGTGTGATGAACGACTATGCCCGCAAATTCGGCATTCTCAAGGACAATGACCGCAATTTCACCGGCGACGACGTGCGCGAAGGTCTGACCACTGTGATCAGCGTCAAGCTGAAAGAAGCGCAGTTCGAGGGGCAAACCAAGGGGAAACTGGGCAATACTGAGATCCGCAGTCTGGTGGACAATCTGATTTCGGATAAGCTCATGACCTATCTCGAGGAAAATCCGACTGTGGCCAAGGCGATCTTCAATAAGGCACTGGAAGCGTCCCGTGCCCGCGACGCGGCCCGCAAGGCGCGAGATGCTGCGCGGCGCAAGACGGCGTTTGACAATGCCTCTCTGCCCGGCAAGCTGGCGGACTGCTCCGACCGTGACCCAACCAATACCGAAATTTATATCGTCGAGGGCGATTCCGCAGGCGGTTCCGCCAAGGGCGGCCGCGACAGACGGTTTCAGGCCATTCTGCCCCTGTGGGGCAAGATGCTCAACGTCGAAAAGGCCAGAATGGATAAGGTGTACGGCAATGACAAGCTCATGCCGGTGGTGACAGCACTGGGTTGCGGCATTGGCGACGAGTTCGATATTTCCAAGCTGCGTTACGGCAAGGTCATCATTATGGCCGATGCCGATGTGGACGGCTCGCATATCCGCACGCTGCTGCTGACGTTCTTCTTCCGCTTTATGCGGCCGCTGATTGAGAACGGCAATATCTGCATTGCGCAGCCTCCCCTCTACCGCATTACCCGCAAGAAAGTCGAAATGGACGCCTACAGCGAGGAAGACAAGGACAGAATCGTCCGTGAGCTGGGCGGCACCGCAACGGTCAAGAAGGTCAAAGAAGAGGGCGACGCGGAAGACGCTGTGCATTATAAGATCACCAAGAAGGACGCGCACCTTTATGCTTACAGCGATGAGGAACGCGACCGTATTTTACAGGAAGTGGGCGGTTCGGAGGACGTGCAGCGATACAAAGGTCTGGGCGAGATGGACAGCGAACAGCTCTGGGAAACCACGATGAATCCCGCTACCCGCATTATGCTCCGTGTCACGATGGACGACGCGCGAGCGGCTGATGAGGTATTTTCCATTCTGATGGGCGATAAGGTCGAGCCGCGCCGCGACTTCATCGAGAAAAACGCCCAGTACGTCAAGAATCTGGACGTGTAAAGCGCTCGCATTCGCTCGCTAAGAGAATAAAAGATTTGCACTGTCTGCGGAGGACTGATTCCACCCTGTGATTTCCCGCCGGTAGGGGCTTTGCGAATGTGGCGTGGAGAAACCTGAAAAATCTGTGGAAAACTCAGTGGAAAAAGTTGATAACTGACTGTAATAATTAAAAACAAAATCAAACTGAAAACGCAGTGTAATAAATTTTAAAATATTACTTTTAGTTTCAATAAATTCAACTGAGTTTTCCACAATTCTATGTTGAATGAAAGTGCAATGCCGGGTAAAATCAGAAGCCAGGGGAAAAACCTGTGGAAAGTCGTGGTAAATCCGAAAAAATATTACCGTCTGTAGCGAACGGATGCAAAGATTTATCCACCGGATTACCCTTGAAATGTGGGAAAAGGAGATTCAAGTCAATGGAGCCAAACGAGGAAATCGCACGCGTTCGTTTTGTGGTGAATGAGCAGGATTTCGGGCGCGAGATGGATTTTATCATCGCCAGAACGCTGGCAGGATTAAAGCCCGCCACTCAAGTGGAGCTGACAATTTCTCTGTTGCTGGTGGTGCTGCTGCTCGCGGCAACCGGCTGGCAGAGGCACTTGGCGATCATCGTCGTACTGCTGCTGCTGGCGGTGCTGGTGGTCGCGTGGAAGGTGATTTTCGGATGGGTTCTCCGCAAAAGCTACGACAAGATGGTTAAGGTCAAACAGCAGACCGGGGAATTTGACGCGCCGATGGAGGCGGTCTTTTATCCCAACCGAATCACCCTGACCGGCGCGGACACGCACAGCGTGTTCCCGTGGAACGAAATCACCAACGCATATGAAACACCGGACGGTCTGTATCTGGTTCATCAAAGAAACCGCTATCTGTATGTTCCGGCGCGTTTTTTCGATCAGGAAACCGCCGTTGCCATAACGTCATTCCTGGCGCAGACGCTGGGAAAACAATTTGAGCGCGAAACGCCGATGACGCTGTCCGGCATGGCAGAGATGCCCGGCGAGACGGCGCAGCCGGTGATGGAAGAGAATGAAGCGCGGTATCAGTTTGATTACGATATGACGGGGAAAGACATATCTGCCGTCGCGGGGCGCAGCAGCAGGATCATTCTGACGGTGTTCGGACTGCTCATCGCGGTTGTGTGTGGGCTGATGGCCTGGCGATTTCTGCAAAGAGGCAGTACTTATGCCGCCGTGTCTGCTCCGGTGGTCTGTCTGATTGTGATTGCCGTGTTTGTTTATACCTATCTTAAAATTGAGGGAGCGGGCAATTATCCGACCAAGCAGGTCACTTTGCGATGGTATGACGATCATGTCACCACCGTGACGCATCAGGAAGACGAGGGGTTTCATCGGGTGCCTTATGTCAAGCTCAAAAAGGTACGCAGACAGGGGCATCTCACGGTAATTACGTTCAAAGACAATATGTTTCTCTATGTGCCGCAGTCGGCGTTTTCAGACGAGGGACAGCGAACCAGTTTCGAGATATTTTTGAAAGAAAAATGCGTTAAATATTCCAATAAGTAATATTTTTAATAATTATCACATTATATTGCGTACAGGAGAGATGACAGCCAATGGAATATGAAGGTCACGAGAATCAAAAAATTATCGAGGTCGATATCAACAAGGAGATGAAGGAATCCTTCCTCGCCTATTCGATGTCGGTCATCGTGCAGCGCGCCCTGCCGGACGTGCGCGACGGCCTCAAGCCGGTGCATCGCCGCATTCTGTATACCATGTATGAGGACGGTTTATATCCTGAGCGTCCCTACAAGAAGTGCGCCACGACCGTCGGTGCCGTGCTGGGTCGTTATCACCCCCACGGTGATGCGTCGGTTTATGACGCGCTGGTACGACTGGCGCAGGATTTCTCCATGCGCTATATGCTGGTAGACGGTCATGGCAACTTCGGTTCGGTGGACGGCGACCCGCCTGCCGCTTACCGATATACAGAAGCCAAGATGAGCAAGCTCTCCATGGAAATGCTCACCGATATCGACAAGGAAACCGTCGATTACTCTCCCAACTTCGACGATTCTCATGATGAGCCGCAGGTGCTTCCTTCCCGCTATCCCAATCTGCTGGTCAACGGTTCCACGGGTATCGCCGTCGGTATGGCGACGAATATCGCACCCCATAATATGCGCGAAGCGGTGGACGCGGTCTGTCTGCTGCTCAGAAATCCTGACGCGACGCTTGACGAGCTGATGGAGTGCATCAAAGGCCCCGATTTCCCGACAGGCGGCATTATCATGGGTCGCTCCGGCATTCGCGCCGCCTATGCTACCGGTCGCGGCAAGATCACCGTCCGCGCCAAGGCAGAAATCGTGGAGCGTTCCAACGGTCGTTATCAGATCGTTGTGACCGAGCTGCCCTATCAGGTCAACAAAGCGCGGCTGATTGAGAGCATCAGCGATCTCGTCAAGGAAAAGCGTCTGGAAGGTATCAGCAACTGCGACGACCATTCCGACCGCGAAGGTATGCGCATTACGATCGACGTCAAGCGCGACGCTTCTCCGAATGTCGTGCTGAATAATCTCTACAAGAACACCAATATGCAGATCACCTTTGGCGCGATTCATCTGGCCATTGTCAACAAGGTGCCGAAGATCCTCACGCTGAAGGAAATGCTGCAATACTACATTGACCACCAGATGGAGGTCATTCTTCGCCGTACCGTCTTCGAGCTGAAAAAAGCCAAAGAACGCGCCCACATTCTGGAAGCGCTCAAAATTGCGCTGGATTTCATCGACGAGGTCATTGCGATTCTGCGTTCCTCCAAGAGCGTCGCGGAAGGCAAGCAGCGCCTGATGGAGCGATTTGGCTTTGATGACGTGCAGGCGCAGGCCATTGTGCAGATGCGTCTCGCCCAGTTGACCGGTATGGAAAAGGAAAAGCTGGAAGCGGAATTGCAGGGCTTGCTCGATAAAATCGAGGACTGCAACGACATCATTGCCCGCGAAGAGCGCCGCTGCGATATCATCATTGAGGAGTCACAGGAGATAGCCCGTCGGTTTGGTGATGAGCGCCGTACCGCCATTGAAACGGTCTCAGGCGAAATGGACGTGGAAGACCTGATTAAAGAGGAAGACTGCGTGATTACCTTCACCTCTTACGGCTATGTCAAGCGTCAGAAGCTCGACACCTACCAGCTCCAGCACCGTGGCGGCCGCGGCGTGAGCGGTATGGCGCGGCGCGAAGAGGATGTGCCGACCGAGATGTTCATCACCTCCACGCACGATTACGTGATGTTCTTCTCCGACAGAGGACGCGTTTATCGTCTGAAAGGTTATGAGATTCCCGAAGGTTCCCGCAACTCCAAGGGCATCAATATTGTTAATCTGCTGCCGCTTGAGGGCGAGGAAAAGATCACGGGTATGATTCGTGTGCTGCGCAACTATGAGCATGAGATGTACCTGATGATGATTACCAAGAGCGGTCTGGTAAAGCGCACGCCGCTCAGTGAATTCAGCAATATCCGCAAGAAGGGCTTGATTGCCCTGAGCCTGCGCGACGACGATTCACTGGTGTGGACGCGTCTGACCAACGGTGAAAACGAAATGCTGGTGGCCACGCGCAAAGGCTACGCCATTCGCTTCAACGAGAACGACGTGCGGCCGATGGGACGCGGCGCGGCAGGTGTGCATGCCATCAAGCTGCGTGAGGGCGACGAAGTTATCGGCATGTCGATTCTGCGTGAGGGCGGCCGTGTGCTGACGGTCAGCGAGACCGGCTTCGGCAGACTCACACCGATTTCCGATTACCGGATCCAGAGCCGTGGCGGTATGGGTATTAAGAATTACCGCGAAGAAAACGGCGACGTGGCGGCCATTCGCGTGGTGGACGATGACGACGACGTTATCATTATTAATGACGCGGGCGTGATTATCCGTATTGCCGTCAAGGAAATCAGAGAGTGCGCCAGACCCAGTAAGGGCGTTCGCGTGATGAAGATCGAGGACGGCGGCAAAGTGGTGGCACTGGCCAGAATCAAGCACGAAGCCGAGGAAGAAGAAACCGAAGAAACCGAAGCAGCACAAGACGAGCAGAATTAAGCGAAGCGCGGGAGTCCAGGGGGTGCTGGCACCTCCTGGCAGGTGCAGGGCAGAGCCCTGCCGGGGTATGGGGCAGCGCCCCACAAGGCAAATCGCGCCAAGATAATGAATAAGGTTAGGCGAACACAAACGCAGCCGGACAAATCCAAGCAGATTTGCCCGGCTGTTTTTGTTGTTTGTTTAAAAATTCACAGAAAATTCATAAAAAATCAGCTAACCACTCTTGAAAATCAAATGAACCTATGATATAATCAAACCAATCTAAGCGAAAATCATGCAAACATCAAGGTGATTCAAATGACTAACTATAATAACAGATCTCCCGAACTGGACGTGATTGACTTCGACAGTATTCGTCCGGCTTTTGTCGCCACAGGAGGACTGATGCTCTCACAGGTGGTGGAAGTGACGGGAGTGGGCAGTTCCACGATTCAGAATTGGATTAAGCGCGGCTGGATTCCGTCGCCGGTGGATAAAAAATACGGCGAGCGTCAGGTGGCGCGTATTCTGATTGTGGATATGCTGCGCAAGTCGATGCAGCTGGAAAATATCATTCATCTGATGGAATGTGTCAACGGCGATGTGGAAGATCAGAGTGACGACATCATCAAGGACGCCGATCTCTACAATTACATATACAGAATTGTCAAGCGGATTGAGCCGGTGGAATCGTTTACCTTCCAAGAACTGGACGGTATGATTTCCGAGGAAATCAGCGACTACAGCGGTCCGCGTGCGGATTACACCGGCGTGGTCAGCGATTCGCAGAAGCGGCTGCATGACGCGCTGCGAATTATGATATTGACCTATATCAGTAGCGAGCTGCGCAAGCGTGCGGAAGCCGAACTCGAATTGATGTGAGAAAGGATGATGTTTTATGGATTTCTATATGATCGCCAGTATCATCATTATGTTGGCTGTCGTAACTGTTTTGATTGCGGCGGTCTGGATCTATCAAAAGGGCAGACAGCGTACAGGTTATCATACCGGTAAGTTTTTCAATATTCATCAGTTTATGGGGGCTTTGATCGGCAATTATCACCTGAATGAAATAGGCGATCAGGAAATGAACCAAGCCCCTAAGCCCGACCCGAATGAGGAAGTTTATACGTTTCCGGAAGCGGAAAAGAGATAATCAGCTGTGAAAAAAAGGAAAAGCGTATCAGCAAGGGGATAATGAGATAGTGCTGAACCAAAGCGAGAAAAGAGTATCAAAAAGGAAATAGGAAAATTGAAAGCATGAAAAGAAAATTTTCAACAAAAGGGGTTGTATTTCAAATGAAAGAATGGTTTATGATTGACCCGCTGCGAAGTGCGCTGCTGTGCGTAGCCGTTCCGGCGACTGTTATCATGGTGCTGCAAACGGTCATGATCTTCATCGGCATGGCGGGGCATTCCGATGTGGATATCCAGGGCGACAACGGTATTGACGGGGTGTTTGGCAACGATGCGCCCGACGCCACTGACGTACATATCGGCGATTCGGGCCTGCGTATCTTCACGGTACGCGGCATGGTGGCTTTCTTTGCGGTCGGCGGCTGGGCGGGACTGTCTGCCCTTTCGCTGAGTCAGAGCGCGGCGGTCGCGATTGTCACGGCATTTGTCGCGGGTACACTGGCGCTGCTGCTGGTGGCGTGGTTCTTCCGCTGGGCGGCTTCGCTCAATGAAAACGGCACCTTGCAGATGGACAACGCTGTCGGCAAAATGGGTGAGGTGTATATCACCGTACCCCCTAATATGAACGGCTCCGGCAAGGTGAATGTCATCATTCAGGGGCGGCTCACGGAGGCTGACGCTATGACGAAATCTGACCGTCCGCTGAAATACGGCGAGACGGTAGAAGTGGTTGGCATGGCAGTCGGAAATACACTGCTGGTCAAACCGGCGAATGAGTAAATAGAGAAGACGTATCGGAAGGAAAATCAAGGAGTAGGAATATGGAAAAAAGAACACACAGCATTGTAATCAACAACTGCCCGTTCTGCGGCGGTACGGAATTTGTCGAGGGATATCAGAGCGGTTACGGTGCCTTGACGGGTACAGAAAGCCTTTTGGCGAGCAGCACGCTGTATCATATTATCTGCCGCAACTGTGGCAGCGTGGTACACAGCTATGTGGAAAACCCCGAAAAGATGCTCAAATGGTCGAATCGGCGGTCATAAAAAATCCGGAAAACAGATTGATAGATATTGCCAATTTCCAACCTGCGTGTTATAATGATTTTGTCAATCATTTCTTTTGATGCCGCACGCAATATGGGGAGGGCGTTATCTTGAAGCATTTTTTCAGAAAAGATGGATTGCTAAAAATCTTGCTGCTGACAGTCGGCGTTTGGGCCATATGTCTGACGGCAGGGTGTTCGTCACAATTTGCCATGCCATATGATTTCAATAATTTATGCTATGAATACAGCATGGTCAGCGACAGCGACGGCCAGTATGTTGTCATTACCAAACACACCGTTTCGCAGTCTGATGTGACCATTCCGAATGAAATCTATGGCGTTCCCGTCAAAGCCATCGGGGAATCGGCCTTTGCGCAGGAGACGGCGCTGCAATCTGTCACATTCGGTCAAAATGTCAAGGCGATCGGCGCGAATGCGTTCGGCGGCTGTACCGCGTTGGCGGCAGTGAATTTTTCTGTGAGCGCAAGCGATCTGCAAATCGGCGAATATGCCTTCACAGGCTGCACGGCACTGACAACCGTTGACATTCCCGATAACGTCACTTCGGTCGGACGCGGCGCGTTCTATGGGTGCCAGTCACTCAAGGAAGTGACGCTTTCTGAAAATCTGAGCGATATCGGCGGGAGGGCGTTTGCCGATACACCGTGGCTGAAGAAGTTCTCCAGAACGGATACCTTTGTAACGGTGGGGGACGGTGTGCTGATCGCCTATTCCGGTCAGCAGGCTGATGTGAAAGTACCGGGGAGCGTGAAGCACATTTCAGGTGCCTTTGCCGGGAATACCAAAATCAAAAATGTCAAACTGCCGAAATCCGTCAAGAGTATCGGCGATATGGCCTTCAAGGGATGTGAATCACTGGAAACCGTCACCATTCCCGACAATCTCGAATCGGTGGGCAAAGATGCGTTCTATGGCTGTACGAAGCTAAAATGGGTGATTTTCAAGGATAAGGTGACTTCCATCGGAGACGATGCGTTTGCCTATTGCGGTGCGGCGATCTATGTGAATGAGGGCAGCGCGGTTGAAGCATATTGCCAGAAAAACGATATCGCGTATTGTATTATGTGATATACTAATTGTTATATTCAAAACTATTATTGATGATTGGAATTTTTAAAAATATTTATTTGCAAACAAACAGAATATCATATCGTAAAATGTTCTGTTTGATAAAAAATCTATTTGATAAAGGAGTTATGAAAAATGCCATCAGAAGTATTAATCACCCTCGTTGTCATCGCGTTGCTGGTTTTCAGCATGTTCGCGGTGGTGCTGTCGCGGTACCGCAAGTGCCCGTCAGACAAAATCATGGTCATCTACGGTAAGGTCGGCAACGACAAGAACGGCGAGAGCATGTCGTCAAAGTGTATCCACGGCGGCGCGGCCTTTGTGTGGCCGGTCATTCAGGATTACCAGTATCTCGACCTCACGCCGATTTCCATCAATGTGGACCTCACCAACGCGCTTTCCCGCCAGAATATCCGTATCGATGTTCCTTCCCGCTTTACGGTCGGTATTTCCACCGAGCCGGGCATTATGCAGAACGCGGCGGAGCGGTTGCTGGGTCTGCGTCTCAGTGAGATTCAGGAACTGGCCAAGGATATCATTTTCGGTCAGCTCCGTCTGGTCATCGCCACCATGGAGATTGAGGAAATCAACACCGACCGCGACAAGTTCCTGGAAGCGGTCAGCCACAACGTAGAGAGCGAACTGAAAAAGATCGGTCTCCGTCTCATCAACGTGAACGTAACCGATATTACCGATGAGTCCGGCTACATTGAGGCACTCGGTAAGGAAGCGGCGGCCCGCGCCATCAACGACGCAAAGATCAGCGTCGCCGAGAAGAACCGCGACGGTTCCATCGGTCAGGCCAATGCCCAGAAAGACGAGAGAATCAATGTTTCCTCCGCCAACGCGGCTGCCATCAACGGTGAAAACGAAGCCAAGGCCGCCATCGCGCAGTCCGACGCAACCCGTCGCGAGCGCGAAGCAGAGGCTGCCAGACGCGCCGTTGCCGCTGAGAACGTGGCAAAGGCAAAGGCGCTGGAGGAATCCTACATTGCCCAGAAGAACGCCGAAGAGTCACGTGCCGAGCGTGAAGCCGCCACCCAGCGGGCGGACGTCATCGTCAAGGCCGAAATTGAGAAACAGCGCATTGAGATTGAAGCCGAAGCCGAGGCCGAGATGATTCGCCGTAAGGCGCGCGGTGAAGCTGACGCAATTTATGCCAAGATGGAAGCGCAGGCACGCGGTATGCAGGAGATTCTCACCAAGCAGGCTGCCGGTTTCGCGCAGATCGTCACAGCGGCAGGCGGCGACGCGGAAGACGCCGTGCAGCTCATTCTGGCCGATAAGATGGAAGATCTGGTCAAGGCGCAGGTCGAAGCGGTCAAGGATATCAAGATCGACAAGGTCACGGTTTGGGATAGCGGCAACAACAGCGACGGCAAGACCTCAACCGCCAATTTCATCAGCGGCCTGATGGGTTCCGTTCCTCCGCTGAGCGAGACTTTCAAAATGGCCGGTATGAAGGTGCCGAAGATGCTTGGTACCGACCTGAACGATAAGGACGATAAAGAATAAATGTAACAATTCCCCTTCCGACACGCTCATTTTTCACGGGCGTGTATCGGAAGGGGAATTTTATCATGCCTTACAAAATATTACTTGTTTGGTTGCTTAAAATAAATCACTGTGCGTACCGGTGCGCATAAGATATAAGATGAGACTTTCCTCTGATATTTTATAAACAAGAAGCCAATCAGGTTCAACATGACATTCACGATAACCTGCGTAATCACCTTTTAATTCATGGTCTTTATATTTAGGTGGCAATTGTTCTCCCTCGGCCAGTATCTTTACAACATCACTTAACGAACTGATATGATATCCTCTTTTTTCAGCGAGTTTTAAATCTTTTTTAAGGAAACGCTGAATAAGTCGATTCTCGCACCGCTCAAACACGCATCCTCGCGGCGCGGAATCGACGGCTTCGCCTTTATTCAGCGTATCCCTAAATTTCGGCGTCGGCTTTACGATATATTTCATGATAAAAGCTCCCGCATCATTTCATCGACATCCGTATATCCCTTGCATAAATCCGGATTCTTTTCCATATATTCAACCTCTTTCATGGCCTCCAAAGTTTCCGCATTCGGTTTGCGGTAAAGGTCAAAAGGAATACCATTGTTTCGTAAACACGCTTTCAGAAACATATTCATTGCCGTCGTCATATTCAATCCCAAATCGTCAAAAAGAAATTCCGCTTCCCGTTTCACATCTTCATCCACGCGCACATTAATATTGACACTTGCCATAAATCAAATCACTCCTTTGCTTTGATGTAACTATTATATGACATTGTAATCATAAAATCAATATTTTTCATGTTACTATTTTACATTGCAATATAAAATTAACACTCTCACAACATATATCTTGCATATACGTTGTGAGAGTGTTTTATTAAGTGAATTTTATTTTAACAAGTACTATTCCTTATCCTTGGTCAGCTCCTGCAATACCGTATAGGGAGCTTCTTCATAACGGACAAATGCAAAGGTGAAGTGGCCTCTTCCGCGGGTGGTCTGGCGCATATAGGTGGAGAAGTCCGCCATCTCGCCGACCGGAACTTCCGCAATCAGCTCCTGCATGCCTTCATCGGCGGAATTCATGCCGAGCACGCGGCCGCGGCGCTTGTTCAGCTCGCCCATGACGTCGCCCATATTATCGCCCGGCACATACGCGTGAAGCTCGCCCACCGGTTCGAGCAGGACGGGGTTGGCCTTGGGAATGCCGTTCTTAAAGGCGAGAGAAGCTGCCGTCTTGAAGGACATTTCGGAGGAATCGACCGGGTGATACGAACCGTCAAACAGCACGGCCTTGACGCCTACCATCGGATAGCCCGCGAGAGAACCGGTCTTCATGCAGTCCTGCAAGCCCTTTTCAACAGCCGGGAAGAAATTCTTCGGCACAGCGCCGCCCACAACCTCTTCGGCAAATTCCAGACCGTCGCTGTCGCTCGGCTCGAAGCGGATCCACACGTCACCGAACTGACCGTGACCGCCTGACTGCTTCTTATAGCGGCCCTGAATCTTGACTTCGCTGCGAATGGTCTCACGATAGGCAATCTTCGGGGATTCCACCTTGGCGTCGGTGCCGAATTTATTCTTGAGCTTGGAGATAATAACGTCGATATGCTGCTCGCCCTGACCGCTGACAATCATCTGATTGGTTTCGGGGTTGTTGCCAAAGGTCATGGAAGGATCTTCCTCCGCCAGTCTCAGCATACCCTGCGCGATCTTTTCCTCGTCCCCCTTGTTGACAGGAATGACTGCCATCGAAAGCGAAGGAGCAGGGAAGTCCACACCGGCCAGAATGACCGGACGGGCGGGGGCGCACAGCGTGTCGCCTGTGGCCGCGCCGGAGAGCTTGGCAACCGCGCCGATATCGCCGGCGCCGATGCTGTCCACATCAATCTGCTTTTTGCCGCAGAGCATATACAGCTTGCCGATCTTGTCGGTGCTGCCGGTACGCATATTCATCAGCATACTGTCGGGCGTGACGCAGCCGGTGACGACCTTGAAATAAGAGAGCTTGCCGACGAACGGGTCAGCCACGGTCTTGAAGACAATGGCCGCCGGAAGGGCGCTGTCGCTCACAGGCAGTTCGACCGGTGAACCGTTGGCGTCGGTCGCTGTCTCAGGTGCTACGTCCGCCGCGGAGGGAACCAACCAGCTCAGACCGTTCATGAGCTGATCGACACCTTCGCCGGTTGCGCTTGCGCCGCAGTAAACCGGCGTGATGGAACCGGAACGCACACCCTGTGTCAGACCGAGAATATATTCTTCGGGCGTGAAATCCTCGCCGGAGAAATACTTCTCCATCAGCTCGTCGTCGGTTTCGGCGATAGCTTCATTGATGGCGGTGCGCAGACCTTCCAGACGGTGGCCCATATCAGGCATGGGCACTTCCTCGGCCTTGGTACCGTTGTAGCGATAGGCTTTATATTCCAGAATATTGACATAGCAATCGACCTGGTGGCCGTTCATATGGGGTACGACAATCGGGCTGACGGTCGGGCCGAAGGATGTCTTGAGCTGTTCAAAGACTTTGTAGAAGTCGGCGCTTTCGGAATTGAGCTTGTTGACAAAAATGACCTTCGCCATGCCCGCCTTGGTGGCGCGGGCATAGGACTTCTCGGAGCCGACAGCCACGCCGGACTTGCCGGAAATGGTAATGAGTGCGCAGTCCGCGGCACGGAAGCCTTCCGCAACCGCTCCCTCAAAGTCGAACAAACCGGGGACGTCGATCATGTTGAACTTGACGTTCTTCCATTCCACGGGAGCCATCGCCGCCGCAACGGAACACTTGCGCTTGATTTCTTCGGGGTCAAAATCGCACACCGCTGTGCCGTCGGCTGTTTTCCCCATTCTGTCGGTTGCACCCGATATATACAGCATGGCTTCGACCAGCGAAGTCTTGCCTGCATTGCCGTGACCTGTGACGACAATGTTTTTAATCTTGTCTGTGGGATATTTGGAAAGCTGTTTCAATTTGAACTACCTCTTTTCACATTTTCGGTTTCGCTTTTATTTTTATTTTTTGATAGAAAATAGAAATATAATCACCAAAGCCGATTTTTGATACGCAGCCTGCATATTGTTAAAAATTTTACAATAGGTTTGACAACATTTCGGGCTGCCTGTTGAATATTATAACACACGGTTTTGTAAATTTCAATAATTTTTAAGGATATAGTAATATTATTTTATTTAGATTCTCAATTATGTTCAAAAGTATTTATAATTTACAGTCGAATGACAGAAAATCCTCCTCGCCTCCTGTGCGAAAATCCACATGTACCGCTTCGCTTCCTTCCGGCAGTTCAAAGGCAAACCACCCCGCCGTTTGACTGCGTCCGGGAATCACACCGTCAAACAAACGGAAATCCGTCACCTGTGTTTTACCGAGAGAAACCGCGTCTTTGTCAGCCGGAAGACAGACACAGCCCGATGGCATGGCATAAGACTTGATACACACATAGCTGCTGAAAATGATATCACTGTCACTGCCGTTTTTGAATGTGACGGGAATCAATACGTATTCCAGTCCCTCGTGTGAGGAAGGTTTATGAATCGCTGTATCTTGGATCACCTCATAAATGCCGTCGCTGTAGAGCGTCCAAGGGCCTTCTTCCAAGGCTTTCGACTGGTTTTCGCTGTCCACGCAGCCCGTTGAGAACCAGATCATTACGACGCCCGCCAAAGCCGCCGCCGCGCCCCGCCAGATTTTTCCTGTTTCGCTGATATCCATCACAATGCGCCTCCGATGCGTTTGATTCATAATAATTGTAAGCCATACATTATATGAATCGCTTTCCCGTCTCATGCGCAAAAAAGAGTCTTCCTTTTTGTCAAAGGAAGACTCGATTAACTGTATATCCTAAATAGCCTATTCGTAATCGTCCGGCACGGTCTTGCGGTCAATTTGTGCGCCCACAGCGACCAGCTTGTCAATGAGCTGCTCATAGCCGCGCTCGATGTGGTAGATTTCGCGAATGGAAGTTTCTCCCTCCGAGATCAGCGCCGCAATGACCATCGCCGCGCCGCCGCGCAGGTCAGTGGCTTTGACGTGCGCCCCCTTGAGGCGCTCCACGCCGCGGAAAGTTGCCACACGGCCCTGTACTTCCGCGTCTACCCCCAGCTTGGTCAGCTCGCCGACGTACTGGAAGCGGTTTTCCCACACGCCTTCAGTAATGGTGCTTACCCCTTCGGCAATCGCCATAATTACCGCCATCTGGGGCTGCATATCGGTGGGAAAGCCCGGGTGTGGCATGGTCAACACGTTGCAGGCCTTGAGCGGGCCGGAACGCGTCACGCGGATGGCGTCATCGTATTCGTAAACCTCCGCCCCCATCTCGACCAGCTTGCGGGAAATGCTCTCCATGTGCTTGGGAATAATGTTTTTAATAGTCACGTCTCCACCGGTGGCTGCCGCCGCAATCATATAGGTGCCGGCCTCGATCTGGTCAGGGATAATGGAATAGGTTGTGCCGTGCATTTCCTTAACGCCGCGGATCTTGATGGTTTCGGTGCCGGCGCCGCGCACGTCCGCGCCCATGGAATTGAGGAAGTTGGCCAGATCTACGATGTGCGGCTCCCTTGCGGCGCGTTCGATGATGGTAAGACCCTCTGCCCGCACCGCGCCAAGCATGAGATTGATGGTGGCGCCCACCGATACCACGTCGAGCTGAATGCGTGTCCCTTTCAACCCTTCATCGGCGGTCAGCGAGATCACGCCGTCGCGCAGACCGGTCTTGGCGCCGAGCGCCTCGAAGCCCTTGAGGTGCTGGTCAATGGGACGCACACCGAAGTAACAGCCGCCCGGCATCGGCACCTTGGCCCGGTTGAACCGTCCGAGCAGCGCGCCGAGCATATAATAGGAGGCACGCATATTTTTGGCAAGTTCCTGGCTGACCTGGCTGCAATTGACATTTCTGGCATCTATTTCAATGACTGACTGACTGATTTGAGTGACCTTTGCGCCCAGCTGAATGAGAATTTGGGATATCACGCTCACGTCGCTGATGGCAGGGAGGTTTTCTATTCTGCAAATGTCACCTGAAAGAATCGCGGCAGGAATAATCGCCACAGCGGCATTTTTTGCGCCGCCGACGGTGATCGACCCCTCTAACTTTTTGCCGCCCTTAACAACGAAGATATCCAAACCGTCTTACCCTCCAATTCATCATCAAAACAATAATCATTATACCACGCCTTTCCAAAAAAAAAAAGGCGTTAATGAAAATAAGTGACCGGCGTTTTCTGATTTTTACAGTTTATTCACATTGTCAATGTCACAACCCCTGCAAAAAGAAACGTCCCATTCACGATATTACAGTCCAAAAAATGATATGTATTTTTGGATTGATAAATATTGTTAAAAATATTTTAAAAAATTAGATAATTTATCAGTAGAAATTTATAAGACCTGCTGTTATAATTAATATGTATCACTTGATGATATCATACATTGGTGTATGCAGAAAGGGGTCATCACGTTGAAAATGAATTATGCTCCCAGGAGCCTGCGCCGTAAGTTCACCGCTCTGTTTCTCTCGCTGTGTATGTCCGCCGCGTTTGTGCCTTCCGCATTCGCTGAGACACTTTCCGACAGCGACCTGTTTCCGGTAAGCGGCGATAATACCTCCGCTTATACCCAGATGTCCAATACGGGTTTTGAAAATGTGGAATCCGACGGCGGCACGATGCTGGTGGGTACGGCCCGTATCCCCAAGGCCAACGGCAGCTTTGCTACCGTAAAATTTATCTACAGCAATGGCATCAATCTCAATGAAAAGTCACTCAAGCTCATCAATACGGAGCTGAATGCCTGCGGCGTCACCGTATCCGGCAGCATGGTGTATGTCAGCCGCAGCGATATTGTTTCCGACAGCACGCTTGTCACCGAAACCAGTGAACGCCAGGCAGTGTTTGCCTGCGGCAGTGAAGAGGCACCCACGGTGCTCAAAGCGTATCCCGCCTATGATTCGGTAGAGACGTCCTTTGAATATCTCTATCGCGGCTACGTCTACAGTATTTCGGATTACACATCTCTCGCCGCCGTGTTTGCCGACAGCAAAGAGATCACGCTCTCGGAGGACGGCAAGAGCGCTTATACTTCTATCGTTATGTCCGAGGATTATGTGGAAAAGACCATCAACGGCAAAAAGGTCAAAATCCTGATGATCAATTCCGAGCTGAAGTATTGTTTCCGTGCCCCAAAGCTGGTGTATGTCAAGGACGACAATTACAATGTTGCCTCCGCTTCGGATATTGTGTATCACTACGGTTCCACCACAGCGCCCACTTCGACAACGACGGAAGAACTCCCGGTTACCACAACGATTTCACCCGACGAACTGATTGTCAGCTCGGAAGAGGAGCCGGATTCCAACGAAACGCCTTCGACGACAACAACGGAAGATGACGAGATTTCCACCACGACAGAGACCAATGAAACGGTCAATATCTGGGATTATCTGACCACCACCACCGAGGCTGCCATTACAGCCGGCGCGTCTCCCATTGTGACGGAAGCAACCGAGCCTACTACCACCACCTCTACCACCGTTTACACGACGGAGAGTACTACGGCCTCCACCACCACGGCTTCCATCACCACTACTACCGCTTCTATTACGCAGAATGAAAACACCACGGCTCCCACACTTCCTACGCCTCCCACGCAGGACAGCAACAATTCTGCTGAACTGCCGAATGTGACGGTCAATCAATCAAACAATTCCCGCCGTGCCATTGTCAACACCCGCCGTCTGCCGCTCAATGTCCGCTCCGGCCCCGGTATGAAGTATATGATCGTGACCGTACTGCCCAAGGGCAGCTATGTGACGGTGATTGATTCTTCCGATCCTGACTGGTACATGATTAAGACCATGGGCAATGTCGTGGGCTACTGCTACAGCGGCTACATCAAGTTTATGTAAATCTATAATTGCATCGTTGTTTTAAAAAACTGCCGTTTCCATCAGGAAGCGGCAGTTTTCATATTGGTGTTGTGTTATTTTGTGTGCTGTATTTTTTTGACGCGTTTGAGGTTTCGCATAATATGGGCGACTTCCAGACCGGCCGGACAGACCGCGCTGCACCCTCCGCAGCCGCTGCACTGTTCCGCACCGAATCCCGCTGCCTCTTTGATTTGGCCGCGTTCATAAAGACGGATTGCCTCGTAGACCGGCAGCCCCATGGGACATACCTCCACACATTTTCCGCAGCGGGTACAGGCGGTTTTGTCGGGTTTGGCCAGTGAGTTCATCACTGTGATGGCACGGGTTCCCGCAATCACGGGCGTTTTTAAATCGGTCACGGTCTTGCCTGTCATTGTGTCGCCCATGATGACGTAGCGCGGGTGGCGATTCACACCGACAAAGCGCAGCACGTCGTCAATCGGTGTGCCGTGTACCACAATGACGTTGCAGGGACGTTTGACACAGTCGCCGGATACCGTGACAATCGAATTGGTCTGAGGAATGCCCAATGAGAGTGCCTGCGCCGCACTGCGGAGCGCCTGCACGCCCACGGGAAGAAAATCGCCCTTGGGGTAATACTGGTGCTTGAATTTGGAAATCAGCGGGAATCCGCCCCTCATTTCGATGACCTCCACGAAGCCGAAATTGAAGCGCTGCGCGTTCATTTCAATCTCGTCGCAGTCATAGACCGCCAGCTTGGCGCTGCCGCCGTCGAGTGCTTTTAGCACGACGCTCAGGCCGTCGTTAACCTCCATACCAAATTCACTGACGGTTTTGAGGGCGCTGCTCACATAAGGACTGTCGTCCAGCGCGATGGCTGCGACCTCGCGGATTCCCCGCTCCTTGGCGTCGAGAATTTTTTGTGTCAGTGCGCTATGGTCAAATTCGTCAATGATACCGGCCTGATGAATGGCGCGGAGTACACCGTCTTCCGTCATGGCGTTGAGCTGATGGGAAGTCGTGGGCAGCGGCGGCACCTTGCTGTTGGGTCGGATTACGGCGCAGAAGGTTCTCCCAATCAAGGGGTGATCGATGGTTCTCAGTTCTTCTACGTAGCCCGACACCGGCGACATTACCCATGACGGTCCCATACGGTTGGCATGGACTTTGGTGCGCGCCAGCAGGGAAAAGCGGGCGCAGCGATCCCCCTCGCGTGCCACGGGATACATATGCCCGCCATAGGGCGCCCAGAGCGGCACGTAGGCCTTGTCACGCAGCGGCACGGAATTGAGCGGTGCGGAAAAAGCAGGTTCCTTGTGCTGCTCCAGATTGACATATTTTCCGGTATGAAACAAACTGATATGCTGAAAAAAATCATTGTCCATTTTCCTGTATTCACCTCTTGCATATTATGACGTTTGGGGGTATGATTGTGATATATCTTTCTCTTTCTGATGTTTCTTCATGGAGGTATCCTTGTATCATGAAAATCAAATTGATGGAAAACTGCGTCGCGGAAATCACTATGGAACCGACGGAACTGGTCGCTTTCCATGTGAACGCGGAAGATTTTTCTCCTCGGCTTCCGGCTGTGCAAGGGCTTTTGACATGTTTGTTTGATGTTCTGGAGACAGTCGGCGGTTTGCGTCGCGGCGGGCATGTCACTTTTATGGAGTGCCGTCCTTACATAAGCGGCCGCTGTCTGCTGCGGATAGGATTTACTCATCAGCCGGGCGGAAGGATATATGTGTTTGCCTGCGCTGACGACCTGCTGGACGCGCTGAATCAATTGCGCTGTCATGATTATTTTAACAAGAATATAGCCGAAATTCATCAGTCAGAGAGTGAATTTTTGCTGTATTTGCCGCCGCAGTCGTCTTTGGGTTCTGTTTCGGCGCATGATCTGGCGATTTTGAGTGAATATACGCTGCCTGTGTAGTTTTTCATCAAAAGACAAAGGAAATCCCGCCGAATCTTCTTTCCCTGATTCGGCGGGAATCTGTTTCATGAAATCAATCCAGCTTCACGTCAACATAAAGCGGCGCATGATCCGACAGCTTGCCGTAGAAGTTGGGGGTCACATAGTCGTAGGAAAGTACCTCGCCCTGTGTGAGATTTTTAGCGGCAATGTGGTCGATAGACTTGCGATAGGTGGCGTCGTTAGGCTTGTAGCTAAAGGCGCGGCCGTTGCACACATACCGTCCGGAAGCATCTTCCGCGTACTGAGTGGCGATGGTGTGACAGTCATCATATCCCATAGCTGTCAATGTACCGTATTCCTGAGCGGAAGCGGTGCAGTTGAAATCGCCCATGATAAAGCAGGGGCAGTTGTATTTTGCGATGAGCTCGTCAGCCTTGGTGCATACCTCTTCGATCTGCTTCTCGCGGTAGTAAGAGCTCTTGGGATAATTCTTGTCCTTTTGCCACCACAGATGCGTGGAAAAGACAATAAAATCTTCACCTGATTTTTTATCTTTAAAATAGCCCCATGTGTAGGATTTGCTGTTGGCGTTGGAAGCGTAGCGGAACACATGTGCATCGGACTCCAGCAGCTCCACGGTATCGGCATTGTAGAGAATCGGGGTGCAATTGCGATAGATATTGCCGTTGGCAATGCGGTCGGCCACCTTGTAATTTCTGCCGCTTTCATTAACTTTTTCAATCAGATAATTAATGAAGTAGTGATTCATCTCCTGCAAGGCCAATACATCGGGATTATAGGCCATATAGGCTTTGGCCATTTCCTTCAGACGGGCGTTGTTGGAACAGTTTTCACCGGATTCTTCCCAAACGGCAGTATTGCAGGGTTTATCCCAGACATTATTGGTCATAATGCGAACGTCGGAGCCATCGTATTTATCAAACAGATACATACCGTAAATGCTGCCGCTTTTATGGAAATTTTTGGGAACATTCTTATCCTGAGAAAAATACTCGTCGATCATATAATCCACTGCGTACTGAATGGCCCAGTCGGAACCGCCGAGAATATACAGATCATCGCTTTCCTGATCAATCTGATAAGAGCAGATATCGGGAGACTGGTTATAATAATCGGTGCTGACAGTATATGGTACCTTTCCGATGACCAGTTTCTGATTGAGCACGGACGTGTAATTGTAATTGTTGACGTTCAGCTTCCGTCCCAGATTTTTCAGAAAATAATCGTTGAGGTAATCCGCCGGCTGTTCACTGTCATAATATTGGCTGTCTTTGCTATAGACAATGGTGTATTCGTTCAGGCTTTTGCCGGAAACTTTGGCGTTAAGATATTGCCCTTCGTGCGCTTCTGTTTTCGGTTCGTTAATGAGATAGCGGCTGCCGTCGATCTTGCCGCTTTCGATGTATTCGGTGCGGAAGTAATCCAGCGCTTCCTGCGCGGAATCCAGCGAACCGCACACAATCGCGATTTCGTTTTCATCGGAGGAGATATAGTAATCCTTGTATTTAAGGCTGCGCATGGGGCCTTCGGAAAGCAGCTCCGAAGAGGTGCGGTAGGAAGCGGCTGTCTGTCTGGCAAGAATCTCTTCATAAGCGGTCTTACCGTAAGGCGCGGCTTCGCGCAATGCGGTCTTGGCCTTGCTGAGAATCTTGGCAACTGCGGCTTTCCGGTCAGCGACCATCTGTCGGGCGATTTCCTCGCTGTAGGGAGAAGCGCCGTCCAGCGCGAGCAGAGAGCCGTTGAGAATACTGTCCGTCAACGGTTTCTTTTCCGACGCGGAGGCCTCTACAGCGTCGCGTCCAAACACAGCGGCCTGATCGAGCAGAGGAACGGAAGCCTTGACAATTCGGCTGTTTTTTTCATGTTCTGCCGAGAGATCGGTTTCTCTCATATATTCCTCCACAGAAATGAGGCGCTGGTCGCAGTCGGAAGGACTGGTAACATTGTTTAACGTTCTGATGTAGACAACATTTTCCTCGATTTCCTCATTGACCATCAGATTGAAATATTTTTGCAGCAATTGCAGCTTATTCAGACCGTTAGTTCTCATATTAGTGAGCAATTCGTCCGAAACGATCATGCTTAAGATGGGGGCGTCGTTGTCCAGCAGCACCACATGATCGGAAGGGGAAACGGTTTCCTGTGCGAAGTTGTCGGCGTAATTTTTTTCCAATGCGGAGCAGGATACAGCGGAAGCCATCAGGCACGATACAGCCGCGCATGTCAATAATTGAAAAATTCGTTTGCGAAGCAACGCCGCACCTCCTTTGCCATTCGTTCAGCATTCTCCAACACCGTTTTAGAGACACTTTTACTTATAAAAAATTATAACAGATTGCGTCATTTATTTCAACCGGCCATTTGATTTTTTTCATATTTTTTACAATTTTTTATGAAGCGATTTTTAAATTACAAGATGTTGTATTTTTTTCAGTAACTATTCAGTCCCCCCTGAAAGTCACAATAATCTTGTTGTTTTTCAGAGATTTTATGCAGAATATTGATTTATAATCATTATATTTTCTGTGTGTTAATTCAGTAACTCTATGTGATTTATAGCGTATTCCTGAAAAACGGGAGGGGGACTGAATAGTTACTTTTTTCATTTGAATCACACTATTTATTTTGGCGGATATGTGAAAAATCAACAAAAATAACCGTATCAATTTCATTGCAATGCGTTGGACAGCATGACCTGCCAGGTTTCCGCCTTGAAGCCAATCAATACGAAATCGTTGCCGATGAGCAGCGGCCGCTTGACCAGCATACCGTCGGAGGCAAGCAGGTCGAGCATGTCATCATCAGACATGGCGGGGAGTTTGTCCTTGAGCGCCATTTCGCGGTAAAGCTGTCCGCTCGTATTGAAGAATTTTTTAAGGGGCAGACCGCTTTGGAAGTGCCATTTGGCGAGTTCCTCGCGGGTGGGACGGTCGGATTTGATATCGCGGACCGTGACGTCAATGCCCTGTTCGGCGAGCCACGCCTGCGCCTTCTTGCAGGTGGAGCATTTCGGATAGCAGATAAACAACATGATGATTTCTCCTCTCTATGCTTGCTGGGGTTTCCAATAATAGAAACCGCCTCTCATTTCAAATAAATCCCGACGCACCCTATCCAAAAGGCACGTCGGGATTTTTTTTACCTGTTGTGACACATGTCAAATTTATCCGAGCAATTCTTTGAGAATCGCCGTGACGGTCTGCGGGTCGGCCTTGCCGCGCAGGGCGCGCATGGATTGGCCGATGAGGTATTGCAGCGCCTTCTCCTTGCCGGACTTGTACTCGTCCACGGACTTCTGATTGGCGGCGACCACTTCTTCGATCGCCTTTTTGACTGCGCCAGTATCCGTGACGGTCTTGAGGTTGTGTTCCTCAACGTACTTGACCGGGTCACAACCCTCTTCAAAGACGGCCTTGAAGACCTTCTTGGCGGTGTTGCGGGTGATTTCGTTCTTCTGCACCATGCCGATGAGCGCGCCCAGATACCGGTAGTCGAAGCCCATCTCTTCCGGCTCCTTGCCGCTGTCGCTGAGCATTCTCATGACTTCACCCATAATCCAGTTGGCGAGTTCCTTGGCGGGATAGCCTGCGGCGAGGTTTTCTTCAAACAGCGCCACCAGATATTTGGAGGTGGTGATCTGTGCCGCGTCGTACTCCGAAAGCCCCAGTTCGCTGACATAGCGCTGGCGCTTGGCTTCGGGCAGCTCGGGCAGAGAGTTGCGGGTCTGCTTGATGACTTCCTCGCTGATTTCAATCGGAATCAGGTCAGGCTCGGGGAAGTACTTGTAATCCTGCGCGTCTTCCTTGGAACGCATGGCGAAGGAGGCGTCTTTGTTGTCGTCCCAGCGGCGGGTTTCCTGCTTGACGGTGCCGCCCTCTTCCAGCACTTCGATTTGGCGCTTGGACTCGCCGTTGATGGCGCGGGCAATCGCCTTGAAGGAATTCATGTTCTTCATTTCAGTACGGGTGCCGAATTTATCCGAACCGACCGGACGGACAGACAGATTGATGTCGGCGCGGAGAGAACCTTCCTGCATCTTGCAGTCGGATACGCCGATGAATTGCAGAATCGCCTTGAGCTTTTCCAGATAGCGGATGACTTCATTGGCCGAGCGGAAATCCGGCTCGCTGACAATTTCAATCAGCGGCACGCCGCAGCGGTTGTAGTCCACCATCGTGGAATCGGTCCACGGGTCGTGAACCAACTTGCCCGCGTCCTCTTCCATGTGGATTTCGTGAATGCCGATGATCTTCTTGCCGCCGCCTTCGGCTTCGATCTCCACGCCGCCGTTGCGGCAGATCGGGAGATAGAGCTGGCTGATCTGGTAGGCCTTGGGCAAGTCGGGGTAGAAGTAGTTTTTGCGGTCGAATTTGTTGTAGCGGGTGATCTCGCAGTTGAGCGCCAGACCCGCCCGGGTGGCGTAGTTGACCACCTGACGGTTGAGCGAGGGCAGCACGCCGGGCATACCCGTACAGATGGGGCAGCAATGGGTGTTGGGGTCGCCGCCGAATTCGGTGGTGCAGGAGCAGAAGATTTTGGTCTTGGTGGCCAGTTCCACGTGAACCTCCAAGCCCATGACGATTTCCCATGAGGTTGTTTTAGCCATGATTCATTCCACTCCTTTCTTATATTTCGGCAGGCGTGCGCTTGTGCCAGTCGGTGACCTGCTGATACGCGTGCGCCGCGCCGAGAATCTTGGTTTCGTTGAAATAGTTGCCGATAAGGTGCATGCCCACGGGCATTCCCTCACTGTCGAAGCCGCAGGGAACTGACGCGGCGGGCAGTCCAGCGAGGTTAATCATGACGGTGTAGATATCGCCGAGATACATCTTGAGCGGGTCGGAGAGGTTCTCGCCGATTTTGAGAGCAGTAGTGGGAGCCACAGGACCGAGAATCAGATCGTACTTCTCAAATGCCTTGTCAAACGCACCCTTGATGAGTGCCTTTGCCTGCAATGCCTTGCGGTAGTAGGCGTCGTAATAGCCGGAGGACAGCACGAAGCAGCCCAGCATAATGCGGCGCTTGACTTCCATGCCGAAGCCCTCGCTGCGGCTCTTGGTGTAGAGATCGAGTAGGTCCTCGAAATCGTCGGCGCGGTAGCCGTACTTGATGCCGTCATAACGGCTGAGGTTGCTGCTGGCCTCAGCGGAAGCGATGATATAATAGGCCGGAATCGCGTATTTGACGATGGGCATATCGAATTTTTCGACGGTCGCGCCCATGCTTTCGAGCTGCTTGGCAGCAGCTTCGATGGTCGCGGCGACGTCCTTGTCCAGACCTTCGCCGAAGAAGTCGGTGGGAATGCCGATCTTCATACCCTTCACGTCATAGTTCAATACAGCATTGAGATCAACGCCGTCAGTGGCGACGCTGGTATTGTCTTTCTTGTCCTGTTTCATGATTTCGCCCAGCACAGCGGCGCAGTCGGCAGCATTGCGGGCAAGCGGCCCGATCTGGTCGAGCGAGCTGGCATAAGCGACGAGGCCGAAACGTGATACCGAGCCATAGGTCGGCTTGATGCCGGTCACGCCGCAGAAGGACGCGGGTTGACGGATACTGCCGCCGGTGTCGGAGCCGAGCGCGTAGAAGCATTCACCCGCCGCAACGGCTGCCGCCGAACCGCCCGAGGAACCGCCCGGTACGCAGTCCACGTTCCACGGATTCCTGGTGGCGCCGAAGTAGCTGGTTTCCGAGGTGGAGCCCATCGCAAATTCATCCATGTTTAGCTTGCCGAGCGGCACCGCGCCGGCATTCATGATTTCCTCCACGGCGGTGGCGTTGTAGGTGGGCTTGAAGCTCTTGAGCATGAGCGAGCCGCAAGAGGTCTGGATACCCTTCTGGCACATATTGTCCTTAATGCCCATCGGCACGCCAGCGAGGGGAGAGGTGTACTCACCCGCCGCGATTTTTTTCTGCACTTCCTCGGCTCTGGCGAGAACGTCGTCCTGCACCGTGACAAAGCAGGAGAATTTGCTGTCGTATTTGTCAATCTGTCCGAGCGAGAACTTCGCGGCTTCCACGGCGCTGATGTCGCCCTTCTTGATGGTCGCGCCCAGCTCGAGGGCAGTCATAGTTGATAAATCCACTGTATTCAGTCCTTTCATTGTGGGATACAAGCATTACTCGAAGGAACGCGGCACGAGGAAATAATTGTCCTTCTGTGCGGGTGCGTTGGCGAGTACGTCTTCGGTGGGAATGGAAGGCTGTACTTCATCGTCGCGCATGACATTGGTGAGCGGCAGCGCGTGGCTCATCGGCTCGATGCCCTCCGTGTCCAGCTCGGACAGGGTGTCGATATATTGCAGAATTTCCTGCAAATCGCTCTGCGCCTTGGCGCGGCTCTCTTCGGGCAGTTTGATTCTGCCCAGCGCTTCGAGATATGTTACCAGTTCGTCTGTGATAACCATGGTGGCGTGATCTCCTTTCAAACGAAGTTTTCGTTTCATTTTTATTCATTCAGCGCGTAAGCGCTCCGAAATTATTCTTTATTATTTATTCACTATTCACTATTCTTTTAGCGAGCGAATGCGAGCGCTTACGGTACCAGTCGCAGCATATCGCGCGGGAACATGGAAGAATAGCGGATATTGTCGTCGTTGAAGAGACGCATGGTCAATCGCTCCAGACCGATACCGAGACCGCCGTGCGGGGGCATACCGTGCTTGTGAATATTGAGGTAGGTGGCGAAGTCCTCGGGGTTCATCTTCTTCTTGATGATCTTGGCGACCTGCTCGTCATAATCGTGGATTCTCTGGCCGCCGGTGGTGACTTCCAGTCCGCGGAACAGCAGGTCAAAGCTGAGGGTGTAGTTGGGATCCTCCGGGTCGTCCATCGCGTAGAAGGGACGCTTTTTGGCGGGATAGTGGGTGACAAAGACGAAGTCGGAGTTGTACTTTTCCTTGAAATACTTGCCGATGAGCTGTTCCTCGTCGGGGTCGAGATCATAGGGGTCCTTGATTTCTCTGCCGTATTCGGCGGAAATCAGCTCTTTGGCGTCCTTGAAACGGACGTGGGGGATTTCGTCAATCACGGGAATATCCAGCTTCATGAGCGAAATTTCGCGGGCGTACTTCTCGCGGATTCTCTCCATGACCAGCTTGAGCATACCGGTTTCCACCGCCATGATGTCATAGAAGCTGTCGATATAGCCCATTTCAAAGTCCATGCTGATATACTCGTTCAGATGGCGGGCAGTATTGTGCTTCTCGGCGCGGAACACCGGCGCGACCTCATAGACGCGCTCGTAAACGCCCACCATCGCCTGCTTGTAGAACTGCGGGCTTTGCGCCAGCACGGCCTTTTTGCCGAAGTACTCCATCTTGAAGACGTTCGCGCCGCCCTCGGCTGCCTTGGCGTTGATCTTGGGCGTGTGAATCTCCACAAAGCCTTGGCTGTCGAGATAATCGCGGAAGCCGCGCACAATTTCCGACTGAATGCGGAAGCGGGTGCGGTAGTTGCCGTTGCGCAGGGTGATGTTGCGCAGCGGAATCTCATTTTCTAGCGCGGCGGTGATCTTGTGCTTGTTGATGCTGATGGGCATGGCCGCAGCGGGCTTGGAGAGCACCTTGCCGGACTTCACCACGATTTCATAACCGCCGGGCGCGCGCTTTTCCTCGCGCACCGTGCCGGTGACTTCAATGCAGGCTTCCTCACAAATCGTCTCGCCGCCGAAGTCGGTGGATTTTTCCACGGTACACTGGCACATGCCGTCGGGCAGACGCAGTACGACGAAGGAAAATTCGCCCATGTCGCGGATAATGTGGATACCGCCGTGGATGGTGATATCGCTGCCGTTGGCCGCCGCGACGTCCCTGACACTCAGCGGCTTTTTCACATCTTTCGGATTCGTAAATTCCATAAATCAATAACCGTCCTTTCCGTCAAAAAAAGTCCTCCCAAAACATAACGGGAGGACACTGATATTCCTATGCCTGTAAGCAAGACGAAACGACAGTGCCTCCCGTTATATTGTTATTATTATTGACAAAGAGATACATACTATCACTCAAGACAAGCGACACGCCGGATCACCTCACTCCATCATATCTGTTAGTCGCTATTATAGCATGATATATCGCCCGCCGTCAAGAGATTTTGCATTTTTTTCCCCGATTTTCCTACTTTTTGACCCGATCATAAAGTTTTCCCCAAGCAGGACTGTGGAAATCTCGGTGGAAAATGTGGAAAACTACGCAGAAAAGGCAGCACTTTATAGGAAAATACGCGGCTTGGGGAAAATAAGAAAAAAGTGGAGAAGCGTGGAAAGGGTGTGGGAATAAAAAAATAATTAGCGAAGCGTGGGAGTCCAGGGGGCGAAGCGCCTCCTGGCCCGTCCAGGGCGGAGCCTTGGCGGGGCGTGGGGCAGCGCCCCACCAGGCAAGCGCCGCTTGCCGAGCAAAACGCACTAGGTTTACGGAAAAGGTCAGGCGAATTCAGAAGCAGTTCATAAAAATATGCTATAAGGGTATGATGATAAAAAATCTTTTATTCCCTGTAACGAATATGAAAAGTCCGCATCTTATGTGCGTAAGGCAACCATGAAAGGAGGTGGGCAATGCCGTGAAAGCAGAGGATTTCGATGAGATATATCGCGAGTATTTCAAAGATGTGTTTCTCTATCTGATGTCGCTGTGCCGTGAGGGATCGCTGGCGGAAGAACTGGTACAGGAGACATTCATCAAGGCGATGAAGTCGGTGGACAAATTCCGGGGAGAGTGTAACCTGCGGGTGTGGCTGTGTCAGATTGCCAAGAACGAATATTTCATGTACTGCCGCAAGCACGGCCGCGAGATTCCGACCGATTTCACCGAAAACGACACGGCATATCGTTCTGACGGCGGCGTCCGCTTTGAAGAAACGTTGGAGGACAGCGCCGACGCACTCGACATTCACAAAATCCTGCACACGCTGGACGAGCCTTACAAGGAGGTGTTCTGGCTGCGCACCTTTGGGGAGCTTCCGTTTGCGCAGATTGCGGAGGTGTTTGGCCGGAGCGAGAGCTGGGCGCGGGTGACGTATCATCGCGCACGGCTGAAAATTGCGGAATCATTCCGCGAAAAGCAACAGGGAGGAAACAGTGATGAGTGATAGTAATCGAACAAACGAAATGAAAACAATTGGCTGTGACACGGCAGGCGATCTGCTGCCGCTGTATGTGGACGAGGTGCTCAGTCCGAGCAGCGTGGCGCTGGTGGAGGCGCATTTGGCGGGGTGTGAGAGCTGCACCGAAAAAGTGAATGCCCTGAAACAGGAAACCAAGGTCAAGGATTATGAGAATGTCAAGCCAATGAAGAAATTCAAAGACCGATTCCGGCGCCACAAGATTCTGACCGGTATCACAGTGAGTATCTGCGTTGCCGTGCTTCTGGGACTGTTTCTCTGTTTCTTTGAGTATGCCTACAGCTATGACCAATTGAAGAACGATATCGAAGTGGTTTCCGACGCGGACGGCCATGTGCATATCGTTTACACGGGCGACAAGCTGCTGTTTTCCAAATACGAAATGCACGTGGTGGGCGTGAAGGACGGCAAGGTGCAGTACAAGCTGTCGCTCTATGAGAGCATGAACTTTCAGGATTTGTGGTATTATTTCAATCCCGCGCTGGCGTCCAGACAGCTGCATAACGAAGGAAAACCGTTTGAGTTGTTCCACGTCTGCCCGAACGATAAAGTTTTTGGTGCATGGTGCGATACCTGCATGAATGACGGGCGATTTGCGGAAAACCGTTCGGTGGGAAGATATGGGGGGCTGACAACGGACACCCTCAGCAATTTTGACAAGCCAAATTCCTACAGTGAAACGGAGTGGGACGCGCTGAAATGGGTAGACGGCGACACCATGCCCTATACTCCCTATGAAGAGATGGAAGCGGAAATCTGCTGTGTCGAATACCGCAAATTCAACAGTCCGTTTCTCGACAGATACAAAGGTCAGACGTTGTGGCGCCGGGCGGATATTTCAGGCTTTGTCACAGGCGTGCAGGAGTTTGATTTCTGACGGACGGCCAGTGGCCGCAAAAGTCCAGTGATTTCGGAAGTGCCGCAGTGTTTTGCCGTGGCACTTTCGGAACGGCCTGTCATTGTCGAAAAACGGCCTCAAAAATTTTTTTGAAAAAAATGAAAAAAATGCTTGACAAATCGAAATCGGTGTGGTAGTATATACAAGCACTCGGGGGAACGCCCCGAAGGGCAAAAGAAAAAGTTGGTGTTGATGACGGTGAGGGTCCACCCGTTCCCATTCCGAACACGGAAGTTAAGCTCACTTGTGCCGAAAATACTTGACTGGTGACGGTCCGGGAAGATAGGTAGACGCCAACATCGAATCGGTCGTCCAATAGGACGGCCGGTTTTTTTATGCCTTTTTGCTGTCGGCAGAGGAAATTTATCAAAAGCGCTTGTCAAAACGCACACGACACGATACAATAATATATACAGTCAAATCTTTATGAAGGGAATGTTTCAAAGCAATGTCGGGAAGCAAAAAGAAAAAATACTACAATGACCGCAGGAAATCCGCATCGTCTTCTGTCAAGGAACCGGTGGGAGCCTCTGATCTGACAGGGGCAAAATCCAAAGCAGGCAAGCCTGTCCAAAAAGCGGCGCCTGTCTCACCCCTGTTTGACAGGGACAACATCATGGAGATTTTTGCCCGCGTGTTTGTCATCGCGATGTCCGTGGTATTCCCGCTGGCAATCGGCTCGGAGAAGTACGCCAATATCACGCATTTCAAAAACATGGCCTACTACCTCATCGCGGCGGCGGCCTTCTGCGCGATCATTATCACGCTGATTGTCAAGATATTGAAAATGCCCGCCAATGAATCTCCACTGAGCGGCAGCTGGAAAAAACTCAGTCCCGTGGATATCGCGGTGCTGTGTTACTGGGGTTTCCTGCTGATTTCCACGCTGCTGTCGCAGTACAAGGACGTGGCTTTCAACGGGCAGGGCGTGCGCAACGACGGATTTATCATTCAGACCTTTTATGTGGCGACCTATTTTGTGATTTCGCGGCTGGTGAGAATGCAGAAATTCGACCTCAACATCTACTGCTTTGGCGCAACGGCGGTATCCGTGCTGGTCATGCTGCATTTCTTCGGCTTCGACGTGCTGGATACCGGATTCAGCCAGCCCAACTGGGAAAGCGGCCTGCTTTTCATGGGACCGATGGGTAACATCAATCTGACCTCTTACTTCGTGAGTGTGGCGTTAATCATCGCCGCCTGCATTTATATTACGAAGCAGCAGCTTTTGTTTGACCGGGACGGCTATCTCACCCTTGTCTGCTTTGTCATGATGCTGTGGGCGGAGCTGAACCTCAATACCGACGCGGGCCTTGTAGCGCTCGGAGTGGCACTTCTGGCAGCGCTGCCGCTGCTTCTGACCTCTTTCGAGCGGGTGGGACGCTTTTTGACGGTCATCTCCGTCACGCTCGCCGTGCTGATTTTTAACCGCTTGGTCATCGGTTCCGACATTCTGGGCGAGGACTTCGGCAAAACCGGCTGGCTGATGGTGCTGGCGGAGCTGGTCATCGGCGTGGCGCAGCTGATTCATAAACGCAACCCCTCATGGAATCCTTCCCGCAAGCTGCTGTTGATCGTCACGCTGTGTATCGACGGCGCGGCGGTACTGGGGGTGCTGATTGCGGCGGGTATCGCGGCGACGAACGAAACCAAGGGTATGTTGTATGAACTGGGGCAAATCATTTTCCATGGCAACATGAGCGACAAATTCGGTCACAACCGCGGTTTCACATGGAAACGCGCCATCAAACTGGTGGGACAGCACCCCATTTTCGGCAGCGGCCCGGATACCTTCTGCAACGTGTTCATGGACAAATACGGCGATGAGGCAACCAAATTCTTTGGCGGCCGCACGCTCGATAAGGCGCACAACGAATATCTGCAATTGCTCATCTGTTCGGGTATTACCGGGCTGGGTTCGTTCCTTGCCTTCCTCGGACTGATGGTGAGCGACGCCTGCAAGCGTGCGGAGAAGAATCCGCTGCTGGTCTGCTGTGCGCTGGGTGTGGTGACATACGCGGTGCACGCCTTCTTCGGCTACTCACTGCCGATCAATTCCCCGCTGATGTGGACGCTGTTCGGTTTGACTGGGGCGGCCATGCGGGTGCAGGATAACGCATAAAAAATGCCTCGGTTTCGTCGAAACGAAGCCGAGGCGTTTTCATTTTTCAAGGGTGCGATAACACGGAAATCAACTTGGATTGTATTCGCCTGACTTTATCCGATGTCTTGGCGCGTGGCGCTCGGCAAGCTGCGCTTGCCTTGTGGGACGCCGTCCCACGCCCTGCAAGGGCGCTGCCCTTGACCCGCCAAGAGGTGCCCGCACCCCTTGGATTCCCGCGCTTCGCTTAATGATGTTGCTTTTCCTGTTACTTGACCGATCTGCCGCAGCACTTCTTGTATTTTTTGCCGCTGCCGCAGGGGCAGGGATCGTTGCGGCCGATTTTCTGTCCCACGCGAATGGGCTCGGCGGGCTCTGTGCTTTCAGTTCTTCTTACCACCAAGCGGGGCATTACGATGGGCTGCGCGCCCTCTACATCACAATGTCTGTGACCTTTCAGACTCTGCTTGCGGGTTCTGTCGGAGAGCTCGCCGAGGATATTGAGTAAAAATTCAAACTGGCTGGCGGTAATGGGCATCTCGGATTGCTGCACGAAGTCAAAGATTTCTTCCAGATTGCCGTCGGTCACGCACCAGACAGCGATTTTTTTCATCAGCTCATTGGCGGCGTCGTAGGAATCCCCCTGATTGTTGTAGATAAAGTTGACCGCCTGACGGTAGTAGTAGTTGGTAGAATCCAGGCCAAAGGCGGTGTAAGCTTCGATTTCCCGACGTGTGGGCAGCGAATACTCCAGTGAAGTTGCGAGCGGGCTTTCCTTGGCAGGTTTTCCCAGCGCATAAACGGCCTTGCCGTCGGCATAGGTAAATTCTTCACAGTTGGCATTAGCCAGAAAACTTTCGGCCTGTTCAGCGGTGCAGCTGTTCTCGGTGTAAGCGGCATTGTATGCGTTGGTCAGCATTTCGGGGGTAAAAGTGCCATAGATCATGGCGCAGACGCGGGCTGTGCGGGTGAGTGCGTCTCCGTCGCTGTCCAGACAGTGGGCGACACAGTGCATCATCACCTTGCCGGCCAGTTCCTTGGGAATGAGTGCCGAGATTTTATCCTTTTTGGCGGAGAGAAAGATCACACCGTCTTCAAAAGGCGCGGACGCAGTAACTTGCAGCGCTGTCTCTTCATCAATCTGGCTGTTTTTGATGCAGCGGAGCAGCAGCTTCATGTCGTCATGGGAATACTGCTTGATTTTGATGCCGGCGTTGATTTCAAGAGTGGGAACAATGGCTTCGGTCATTTGCTGCTTGGTCATTTTGTCGGATACTTTGATATCATATCTGGCAGCGATGGCCTTGATGCGGGGCTTTTTGCAGCCTTCCACCAGCGAGGCGAGGAGCAGATCGGTCTGACCTGTCGTTGTATTCTTTGTGATTGTTTCGTTCATCTTTTGAAAGTCCTTTCTCTGTATTGGTACGGATATCGGGGGAAAAGGGTTGGAAAACGGATTGGCAGCAGCTTATCCCGTGGGAGCGCTGTCGGAATCACTGACAGACGGTGTCGTCCCGTTTTGCGCGGCTGCCGCGTGTTCTATGGGAACTGAGGGTACGCCCACATAAAGATTATAGGTAAAGGGCGTGTAATACAGTTGATTGTTGTCGTCTTCATTATAAAAGGTAATGACCTTGTAAGCAAACTGCCTGCCGTCCGGAATTTCCACGTCCCACGGATAGATGGAATAGGTTGTCCGATATTCGCGGCCATTGTCTTCCGTTTTTTTGATAAATTTTGTGGGCCAGAAATGCCGGTCATATTGCGCGAAATCCTGCTTCACGGCGTTGTACTCCTGCATGTTCTGAAAGGAATAGCTGCCGTTGAAAAGCTCGGTGTAAATCAGCAGCGGAATGACCAGTGTGCCCAGCACCACATATTTGATGGGAGTGAAGACCAGTACCTTGCTCCACTTGATTTTGGGCAGTATTTTGACGAGAATAAACAATGTCACGGTAAATATCACGGCCGCACAGCACATGGCAATGGTCTTGTTGCCCATGCAGATCAGCACGATCAGGTCGATCAGTGCGGCGGGCCACTCGAATACCGCCAGAATGATCTCAGCTGTCAGCATGAGTATCAGCAGCAGGGTCAGGAATTTTGAAAAACGCGGCATTTCCATATCGACGAAATACATGAAAAACTGTATGCCAAAGACAATCAAAAACAAAAGCATTAGCATCAGGCTGAATGTGCTCATGTTTTTATACATCCTTTCTCAGCAAAACTCTTTTTGCGTGGTTTGTCATGTGAATCCAGCGGTATTTTTTATTTTTTGTTATAGACAGGCGTCATATGTTTAGCGTTGGCTACCACCTGAAACGCGTTTGGCATTTTGGAAGTGTAGTTTTTATCGTTGGTGTAGTATCTCATCTCCTCCGAATCATACAGCAGCACGTAGATCTGACCGCTGTCAGAGCAGATGAAGATCATATCCGCGCCGATGCTGTTGAGGTGCGCGTAGTATTTCACACACTTGAGTTCCTCGTCCACGTTGACTTGCTTACCGTTTTTATCCAGTGTACGCTCGTAGTCAATGGGCGACTGGAGCCCTTGTGACATCATTTCTTTGTAAAGATCATAGTCGTCCTTGGTTAAGGTAGCGGACAAAGCTTTCACAACGGCGTCGGATTGGTAGACGTTATAGTCATAGCTGCTGGTTTCTTTTTTGGTGTAGTAATTAGGTGTGTCCGTGGTATATTTGCCGTCCGGCTCGAAGCTTTGCGCTATACCGAGCTCAGCGGTATCACCTGTGTGATAGACCGACAGATACTGTGTGCCGCGCTGGAAGCTGATGGAAGCAAGTCCCTGCGTATAGGCGGCGGAATCGCTACCGGTGAAATTGGCCTTGCCGGATACGGAAGCGGTTTTTTTGCCGTTCCAGATTTTCATGGTGAAGTGAAAGGAGAGTTCGTCCTGATCGGTGATGGTGAGCGTGGCTTTTTCGCTCTCATACACGTCGGTTTTCTGCCATGTGCCTGTGAAATCGGCTTTTGGCACGTAGACATCGGTCTGAACGGCGGCGGCTGTTTCTTCAGGTGAGCTGCTTGTTTCGTCAGGAACCGCCGCATAGGGCGCCATCTGATTGGGTTGGCCGGACGCGCCTGCCTTGTTGCCGTGTCCGGTGAACATGGTGAGCGCCACTGAGAAGATCACCATGCCGATGACCCCAAAGGCTACCGCCACAAAGGGCTGCCACGGAAACTGCGACAAATCAAATCCGGAAGTGGCAGGCGTTCTTTTCTGCTGTCTGGCGCGGCTGCTGCCGTAGGACGAACGGTATGGATACCCGCTATTTGTATTTCTGTTTCTGTTGTTGTTCAATCCTGCCATTCCCCCTGCCCGGCTGATATCACAAAGCCAAATCAATTTCTAATGTAATATATTAATGTAATTCAACAAAAATTTCAATACTATTTTTTGATATTTTACAGAAAACGATTTTAACGCCAGCCGTTTTGGAATTTGTCGGACTTTATTCATGATCTTGGTGCATATGGCTAATGATTTTTCTGCTGCGACTCTGCCCACAGCTTGAGCACAAGCGTCTGGGTTTTGGCGTCGGGGAGCTTTCCGTCAAGCGCCATTTGTACCGCGTCGGCAAGCGCGATATATTCCACTTCGAGAAACTCCCCTTCATCGGGGTGGCTTTCACCGGCGATGTCAATATCGCAGGCATAGAGGTGAATGATCTCGCCGCAGTAGCCGGGAGAGGGGTAGAGTTTGCCCATGCTGCGCCAGTTGGCGCCGTGCGCGCCGACCTCTTCGGCAAGCTCACGTTTGACGGCGTCGAGCGGGTCCTCGCCGCGTTCCAGCTTGCCGGCCGGCAGCTCGGTGACGACTTCCTTATAGGGGTAGCGGAACTGCCGCACGAACGGCAGACGGCCGTCGGCGGTCAGCGCCGCGACGCATACGCCGCCGGGGTGCTCGATGATCTCGCGGATAGAGGTGCTTCCGTCCGGAAGCTCCACGTCGTCTACACGCAGATTGATGATTTTGCCCTTGAAATGGTAGGTCTCAGTGAGCGTTTTTTCTTCCAGAAAATTCATAGTCAACAACTCCCTCTCAATTAGTTTGGTTCATTTGATTGCGCGGCACGCCTGACGGTGCAAACACATACGCACGCTCATATTTATGGTGCTCTCACGCATAATGATAATCAAGGATAACAGCAGCATGAGAGGTTGTGAGGCAATGGAAAAAATTGTAAGAATTGAGCCGCCTGATGATCGGAGGGTGACCCAATGGGTCGCGCAGCTGGGTCAGGCGTACCCGGATTTGGTGCAGATCAGTGACATCGGTCACAGCTTGCTGGGACGCAGAATCTACTCGCTGCAAATTGGGGATATGCACGCGCCGGTGCTGTATTGCGGCGGCGTACACGGCAGAGAGTGGATTACAACGCTGCTGATGCTGTACTTCGCCGAGGACGTACTGAGCGCCTGTCGCCGCCGTCACCGCATCTGCGATATGGATATGAACAAGCTGCTGTGTTCACGGGGTCTGCTCATCGTTCCGGCGCTCAATCCCGATGGGGTGGAAATTTCCATCAACGGTGCAGATCAGCCGGGACTGGCAGATTATCTTGGCGAAGATCTGTGGCGGCATTGCCGCAGCAGAGAATTTTGCCGCCGCTGGAAGGCCAATGCCCGCGGCGTGGATATCAACCGGAATTTTGACGCGGCATGGGACGATATGCGGGCCATTGCCATGGACAGCGGCATTTGCGGTCCGCAGGCGGCGGGCTGGACGGGAGCATATCCCGAAAGCGAGCCGGAAACCTGCGCCATCGTGGCGCTGTGCGGTCGCGTGAGATTTCGTCATGTGGTGGCGTTTCACTCGCAGGGAGAGGAAATCTACTGGAATTACCGCGATTTTACCCCGCCCAAGTCGCATCTGATGGCACGTGTTCTGTCAGCCTCATCGGGCTATCCGCTGCGGGAGCCGAGTCATTCTGCTTCATCGGCGGGACTGAAGGACTGGTTTATGGAAAAATACCATGCGCCGGCCTTCACTATCGAGATCGGAACGGGAGAATGCCCGCTGTCGCTGGGGCAGTTTCCGTTTTTGTATAACCGTCTGCGGGAAATGCTGGTGTTGGGCGCTGCCATATAACGTCATATAAAAATTCACATGATGAATTTCCCTTGCAAATCCTGTGGGATAGCCCCATTTTGCAGGGGTTATTATATTATATCATACAAAAAGGCAAAGGGCAACCGGATATTTTGTTTAATATTTTAATAAAGCGTTAAAAATATCGCATGACGGCGGGGGGCAATGTCCAAAAATGTCATTGAAAATCGTTGAAAATGACGGTAAAAAAACATTGCAATCATGCGGTAAATATGGTATATTATACGGAGAAGACCGTTTGAAGTGTACTTTTTTGAGCGGTTTTGTCAATCAGAGCAAGGAGTATGAGCGATGGAGGATATTTTTTCTTACATACTAAGTCAGATCACGGCCTATGACCAGAGTATTCTCAAGGCCATTCATGATACGATCAGCACAGGCACATCGGGTCGCATTCTCAATGTAATCATGCCCAAGATCACCATGCTGGGCGACGCGGGCATTGTCTGGATTGTGCTGACGCTGATTTTGCTGATTCCCAAAAAGACGCGCCGCACGGGTGCTTCCATGGCTGTGGCGCTGGTGCTGTGCGTGATTTTTGGCAATATCATCATCAAGAATCTGGTTGCCCGTCCGCGTCCGTTTGATATGGAGCGGTACGCGCTGGCCAAGGAGCATCTGCTGATTGCCGCGCCGACCGACTATTCATTCCCGTCGGGGCATACTTTGTCCAGCGTTGCGGCGTCTACCGCACTGTTCAAAGATCACTCGGTCTGGGGATTTCTGGCGTTTGTGCTGGCGCTGACGATCGCCTTTTCGCGTCTCTATTTGCAGGTACATTATCCCAGCGATGTGCTGGCGGGACTGATTCTCGGCTTCCTGCTCGGACTGTGGGGCAGCAGTATTGTCAAGACCGTGGCAGATTTTGCCGCCAAAAAAAAGAAAAAGGAACCCGTACCCGCAACGACGGAGGAATAATTTTGCCGGATTGCCCTTGGGCTCAGATATACCCTCCGAGAAAGACCGTTTTCCGGAGGGTATGTTTATTTCCCCGCATTATTTGGAATACCTATTGATTTTTTGGCAAAAAAGTGGTTAAATAATAGTTGATAAGCATAAGCGATTGAAATCGGTATGGCGGCAGATGCGGCGCCGCACTTGATGATATCAATCTTGAAATGAAGAAGGGTGAGACGATGGGTCGTTCAAACGGTAAGAAAGATCAGGATCTCCAGAAAAAAACCTTGGCGGCGGCAGGAAAAGAATTGCTGACCGAAAAGGAAAATAAGAAATCTCAGAAAAAATCGAGAGATGCCAAAAAAGCCGACCGTGCAGCTAAGGCTGCAAAAGAGGAGCAGACGGCTCAGACGATCAAAAAGGCCAGAGCCGAGATGGCGGCCAAGGTAGCCGCGGTGGCCGAAGCCGATAAGGCGACCAAAGCGGCCAGAGAGGCCAGAAGAAAGGAAAGCGAAGAGGAGCTTTCCAACCGCTCCAGTCACGTCAACAAGCAGATACATCGCATCGGTCTGCTTATCAGCATCATCATGGGCATTGCCACCGTGGTGCTTTTGGGTATGGTTGTTTATATGGTGATGCAGGCCAACCGGGATTTTGTCAGCGGCGCGGTCACGAATATGACTTTGACCCGGATCAATCAGATTGTAGCCTCTGTGTTGCTGCTGCTGGTAACGGCATTGACAGCGTTGCTGTTTTTCAGAGTGTATCAGCGGAAATCTCCTTTTACCCGCAGCAATATTTCTATCATGCGTATTGTCGGTATTTTGCTGATGCTGCTGTCGGTGCTGCCGATTGCGGTGCAGTGGGGAGTGGGTCTTTTCCTCAATGTGAAGGTCGGCTGGAATATCAACCTGATTTACATTTTCATCGGCGTCGTGTTTTACTGTGTCTCCTATATCTTTGAACAGGGCGACATCATGAAAAAGCAGAGCGATGATGTGATAGAAACACAGAAGGATATCATTCTGCACTACGCCGAGGTCAGCGAGAATAAATCCGGTCAGGTGAGTGAGCACGTCAAGCGCATGTCGGAATATTGCCGTGTGCTTGCGCAGAATCTCGGCATGAGCGATCACGAGGTGGAAGTCCTCAGCACCGCCTCCATTATGCACGATATCGGCAAGATTATGATTCCGCCGGAGATTCTGCTGAAGGACGCTTCTTTGAGCGACGAGGAATTTGCCATCATGAAAACCCATGTGGTTGCCGGCGCGGAATTGCTGCTGGAAGGCAAAGGCGAAATCATGGAAAAGGCCGGCATGATTTCCCTGGATCATCATGAAGAATGGGACGGCAGCGGCTATCTCGGCAAGAAAGGACACGAGATTTATATCGGCGCACAGATCGTCGCGATTGCCAATATGTTCGACTCGCTGGTCAGCGCCCGCAGCTACCGCAAGGGCTGGGAGATGAATAAGGTTTATTCCACCATTACCGATGAAAGCGGCAAGAAGTTTGACCCTGAAGTGGTCGATTCGTTCGCCATGAGCTACCGCAAGATGATGGAAATCTACAATAATTACAACAAGACCATTTCCTATGATTACGAGCCGCCGGAAGATATTATTCAGCTTTACGATCAGATTCTGGGTGAGTTCAGTCCGAGACGGAAACCTGTGGAAGAGAAGGTTGACGAAGAGGCATACAAGAACAATGTTGAACTCGACCTCAGAAGACTCATCTGACGCGGCAACTGCATAAAAAATTTCATTGCCAACTCACACCAAAAAGGCCGCTCCGAAGTGATTCGGGGCGGCCTTTCGGCGTATCCATATTAATAGTAATTCATCGGATTGCCGGCGACGTTGTTTTTGCGTATTTCAAAGTGAAGATGAGGACCTGTGGAGGAGCCGGAGTTGCCGACCTTGGCAATGGCCTGCCCTTTGGCGACCACATCGCCGCTCTTGACGCTGACCGCGCTCAGATGCGCGTAGCAGGTGGAATAGCTGTTGCCGTGAGAAATGATGATATGCAGACCGTAGCCCGTGGCAGAGCGCTTGACTGTGACCGTACCGGAATCGGCGGCCACGACGGTGCGCCCGTAAATGCCCGAGGTGGAAATATCAATACCGCGATGCAGACGGCCCCAGCGGTAGCCGTAGGGAGAAGAAATGGTTCTGACGCCTGGCACCGGCCACGCGAAAGAACCGGAACCCACCTTGCTGGCCTTCTTGGTGCCGACCACGTAGACGGCGTCCACCGGTTCCTTGACCACGGTGGAATACAGCACTTCACAGGCTTTTTGCACGCCGTTGATCTCGGTGACTTGCTGCACAACCTCGCGGATACCGTTTTCACCTTTCGTCACGCACTTGGAATAGGTGGTGTACTTGGTGTTGTCCTTGACGGTTTTTTTGGTAAAGGCGATTTTTTCTCTGACCGTTACGTTGCGCACGGTTTGAACCGCCAGCACGGGAAGTTCCTTTTCCAGCAGCACAGAGGTGCCTTCTTCGGGCGCGTCGGTCAAGTCTTCGTTGAGCGCCATCAGGCGATCGTAAGACATATTGGCGATATTGGCGATGGATTCGGCGGTGTCGCCCTGCACGACCGTATATACCTGGGTTTCGGTGCGCTTGGTGGAGATGGTTTTTTCAAAACGCTGGGAAGACACAATTTTATCCGCGTCATACAGGCCCTTGACAATCTGTGTCTCGCCCAGGAAGGTGACGCTTTCGCCGGGCGTGCCGGTTTTGTATTTGTCGAGGAAGCTCTCCATGATGAACTGAATGTCGCCGTAGCTCTTGGCGGCAGCGCAAAGCTCACCGTTGATGTAGAGCCCATAGGCATTGTCCACATTCACGCTGTCGGCCAGAATGGCCTCACAGAGTGCCTCCGCGTCAAGATTCATGCCGCTGTCCACAGAAGCCACCGTATAGGTGGGGGCCAGCGTGGATTTATAGTCATCGCTGCTGTGGATCATGCGCTGTCTGAGCAGCACCATCGCGTCGTTATAGACGGTTTCGTCTTCGATATACCCCATCACTTTTCCGTTGCAGGAAATTTGCAGCGTGTGAGAGGAGGAGATTATGTAAAATGCCACACCGGCAAGCAGGCTGATGCAAATGACGGGAAGCGCGAAATTCAGTACGCCGGCAAAGAATGCCTTGTGCATGACGCGCTCCTCATGCAGCAGCGCGAGCGTTCGGCTCAGACGGGATGAGGCGTGTTTCTTGCGGGATTTCTTTCCCAGTGCCTTGGCTTTGGCGGGAATTTGTGCCATCTCGCCGCAGATATCCCGAAATTCACAGAAAGCGCCTTTGACGGGCTGCACAAGACCGGTGCGCAGCGCGTTTTTCACACGCTGACCAAGGGGGGCGAATAATTTTCTGATTTTTCGACGGGAATTGTAGGTCTTGAACTGAATGAGCAGACCCACGTAGCAGAGGATCCGGAAGATCATCTGAAAAAGATTGTATTTTTTGCGTTTGTTATTTTGCTGTGTGTTTCGGTTCGATGCACTCACGGAGTCACTCTCCTTTCAGGTGTACCACATTGCCATACAGTACACAACGGTGTCAGCCGACGGTTTCAGGCGGTTACAAACTCATTACAATACAATTTTATTATACTACAATTTTGTCATAATTCAACCCCGAAAGGCGAAATTCTGCGATATCGGCATAAATCTAAGTCATTGGAGACTGCTTTAGATAAATAATGCACAAAAAAACAAGTGCTGTTTTGTCAATCTATCAATAGAAAAGCGGGTTTTTCATTTCATTCCTGCGGTGATTTCTCCTTCCACTTTTCTGCCGCTGAAGTTGATTCCGTGGGTGAAGAGTGCGAAATTGACGCTGCCCTTCTTGGCGGTTTCATCGGCAAAAAGCGCCATGAGCTGCATGGTTTCAGCCTGTGCGATGTCGGTCAGCTCATAGAAATTCAGATTGGAGCGCTCGCTCCGGTCGCTCGGGTTGAACCAGGTGTTTCCCAGCAAATTGCCGTAATCAAATCCCATATCCTCTGATTTGCTGTGAATCAGTCCCGTGAGGGAGCCTTTGCGGAAGCTGCGCCGGAAATAGGGAAGCAATTCCTCTGCGGCGGCGGCCAATGGCTTTTTGACGGTATAGGCGTCGTCCATCAGCGCGGTGGCGGTTTTAAAATCCTTGGTAATTGAGGCGGCAGCAGCGTGCGGGGTGTGAATGCCAAACAGATCGCAGAGCAGCAGCGCATAGAACATGGCGATGCTGTCCGTCAAACCTTCGCATTCCGGCAGGCAGTCGGTCAGGCGGATTTCATTCATCAGTTGGCCCGTGTCGTGGCGGAGCAGCATGATGTCGAGATTGGATTCCACATCGGAGTGGTAATAATAGCGGCCGCCGCGCTCATCGGTTTTTTCCAGCAGTTCGCAGTTGTAATACACCAGCGGATGCAGGCGTCTGTCGTAGCAATAGTGACAGCATACGCCGAGTGCGTAGGAATAGATCTGGGAAAAGCAAGGCTTTTTGCGGCAATAACGGCATATCTTGGCCATGGATTCCAGGAGTTTGGTGGGGTCTCCGTTGTGCAGCTTGCCGCCGTACCATCGGATGCTGCCGGTCTGCCACGGCAGTATCCGGTGATAAAAGAGGATATCCGGTCCCTGACATCCCCATAAAAAGGCAGTTTGATCGAATTGCGGTATGTTTGCGACAAATGACCGGTCATGGCAGATTCTCTGCCCTAAAAGCGTATGGCTGACGATAGACGGCAAATCAAACACCTCCGTGCATGGTGCTGTGAAATAAAAACGGCTCGTAAACGACACAAGGCGGACGACAAAATGCCGCCCGCCTTGTGTCAGAAAAGAGTATCAAAAAAGGGATAGGAGTAGGTGTAGTCTCATTCAGATCATAACGGCTCCCTGTCAACACCAACTTGATTTTCATCTTTAGGAACCACAGGAGCGGTTCGGTTGACATCCGTTACTGATATTTAGTATAAAGGCATATTATGAATATCGTGTGAACTGAGAAATAACACTTTATGAATAAAAAAACGGCGGTTATAGGATTATTTATTTTTTTAAATAACTTTTATGATATATTGACAAAATATATTGGAGGGAATCGGCGGGAGCATTTTTTTCATCAGCACACTAGTCTTCAATGACCGTGTAAACGGCGGCTACCGCCGTGCGGATTTCCGAAAGCATATCGGTCACATCCTGCGATTTGGCGATATACCACTTGTTGTTGACCTTGCTGAGCGAAATTTCAGCAGTGACAGAGACGGTATCCGCCCGTTTGGAGTGATTTTTGATGGATAACCGAAGGATTTCCGCGGGCAGTCGCTCGGAATCCTGTTCGATCTGGAGCATGGCGTCGTCAAGCGCCTCTCGGCAGATGTCAGTGAAATGCTGGGGCGTTGTCACGCCAACCTGCGCAATGGCGGAGTTACCGCTCACATTGATGCTTTCAATGACCCAGCTGGTTCTGGCGGCAAGTTGTTTGCAGGAGATGTTGACGTCGTCGCTGTCCTCGTAAGTTTCCAGCTTCATCAGACTGGCCTTGTTCATCTTGCCGATGTCATAGTCGGTAAAAGCCTCCATATAGCTGGTGATGAGTTTTTCGGTGACAAGCTTGTCGTCGTTGCCCTTGTCCTTACAGGCGGTCATGCCGAATAAGGTACAGAACAGCATGGCAAGGGTGACGAGCCATGCGGCTGCTCTGGCAGCGGTGTGAAATGAGCCTGCGGGGCGGATCGAAAAAAAACGGTACATAGCGCACACCTTCCTTTCGCAAAAAATTCATAATTTATTTTCTAAAAATTCATATATTGTTTATCTGATAGATCATTAACGGTAGCTTCTTCTTCTGGCTTTGCGGCGCGTGACATTTCTCTTGAGGCTGTCGAGCTTTTGTTTGCGTGCGTAGGAGCGAACGATATACACCACTACGCCGATTACAATCAGTACCAGAATAATGCGAAACGCCAGAGAGGAGAAGAGCGTGTTGACGGAATCGAGAATAAACAGCAGCGTGCTGCGTTCCACCGCCTCGTCGGCGACCAGATCAACCTGCCCGATTTGCTCACCGTCATAGCTGAGGTAGGCTGTGCCGAGCTTTTGCCCCTTCTTGACCGGGGCGGAAACCACATCATCGACGCGTTCCACCCGCTTCATCACGCTGGTGGCTTTGACGCCTTTCGGAAGCAATGTGCTGAAATCGTCCTGCGGTACAGCAATGATTTTGTCCTTGTTCCAGGCCAGCTTCAGCTCCAGCTCATCGACCGGTTCATCGGTACTGTAGATATTGACCAGATAGAGGTTATCAAAGGCCCAGTCAAAGAGATTCCGCGCGTCAATAAAGGCGTAGTTTTTGTCTTTGGCGCTGGGGGCGCCGTCATTGAGCAGCACGCAGATGTAACGATAGCCGCTCTTTTTGGCATAGGCGGCAAAACAGTGGCCCGACGCAACCAGATATCCTGTCTTGACGCCTTCACAGTACTGATAGAAGTAATCCGTGCCGTCCGCGCCCTTTTCACCTTCTCGGATGAGCAGGTTGGTGGAAACCACCCACTGTACGTTCTCGTGCTTGTTGGTAGGCTTGATACCGTAGGAAGTAGGCGTGTAGACGATGTCAGCCAATTCGGGGATATTCATCAGGTGCTGGGCGATGAGCGCCATATCGTGTGCCGTGGAAAAGTGGTTGATACTGTCGGTGGTCAGACCCGATGCGCACTTGAACTTGGTATTGGTGCAGCCGATTTCCTTGGCGCGGTCATTCATAAACTGAATAAATTCCTCGTTGGAATCGCTGCCGTAATACTGCTTGCTGATGTAATAGCCGATGGCTTCGGCGGCGCAGTTTTCCGAAGCCACCAATGCTTCATACATCAGATCTCTGAGCGTGAAGCGCTCGTTGACCTTTATGTTGGTCCAGACGCCTTTGGCGCCTTCTTTATTGTAATTGACGAAGCGGACGGCGCGGGAATCCACAACCACCATTTCATCGAGTGAGTCGGCGCGTTCATAGGCGACGATGCAGGTCATCATCTTGGTGAGCGAGGCGGGCAGCATGGTTTTGTCGGAGTCTTTTTCATAGACGACAACGCCGGTGTCCATGTTCATCATGTAGATGCCCTTGCAATGCGTCTGATAGTCGGTGTTGAAGGCGGCGCTGACCTGCGCTGGCGTGACCAGCACCGACAGCGAAAGCACGGATGCGAGCAGCAGAGCCGTGAGTGCCGTCAGTTTTTTCCCGCAACGTGGGAGGATACAATTCATGTTGTGTTCACCATTCCTTGTGAGTTTCATTTTCTTCTTTCTGAATCGTACACCATTATAACATATAAATCCGCATAATAAAAGTGATGTAAAAGTAAAATATCAGTAAATATATAAAAAATAAAAAATAATGCTTGTAAAGCGGCTTCAAATGTAATAAAATGAAAAGAAGACAAACGTGCGGCGGATTCAGAATTGTTTTCGCCAAAGTAAAAAAGGAAAGGCGGTGTCGGATTGATCTATGTCACGGGCGATATGCACGGCAGCGTATCGCGTTTTGAGGAAAAGCAGTTTGACAAACTGCGCAGCGGTGATATGCTCATCATCTGCGGGGACTTCGGCTTTATCTGGAATGGCGACGTGCAGGAAGACAAGATTCTGCAATTTATGGAGCGGCAGAAATACAAGATTCTGTTTATCGACGGCTGTCACGAAAATTTCGACAGGCTCTACAGCTATCCCGAGGAGGATTGGTGCGGAGGACGCATTCACCGCATCAACAGCAATGTGTACCATCTTTGCCGCGGACAGGTGTTTGAGATAGAAGGCAAGAAGATTTTTACAATGGGCGGCGGCTACAGCGATGACGCGGAAATGCGCCGCAGCCGCGGTATGCGCTGGTGGAATGAGGAGACGCCCACAGCTCAGGAAATGGAAGAGGCCGTCAATAAGCTGTATGAGCATTCTCTCGCGGTGGATTACATCATTACCCATGAGTGCCCCACCAAAATCAAAAATATGCTTTCCAGCAATGTCAACAATTTCAATTCCCTGACGGCTTTTTTTGACCAGCTGAGCGCGCGTGTCAAGTATCAGCACTGGTTTTTCGGCTCGCAGCACAAGGACAGGCATATTTCCTCCAAGCACACGGCGGTGTTTGTGGAGGTGGTTCCGCTGGAAGTGCCGACACAGGCCTTTTCCGGCGGCATCAAGCTGATGCGTCACGGCTGAGAACGGTTGCAGCCGCAGCAAATGAAACGCAAATCTTATTGAGAAATCAAAAGTCAAAGGATGGAATCGAACATGAAAAATATCAGCAGTAACAAAAATCTCATTACCATTGCGGTCATCTGCGTGTGTTGTGTGATTATTTTTGCCGCCGTTGTGGTGTTGATTACGCGCGGCAAGTCCGACGATTTTGTGGAGGATGTGCCGCCGGAGCCGATGATTCACACGCAGGTGGACGAGAACGGCAATATCATTGTGGCCGAGGGCAGCGATTATCTGCCCGACAGCTGTGTGGGCAGCTGGATGGTCGGAGATCCGGCCAAGATTCTGCAATCGCCCCGCAACGCCGACATGGCCGAGGATAAGGCCGCAGAGACGGAAGCCGACGGTGAAGGCGTGCTGCTGGCGTATGACTGCTACAAGACCAGCAAGACCGGCAGTGTGTTTGCTCCCTATTACAAGGTGCAGGAAAATGCCACCCCGGACATGATGGACGCGGTGGGCATGCAGAGTGACGGCATTCTCGACGGGTTCGGTGAGAATCCGGGCATTACGCGCATTCAGGTGTATGACCAGAGCGGTCAGAATCTCTACGATACGATTTTTATCATTGACGCGACAATCAAAAAGACGGTGGAAAAGAAAAATGCCAAGACCGGCAAGAAGGAAAAGAAAACCGAAACCGTGGAAGAACAGCATCTTGTCTATTACGGCGCCGGCAATTTCGTCTTTGACGCCACCAAGGTGGAAGCGGTCGGATAACGCATAGAGAAAAATATATTTTACGCTTGCAATTAATTTTGAGGAGACAGAAACATTATGGCAGTGAAAGATATCATACTGGGGCTTTCCAACGCGAACGGCCCGTCCGGAGCGGAAGGCTCCGCCGCCCGTCTGGCGATGGAACTGCTCTCGGATTTTACCCCTGTGGTGCGCGATTCGCTGGGCAACGTCATTGCTGAGCTGGGCGATCTCAATTCGCCCAATCACATTCTGATTGACGCGCATATTGACGAGATCGGCCTTGTCGTTACCGCGATTGATGGCGACGGCTTTCTGCACTTTGCCCCCTGCGGCGGCGTTGACCGCCGTGTGCTGATGGGCAGTGAAGTCAGCGTGATGGCCAAGAACAAGATCAGCGGCATTGTCTGCTGCCGTCCGCCGCATCTGACGGTCGGTGAGGACGTGTCCAAGGTACCGGACCTGAAGGATATGGCGGTGGATATCGGTTATTCCGCCGACAAGGCACGTGAGCTGGTGCCTATCGGCACGCGCATTGCCATGCGCGGCAGACCCGCGGCGCTGCTCGGCAGCCGTGTGACCGGTAAGGCGCTGGACAACCGCGCGGGCGCGGCGGCCATTATCCGCACGGTCGAGCTGCTGGAGCCAAAATGCTCCCGCCTGAACTGCCATGTGACCGCGCTGCTCTCGACCCGCGAGGAAGTGGGCCATCTGGCGGCGGGCTGTGCGGCGTTCTCGGTGGCGCCGACGCAGGCCATCGCGGTGGACGTGGGCTTTGCGACCTATCCCGGTTGTCCCGACGAGGCATGCGGCAAGCTGGGCGAAGGTCCGATGATCGGCTTTGCGCCGGTGCTCAGCCGTGCGATTACCAAGAAGCTGACGGCACTGGCCGATGAGCAGGGCATCAAATGGCAGTATGACGTGATGGGCGGCACAACCGGCACCAATGCCGACGATATCGCTGTGACTGCCGGCGGCATTCCCACCGGGCTGATTTCTATTCCCGAAAGAAGTATGCACACGCCTGTCGAAGTCGTGGACTGTGACGATGTGGAGCACACCGCGCAGCTGCTCGCCGCCTATATCAGAAGCGGCGGCATTTGCTGAGTTTTGTGGAAGGGAGACTGTGATACATCATGCTGCGTGATACATTAGCCAAGTTGTCCAATCTTCACGGCATTTCCGGCCGGGAGGACGAGGTCAGAGACTATATTATAAAGGAAATCAAGCCGTACTGTGATTCTGTGGAGGTCAACAGTACCGGTTCCATCATTGCTTTTAAGAAGGGCAAAGTTACGCCCGCAAATAAGCTCATGCTCTGCGCCCATATGGACGAGGTAGGCATGATTGTGACCGATATCAACGAAAACGGTCTGTTGAAATTTGCCACTGTGGGCGGTATCGACCAACGGGTGCTCTGCGGCACGCCTGTGCTGGTGGGTGACGAAAAGATTCCGGGCGTGATCGGCGCCAAGCCGATTCATATGCTGGAAGGCGACGAGCGCGCCGCCGCGCCTGACGTGAAGGATTTGTATATTGATGTCGGCGCTTTGACCAAGGAAGAAGCACTGGAAAAGGTGTGTCCGGGTGATGATGTGGTGTTTGACACCAATTTCGGCGAGTTCGGCGACGGTCTGCTCAAAGGCAAGGCGCTGGACGACAGAGCGGGCTGCGCGGTTCTGATGGAGATTCTCAAGCGTGACCTGGCCTGTGATTTGTGGTTTGTGTTCTCCACGATGGAAGAAGTGGGTCTGCGCGGCGCGAAGTGCGCGGCGTTCAGTCTTGCGCCGGATATGGCAATTGTGGTGGAGTCCACGACGGCGGCCGATATTCCCAATGTGGACGAGTGTAGCAAGGTCTGCAAGGTCGGCGAAGGCGCGGTCATTTCGTTCATGGACAGACGGACGATTTATGACAGAGGGCTTTTCAAGATGGTGCAGCGGATTGCCAATGAGCGCGGCATCAAGTGGCAGTATAAAAAGGGGATTTCGGGCGGAAACGATTCCGGCTCGATTCACAACAGCCGCGGCGGTGTGAGGACGGCGGCCATTTCGCTGCCCTGCCGTTATCTGCATTCTCCGTGCAGCGTGATTGCCGAAAGCGACCTCAACGCGGTGTGCGAACTGGTGTACGCGCTGGCGGAAAAAGCAGCGATGTCCAAGTAAACGAAGCAATTAGGGGAATCCAAGGGGTGCAGGGCGGAGCCTTGCCGGGGCATGGGGGCAGAGCCCCATAAGGCATGGCCGCAGGCCTGCCGAGCAACAAATACTAAGATGAAAAATAAAGTCAGGCGAATACAATCACATGACGGTTTGCAATTCGTTCCGGCTATTATACAAATCGGAATATTTAAAACAAAAATCAATCAATAGGAAGTGAGCTTATATGATTAAAATGCTGGATCATGACAGCCTGGATACGGCAAAGCGGTATTGTGAAAATGACCCTTACGGTTGTCGTATTCTCGGTGCGCTGCTGGCCTATGGGATTGACAAGCCCTTTGCGCAATTCTGGGTACAGTATGATGAGAACGGTGCGGTCACCGCTGTGATTGATAAGCTGGACAACGCGATGACGGTCTGTGCCAAGGGCGTTTATGATACAGAGGAAATCGACAGTTTCGTGTTTGCCAATGTGGGCTATGTGGGCGCGCTGCGGCCTGCCCGTGAGGGGGAGAGCGCCAGCGGGCTGGTGATGCGTCTGGCGAACCGCAAAAATCGCGAATCGGCCAGTGACGTGGAGATCAACCCGGAGATTTCGGATATGTATACCGTGATGGAGGAGTGTGCCGGAACGGGATTTGAAGTGCCGGATTTTGATGATTTCTACAGTGATATGATCTACCGCCGGAAGGCCAAAACGGTTGTTTCCGCCGTTGTGCGGGACGACGGTATGCCTGCTGCCTGCGGCGCAATGCACCTGGCCGACAAGACAGCGGTACTGATTATGTGTGCGGCCTCTCCGGAGCATCGCGGCAAGGGATACACCAGTCGTGTGGTCAATGCGCTGCTGGACAGAGCAGAGGGGCGGGATATCTATCTGATGTGTATGCCTTCACTGCATGATTTTTATGCTCGATTCGGATTTGTCACAATAGGCGGCTTTGTGTATTGATGTTTTTGAAAATATTGCAATTAATTAATATTATATATTACATTTTGTATAAAGGAAACCAAACGTAATATTCAAAGTGCTGAACAAATCAATGAAAGGGGCTGGCGGCAATATCGAGATTGGAGCAGCAGTTTGATTTTATCAAAGAAATTGACAAGGAAAAAGTCGTGACTCGTCAAAACTATATCACGGCGGCCGATCGACAGGAGACTGACAGCGATCACGCGTGGCACCTGGCGATGATGACCATTCTGCTGAGCGAATACGCCAATCAGCCCATTGATGTATTGAAGACGGTGACAATGGTGCTGATTCACGATCTGGTGGAAATCGACGCGGGAGATACTTTTGCCTATGACGAGCGGGCCAAGGTCGGCCAGCACGACCGGGAGCAGCGGGCTGCGGAGCGGATTTTCGGGCTGCTGCCGGACGATCAGGCGGACAAACTCCGCTGTATCTGGGAGGAATTTGAAGCGCGGGAAACCCCTGAAGCCAAATTCGCCCGCACGATGGATCACATTCAACCCATGGTGCTCAATGACGCAACCGACGGCAAGGCGTGGCGAGAACACGGTGTGAAAGCCGAACAGGTGCTGCGGCGCAACGCCGATACGGCGGAAGGCTCCGCGGTGCTGTGGGAATACGCCAGAACGCATTTTTTGATTCCCAACGTAGAAAAGGGCAATCTGCAATAATCCCGGTTAAACGGCATGAAGAAACGGTTAATCACAGGAAATGAGAAGAAAGGGTGGAGCGCTTGTGAGCAACAGCAAGGATACAATCAACGTGGACAGAAAAAAATTGGGAATGGGACAGCTTTTTTCCGAGCTTCATCCGATCCTGTCTCCTTCCAACGACATGGACGCGGAAGAAACGGTGGAGCTGCTTTGTATGCAGTCGCGGCGCACGCGCCGGAAGTTTGCCGCCAGAATCAATGAAGGGATTGAATGTATCACCTCCGATCAGACGATCGATGTAGGGGATTATATCAATGACGATATCCGGGAGCTGGCCAAATTTCCCGTGGGGAGCGACGGTCTGATGCGGCTGATGCCATTTGTGGAGTGGCTTCAGGCGCTTCACCGCGAGAACTCGCTGGCCATCGACCGCAGCCGCTACTCGGTGAACGACGCGGCGTCTCATATGGAGCGCGCCACGGGGGAATTTGTCCGCTCCTGCTTTGAAAATCTGATGTGGCACGGCGTGACGTTTGTGAAGGAGGGCGACAGTCTCATTCTGAATCTGCGCGAGCGTCTGTGGGGGAAAGCAAGCCTGATTTTTCCCGCCGTGGAGACAAAATTCATTGGCACTTTTCCGATGATGGGCGTTTTTTTCTGGATGGACGCAGGATATGAGGGCGGCAGATTTGCATTTACCTTCCTGATTGATGTGGAATTTGGCGATGAAGAGCTTGACCGCCGTGCCATGCAGGACAGAAACTGGGTGCGCCTTTCCTTTACCTGTGATTGTCCCACCATGACCGTTGACGGCTTTGACTATGGCCAATATCTGACCGATTTCGGCTACTGCGGCCATCGCTTTATTGAGAGCTGGTGCGGTGAGGTGCTGAATAAGGAGGCCATGCTGGGCGCGACCTCGCTGAGCGAGCAGGAAAAAGAGCTGCTGCCGCTCGCCAAGATTCTGCTGCTGTCATATCAACTGGCGGATATGGAAAAGGGGATGCAAATCGAGCGAACGGTGGAGGGCAATCTTTCTCAGAAGGTGCTGGAAATACTGGACAACCGCTACGGCTTTTCCTGCTTCAAGAGTCTTTTTGACGAGACGGGGCAGGAAGCGCTTTACAAACTGCTGGATCAGGCAATTGAAGCGTGGGGCGCGTCGGACGATTTTGGCGAGACCAACAAACTGGTATGGCAATTTGCCCGGCTGCTGCGGAGCAGGGAGCGGGAAGACGGCATGCGTTTGTTTTACGATCGCCTGATCGACCGTATGCTTTCATGCAGCGCTGCGTTTCAGGGCGCCAGCCGCATTTACGGCAGTTATGCCGAGGCGGAAAATAAAATGCGTGAGATCATCGAGCCGAAGCTGCTGGCCGAGGGATTTACGGGAACCTATCCGCACTATCGCCGCCGAAAGGGAAAACAGGGACAATACATCAGCGTAAATACTTATGATATGAGCAACCGGACTGTCAACGGTGTGATGAGTTATTTCTTTTCTCTGTCGGCGGCGGTCAAGCAGCTGGAAAAGCACGGCAAGCGCAAGGACGCCCGGTATCTGGCGGGCGGGATTCCCTTTGAACAAAGCACGGCAGGCGACTGTGCCGCCGCATACTGCCGGGGCGTGAAATACGCGGAGCTTGGCGGATTAGCTGACGGTATGAAAGCGTGTATTCATGTGGACGTTTTTGAAGGAATTTCAGAAAACGAGGTTGAAAGAGAAAAAGACACCGCGTCGGAACTGGTGAAGTGTGTGGATGTGGCCATCGGCGGCATGAAAAACAAGACCATGCCGCGCTGGTATAAAAAACTGCGCCGCAAATCGCTGATGCCGCAGCTTTCCGAAATGACGCTGGACGATATGATTGTCAGATATCTGCCATTCGGTGCGTATGTCTCGGTGTTGCTGCTGGTGGCCTATCTTGTGTGCGACCGGTTTTTCACGATTACGGATTATGTGCCCCTTCTCACTGGGTCGGTGGCAGTGGTGCTGTCGGTTCTCACCGGGCTGATATTTACGTTGATTTGCGCCGGTGGAAACATGCGCCGTCTCAAAAAGCGCATCTGGAAATACTGAGGCGGCGTCAATGAGGAAGGAAGTTCAAATTTGGCAAGATTCTGTTCATTGTACAGCGGCAGCAGCGGCAACAGTGTTGCCGTCGGCTGCGGCGGACGATACATACTGATTGACGCGGGCAAGAGCGCCAAGAAGATCAAAGAGCGGCTTGCGCAGGAAGATATCGACCCCGCCGCCATTGCCGCGATTTTCATCACGCACGAGCACGCCGACCATATTGCGGGGCTGCGCGTGCTGGCCTCGTCGCTGAAAATCCCGGTGTACGCTACCGAAGGCACGGCGGCATGGCTGGAAGAACACGGCCACGCCAGAAATGTCGATCTGCGGCTCATGCCGCCGGACGGCGTGGACGTGGGGGAGATGGGTGTGACGTCCTTTGCCACTTCACACGACGCCGCGGAGAGCTGCGGTTTTTCAGTTCACTGCTGCGACGGACGGCGCATCACACTCGCGACGGATACGGGGGTGATTACTCCCGTGATTCATGAGGCGCTGAGCGGTGCGGATCTGGTGTATCTGGAGTCGAACCACGATGTGGGAATGCTCTACAACGGGCGGTATCCCTACCCGCTCAAGCAGCGCATTGCTTCCGATAAGGGGCATCTGAGCAACCAAAGCTGTGCGGCGGAGCTGCCCTTGCTCGCACGCGGCGGCGCGACACGGTTTATCCTCGGACATCTGAGCGCTGAAAACAATATGCCGCTGCTGGCTCGTCAGGGCGCGGTGTGCGAATTTAGCCGCTATGGCATGCGGGAGGGCGCGGATTATCTGCTTTCCGTGGCGCCGCCCGACGGATTGAAAACCGTGGTGTTTTAAGTGCCTGAAATGTTTCCGCATCGGTCAGGTTCCGGTGCGGTTTTTGGCGTTTGATGGCTCCCGTCGGGATATGATTCGGGCTGATTTTTTTCCTCCAGCTTTCTGACCTTGGAATAAAAGGTTCCCACCGGCATTTGGCAGGCTTCGGCTGCCTGACGAAGCGACATATTTTTTTGCCGCCACGCACGGTGCATTTCATGAAAATTATCGGGAATGGGGCGTTCGGGCCGGCCGAATTTGACGCCGTTGGCTTTGGCGGCTGCAATGCCCTCGGCCTGCCGCAGACGGATATTTTGCCGCTCGTTTTCCGCGACAAAGGAGAGAATTTGCAGCACTACATCGCTGATGAAGGTGCCGAGCAGGTCTTTGCCTTGCCGGGTGTCCAGCAGAGACATATCCAGCACCACGATGTCGATTTTCTTTTCTTTGGTCAGGATACGCCATTGTTCCTGTATCTCTTCATCATTTCGCCCCAGCCGGTCGATGCTTTTGATGTAGAGCAGGTCGCCCTCTTTGAGTTTGCGGATCAGTTTCTGATAGGCCGGGCGGTCAAAATTCTTGCCGGATTGCTTGTCCACGAACAGATTCTTTTTGGGAATTTGTAATTTCTCCATGGCGGCGAACTGCCGCGCTGTGTTCTGGTCGGTGGTGGATACTCTGATGTAACCGTAATTTGACATATAATCAAGTCCTTTCCGTATTGGTGCTTTTCATTATATACGGGAAGAGAAAACTATCAAATTCCGACATTCATAAAAATTCCCCGCATGCGGAAAAACATTCCGTATGCGGGGTGCGTTATCTCTTCATGAAAAAATATTATTCTGCCGTGGCGGCCTTGATGGCGGCAAGAAGCTCGTCGTAGGTTTCAAAGGCGGGGAGGTCGGGGTTGTCGGCCTTGATCTGCTCGGTGGAACGGAAGAGGAAACCGGCCTTGCTGGCCTTAATCATGGCGAGGTCGTTGTAGCTGTCGCCGCTGGCGATGGTGTCGTAGCCGATGGACTGGAGCGCCTTGACGGTGGTAAGCTTGGACTGCGCAACACGCATCTTGAAATCGACGACTTCTCCGTTTTCATTGACAACCAGCGAATTGCAGAAAATGGTCGGCCAGCCGAGCTTCTTCATGAGCGGGGCGGCGAACTCCTTGAAGGTGTCGCTGATGATAATGACCTGCCCCATTTCGCGCAGCGCGTCGAGAAATTCCTTCGCGCCGGGCATGGGGTCGATGGTGGCGATCACATCCTGAATCTCTTTGAGACCAAGACCGTGCTCCTTCAGAATGGCGATGCGGTATTTCATGAGCTTATCATAATCCGGCTCATCACGGGTGGTCTTTTTCAGTTCGGGAATGCCGGTGGCCTCCGAGAAGGCAATCCAGATTTCCGGTACGAGAACGCCTTCCAAATCCAGACAGGTGATATACATTTGATGGGTCTTCCTTTCCTATGTTCATTCTTGTGTGGGAACATCTGCCATTATATCATTAAATTTACCATTAGTCAATTTTTTTATCATGGTAAAACAGAAAAATAACCGCCCCATATCGCTTCTTAAATGGAACTGATATGGGGCGGCTGTTTCTTCTCACATAAAGAATTTGACAAACTACCGAAGCTATGATATGATGAGAGTTGCAGACAGGGTGTTCCCGCTTTGTCCTGCGACAATAGATGAATACAGGCGGCGCTCCGATTTCTATTTTACAATGTAATCGGAGGCGAAATTTCAGAATTTCAGATTTCTTTTTCCTCCGAAATCCTTTGGAAATCGGAGGTGATGTCATGGTGACATATGCAGAGCTGTTCACATTTGTGATAATGGTTTGCACGATCATCAATTTGGTCGTTGTACTCATGAACATGAACAAAAAGAAATAACCGCCTAGCCTCAGAAACTTTGCGGTTAATTTCTTTTATACCTTGAAGTTTTTCGGAGCGTCGTCTATTAGGGAACGCCCTGTCTATATCTTTATTATACACCTGCTTTTCGCGTTTGTCAATTGTCAATCCTGATTTTGATTGGTGTTCCTATCTGTAAAATTTGTTGAAACAGCCATGATTATTTGTTGCATTTGACAATTCGGAGTGCTATAATATACACCGTATGCAAGTATATACCCTCATTTTATGATACGATTTCAGAAGGAGCGTCTTTTTTATGGCATCCGTAACCATTCTGCCCGAACACTACATCAACCGTGAATTGAGCTGGCTGGAGTTCAATCACCGCGTCATGATGCAGGCCGTGGCGGAGGAAAACCCGGTATTTGAAAGAATTAAATTTTTGTCTATCGTCACGTCCAACCTCGACGAATTTTTCATGGTGCGCGTGGCGTCTATCCGCGATCAGCTCCGCGCCCGTTATGACGCGGTGGACCCTGCGGGCATGACCCCGAAACAGCAGTTGATTGCCATCAGCGAGCGCGCTCATGTGCTGTGTGATAAGGAATATGCCATCTATCACGATTCCATTATCCCGGAACTGCGCGCCAATGGCATCATTATTATTCACAGCGATTCCCTGCGGGACGATCAGGTGCGTTTCTGCAAGAGTCTCTTCGACAATGCCATTTACCCCGTACTCACCCCCCTGGCCGTGGACCGTAGCCATCCCTTCCCGCTGATTCTCAACAAGAGTCTGAACATCGGCGTGCTGCTCGACTGCGGTGGCGAAAAGCCGGTCTTTGCCACCGTGCAGGTGCCGGACAACTTGCAGCGACTCATTAAGCTGCCCTCGGAATTTGGCTATATCTTCGTGCCGATTGAGGAAATCATTAAGATGAATATCGCCAAGCTCTTCTCCGGCTATACCGTCATCGACTGCGTGCCATACAGAATTACGCGAAACGGCGACTTGTCCTTTGATGAAGAAGAGGCCATCGACCTGCTCAGCGAAATTAAAAACTCGCTGAAAGAGCGCAAGCGCGGCTCGGTCATTCGTCTGGAAATCGCCAAGGGCGCGCACCCCAAGATGCTCAAATTCCTGCAAAAGAAGCTGGAAATCGAGAAGCGCGATATTTACGAGATTGACGGTCCCATCAACCTGACCTTCCTTATGAAGCAACTCTATTCGCTGCCCGGTTTCGAGCATTTGAAGGACCGCCCCTATACGGCCAAGATATGCCCCGAACTCAAGACCAACGAGAGCATCTTTGACGTGATTACCCGCAAGGATATCCTGATGTATCACCCCTTCGACAGCTTTGATCCGGTGGTGCGCCTGCTGGACGAGGCGGCGGACGACCCCGATGTGCTGGCCATCAAACAAACCCTTTACCGCGTGTCCAACAATAGTCCTATCGTCGCCGCGCTGGAGCGTGCCGCAGACAACGGCAAGCAGGTCACGGCGCTGGTGGAGGTCAAGGCGCGGTTCGATGAGGAAAATAATATTGAATTTGGTGAGCACCTCTCCCAGATGGGGGCGCACGTCATCTACGGCGTGGCAGGTCTGAAAACCCATTCCAAGATCACGCTGATTGTCCGCCGCGAGACCGACGGCATCAAGCGGTATCTTCATCTCGGCACGGGCAATTACAACGACGTGACCGCCAGAATGTATACTGACTATTCGCTGCTCACCTCCGACCGTCAGCTCGGTGAGGACGCGACGGTTTTCTTCAATTCCATCACGGGTTATTTCAAAGCTCCCGTCATGCAGAAGCTCATCATGGCGCCTCACGCGTTGCGCGTGACGTTCACTAATCTCATTCGCGCGGAGAAGAAGAAGGCCAAGGCGGGACAGCCTGCCGCCATCTTCGCCAAGATGAATTCTCTCGCCGACCCCGACATCGTGCGGGAACTGTTCAAGGCGGCTGCCGCGGGTGTGGACGTGCGGCTGTTTGTGCGCGGCATCTGCTGCCTGCGGCCGGGCGTGCCGGGTTTGAGTGAGAATGTGGAGGTGCGCTCGGTCGTCGGACGCTTCCTCGAACACAGCCGCGTCTATCTCTTCGGCGCGGAAGGCACCGAGCAGAAGCTCTTCCTCAGCTCGGCCGACTGGATGACCCGCAACCTCGATCACCGCGTGGAACTGCTCTTCCCGATCGAAGATCCCGACGTCTTCGCCCAGATCAAGTCCGACATCAATATGTATTGGAGCGACACCGTCAAGGCGCGCCGCCTGAGCAGCGACGGCACCTATCACCGTATCGAAGGCGAAAAGATCAATTCGCAGGAAGCCCTCATTGATTATGACTACAAGGAGGAGGAAGAAGAATCCTCCGTCTATAATGAGGATAAAATCATCGCGCACCCTGACTTGGAAGAATCTCCCGACCATGACGACATCGGTGATGTGCTGGATTACGACGATTATCACGATGTTTCTTATGATGAATCGCTTGCTGCCGGGTATGCCGGATATGATGATGAATCCGGGGAAGATGAGGACGACGAGATTGGCGATGCCCCGATTTACGGCAGTTATGATTATCAATACGGTTATGACTACCTGGACGAAGACGAGGACGACACGTTTTAATCGATCCGGAATGGGTTTGATTTTATCTGAGAAATTCCAAAATGTAATATAAGAAAGGTGTATTACGATATGGATTTGCCAAAGGACAAATTTATGCTGTTAAGTGTCATCAATATGAAGCTGCGCGACCAATACGATTCACTCGATGCGCTGTGTGAGGATATGGACGTGGACAAGGCGAAACTGACCGCGGATCTGGCGGAAATCGGCTATGTCTATGACGAGACGCTGAACAGTTTTAAGTAAAATATAAACATCAGCGCTGTCCGATTTGGAAAAGTCGGGCAGCGCTTTTTCTGTTTCAACAAAAACTACCAAAAATTCAATCGTAAATTTGTGTTCAAAAAATCTTAAAAAGCTATTGACAAAAGCGTAACAGGGTGTTATCATAAGCAAGGTTAGGGACATCTAATCGAATTTGTCATTGCTAAGTTAGTTCATTTAAACTTCCATGACAGCATAGGTTGATGTCACATTTTATTTAAGGAAGGAAACAGCATGATGCCTTTGAGTTTAGTGGATATGGGAGAAGAAAATATCATCAAAAAGGTTGGCGGAAACCCGGAGGTGCGTTCTCATCTGGAGGATTTGGGTTTTGTGCCCGGCGGCAGCGTCACGGTGGTGACGACAATGGGCGGCAATCTGATCGTAAACGTCAAGGATTCCCGCGTGGCAATCAGCAAGGAAATGGCCAACAAGATCATGGTGTGAGCTTGATGGAGCCGTTTTACATAGAAAAACAGGAGGAAAAAACACGATGAACACATTGAAACAGGCCAAGATCGGCGACACCGTCAAGGTGGTCAAGCTCCACGGGGAAGGCGCGGTCAAGCGCAGAATCATGGATATGGGCATCACCAAGGGCGTGACGGTCTATGTGCGCAAGGTGGCGCCGCTGGGCGACCCGGTGGAAGTGACCGTTAGAGGTTATGAGCTTTCGATTCGCAAGGCGGATGCCGAGATGATTGAGGTCGAACCTGCTGCCGCTGAGTAATATCGGTTATGATGGCGTTCTGCGGAATTGTTTCAACCGCAAATTCCGTTGAACGTTTCTTTGAACCCTGTCTGTTAGCAAAAACTAATTCAATTAAATGAAGCTAATTCAAAATTCATTGAAAGGATGATTGCAAAAATGGATATGAAAATTGCCCTTGCGGGTAACCCTAACTCCGGTAAAACCACGCTCTTTAACGCGCTGACCGGTTCTAACCAGTTTGTCGGCAACTGGCCGGGCGTAACCGTGGAAAAGAAGGAAGGCAAGCTCAAGAAGCATGACGACGTCGTCATCATGGACTTGCCGGGCATTTACTCGCTGTCGCCCTACACGCTGGAGGAAGTTGTCGCGAGAAATTACCTCATCAACGAGCGTCCCAACGCGATTCTCAACATCATCGACGGCACCAACCTCGAAAGAAACCTCTATCTGACCACGCAGCTCACCGAACTGGGTATCCCGGTTGTCGTCGCTGTCAACATGATGGACGTTGTCAACAAGAACGGTGACAAAATCAATGTAGAAGAGCTGTCCAGACAGCTCGGCTGCAAAGTCATGGAAATCTCCGCTCTGAAAGGCACCGGCGTGATGGAGGCTGCCGAAGCGACCGTGGAAGCCGCCAAGGGTGCGGCCACCGTGCCGCAGCACACCTTCTCTGGTCCGGTGGAGCACGCACTGGCTCACATCGAGGAAGTCACGGTTCACGATATGCCCGAGGCACAGCAGCGCTGGTATGCTATCAAGATCTTCGAGCGCGATGACAAGGTGCTGGAGCAGATGAACATTCCCGCCGAAAAGCTCGAACATATTGAGAAGGACATTCAGGCAGCGGAGACAGAGCTTGACGACGATGCCGAGAGCATTATCACCAATGAGCGATATGTCTACATCGCCTCCATCATCAAGGGTTGCCTCAAAAAAGCCAAAGTCGGCGCTCTCACTACCTCCGACAAGATCGACAGGATTGTCACCAACCGTTGGCTTGCGCTTCCGATTTTTGCGCTGGTGATGTTTATTGTTTACTACTTCTCCATCAGCACCGTCGGTACGATGGGTACCGACTGGGTGAATGACAACCTCTTTGGCGACGGTTATCATCTCTTTGGCATCGGTTCCTCCGCCTATGAGGAAGCAGCGGAAGAGTATGTAGAGCCTGCTGCCGCATTGGACGCGGTTGCCGCTGCTGCCGAAGCAGCCGGTATCGAGTTGGAAGAAGACGCGGTGCTGACAGAAGAGCAGTTCAAGACGCTCAGTCCTACCCCGATTGCCGAAATTTTCGACGACGAGGGCAACGTGGAAGAAAAATTTGCGGTTGACTATGCAAAGTACACAGAGGCCGCGGAAGCGGAAGAACCCGACCCGGCTGATTACGGTGTGTGGATTCCCGGTATTCCGGCATTGATTGAGAGCGGTCTGGACGCGATCGGCTGCTCCGATTGGCTCAAGAGCCTGATTCTCGACGGTATTGTGGCGGGCGTCGGCGCTGTACTCGGCTTCCTGCCCCAGATGCTCGTGCTCTTCCTTTTCCTCGCTTTTTTGGAAGGCTGCGGCTATATGGCGCGTATTGCCTTTATCATGGACAGAGTGTTCCGCAAATTCGGTCTGTCGGGCAAATCCTTTATCCCGATGCTCATTGGCATGGGTTGCGGTGTTCCCGGCGTTATGGCTTCGCGTACCATTGAAAACGAGCGCGACCGCCGTATGACCATCATGACCACCACCTTTATTCCCTGCGGCGCGAAGCTCCCCATTATTGCGCTGATTGCGGGTGCGCTCTTCGGCGGCGCGGCATGGGTGGCACCCAGTGCCTACTTTGTGGGCGTGGCGGCGATTATCGTTTCCGGTATCATGCTGAAAAAGACGAAGATGTTTGCGGGCGACCCGGCTCCCTTTGTCATGGAGCTGCCTGCTTACCATCTGCCCACTGTCGGCAGTGTGCTGCGTTCCATGTGGGAGCGCGGTTGGTCCTTCGTAAAGAAGGCCGGTACGGTCATTCTTCTTTCTACCATCGTGCTGTGGTTCCTCCAGGGCTTTGGCTTCACGGACGGCGGCTTCGGCATGGTTGACGATCTGAATGATTCTGTTCTGGCTAACATCGGTAACGCGATTGCATGGATTTTTGCGCCTCTCGGCTGGGGCGACTGGAAGGCTGCTGTGGCGGCCGTCACCGGTCTGATTGCCAAGGAAAATGTCGTCGGTACGTTCGGCGTTCTCTATGGCGGTTTCGACGAAGTGGCGGAAAACGGCTGGCAGATCTGGAACAATATGCAGGCGGAATTTACTTCGCTCTCCGCTTACTCCTTCCTCATCTTCAACCTGCTGTGCGCACCCTGCTTTGCGGCCATCGGCGCGATCAAACGCGAGATGAACTCCGCCAAGTGGACGTGGTTTGCCATTGGCTATCAGTGCGGTTTTGCCTATGCGGTGTCTCTCATTGTTTATCAGATTGGTTCCGCTGTCACGGGCAACCTGAATGTCATTGGCCTGATTGCGGCGATTATCCTGCTTGCATTCTTCGGCTTCATGCTGTTCCGTCCTTACAAGGAGAGCACCAAGCTGGAGCAGAAGGTCAAGACCAAGTAAGACTGTTTCGCAAACTATTGATAGAAAGCATCAATGATTCTGTTCGCGGGTTCGGGCATGGACGGTTTGTCTGTGTCCGGACTTGCGGCATACTTTCGGGAGGGGAACTATTATGTTGGCATTTTTGGCGGCTAATCTGGGAAATATCGTCGTGATTGCCGTTCTGGCGCTGGTGATCGTGCTGATTATCTGCAGCCTGATCGGCAACAAGAAACAAGGCAAATCCTCCTGCGGCTGCGGGTGCAGCAATTGCCCCTCCGCGGGCATGTGCCACAAGCCGTAGGACTGTTTACCGGCTGATTATTTTGTCCATCAGATAACTTATCATTTATGAAAAAGCGGCGTGCGAAGGGGCTATGTGTTTTGTACGCCGCTTTTTCACCTCACAAGGTTAGATAAAGCTAACACAAAGATCGTTAATTATCACAGAAAAACAGCAAAATAAGGATTGACAAACCGGCAAGAACATATTATAATGAACGTATGAATAATTGTTCATTTGTTAGTTGCTATTTTAGGAGGGACGTTTTATGTTTTTGGAACTCAACAATCTGGAAAAATACTATGGGGAAGGGGAAAGCCGCGTGCGCGTGCTTCAAGGCATTACCGCCGGTGTGGAAAAAGGAAAGATCTGCGTGATTCTCGGCTCGTCGGGCTGCGGCAAATCCACGCTGCTCAATATCATCGGCGGCATCGAAAAGGCCGACGGCGGCTATGTCGCGATTGACGGCGAGAAGCTGGCGGATATGAACGAGAAGAAACTCTCCCTCTACCGCCGCAACCATCTGGGCTATGTCTTTCAGTTTTACAACCTGATTCCCAATCTGACCGTGCGGGAAAATATCGAAGTGGGCGCCTTCCTCGGAAAGAACACCCTCGATGTGGACGAACTGCTGAAAACGCTGGGACTGTGGGAGCATCGGAATAAAATTCCCAACCAGCTTTCCGGCGGTCAGCAGCAGCGCACCGCCATCGGACGCGCTATCGTCAAGAATCCCGATATCCTGCTTTGCGATGAACCGACCGGCGCGCTGGATTACAAGACCTCGAAGGATATTTTGCAACTGATTGAAGAACTGAATCAGAAGTACGGCAGCACGATTATCATTGTCACCCACAATGACGCCATCAAGAATATGGCCGACCAGATCATCAGGCTGCGTGACGGGCAGATTCGCAAGAATTATGCCAATGAGCAGAAGATCGCCGCCGCCGAGCTGGACTGGTAAGAAGAAGCGCCAATTAGCGAAGCGTGGGAGTGCAGGGGGACTGGTCCTCCTGCCGAGGTCAAGGGCGAGTAGCCCTTGTAGGGCGTAAGCTTTCGCTAGCGAAGGCTAGGACACTCGTCCCACAAGGCAAGCGGAGCTTGCCGGGCAAGACGCACCCGGACAAAGCAACAGGTCGGGCGAATACACAAAAAGCCCCCGTGATAGAAAGGATATCAGGTATGAGTAACAAAAAAATCCGGAATCCCCTCGGCAAACGCCTGCCGCGGGAGCTGTTCGGTGATTTCGGCAAATACATGGTCGTGTTTGTGTTTATCTTTGCCACCATCGCGATGGTATCGGGCTTTCTGGTGTCGGATATCAGTCTGAAGACCACCTATGACGAGAGCTTTGAAACATACAACGTGGAGGACGGACATTTCACACTGTATATGCCGGCGCAGGACGATTTCTTCCTGCCGATGGAGCGGCTTTACAAGGTCAAGGTGTACGAGAATTTCTACGCCGACAGGGAAACCGACGACGGCGACACTGTGCGTTTTTACAAAATGCGCGACGAGGTCAACCGCGCCGACCTGTGGGAAGGCGCCTTCCCCAGCAAAATCAGCGATATCGCGATTGACCGTCTTTACGCGCAAAACAACGACATCGCCATCGGCGACAAGATGAAGATCGACGGTAGGGTCTACACGGTGTGCGGCTTTGTGGCGCTCAGCGATTACAGCGCCCTTTTCAAAAACAACACCGATATGATGTTTGACGCGAAGCAATTCACGGTTGCGCTGGTGATCGACAGCGATTTCAACGCCATTCAGCCGGGCAAGCTCCAGTACTGCTACGCATGGGTCAACAACGACCGCACGCTTTCGGACGATGTCGCCAAGGACAAGGCCGAAGACATCATGGAATGGCTGGCGGATCGCACGGTGCTGACCGGTTTCATGAAACGCGCCGATAATCAGGCCATTATGTTTACGGGAACGGATATGGGCAGCGACAAGGCGATGATTGTGACGCTGCTGTATATCGTCATGGGTGTGATGGCATTTGTCTTTGCCGTGACCACATCGAATACCATCGAGCAGGACGCGGCAGTTATCGGCACGCTGCGCGCCTCCGGCTATACCCGCGGCGAGCTGCTGCGGCATTACATCGCGCTGCCGATTATCGTGTCGATGGTGGCTGCCGTGCTGGGCAATATACTGGGCTATACGGTTTTGAAGGATTACTTTGCCGCGCTCTATCTGCACAGCTATTCGCTCACCAAGTATTTCACTGTGTGGAGCTCGGAGGCCTTCTGGCTCACGACGGTGGCGCCGTTTGCGATTCTGCTGGTGGTGAATGTCGCAGTGATTTCCCGGAAGCTGCGGCTGTCGCCGCTGCAATTCCTCCGGCGCGACCTCAGCACCAAGCGGAAAAAGAAGGTCATGCACCTTTCCTCCAAGCTGAATTTCCTCACGCGGTTCCGGCTGCGGGTGATTTTCCAGAATATTCCGGCTTATGTGACGCTCTTTGTGGGCATTCTGTTTGCCAATGTGATTCTGCTCTTTGGCATCATGATGGCGCCGCTGCTGGACAACTACAAAGAGGAAGTGCTTGACAGCAAAATCTCGGAGTATCAATATATCTTAAAGGCACCTGTCAGGACAACTGATGGCAAAGCGGAGAAATACTGCCTGAGCGAGCTGCTCGACGGGCCTTCCGGCGAAGAAATCATGGTCTACGGCGTTTCGACGCACTCGAACTACCTCAAAGACACGGCCATTCCCACGGGGAAAAAGGAAGTGCTGGTGTCCGAGGGCTATCTGGAAAAATACAAGCTCCAAGTGGGCGGCGAAGTGACGCTCAAGGAAAAATACAAGAAAAAGTCCTACACCTTTACCATCAAGGATACAATTCATTATCCCGCCGCACTGACCGTATTTATGAGCGACGAACAATTCCGGGATCTCTTTGACAAGGACGACGACTATTTCACCGGTTATTTCTCCGACAGCGAGCTGACCGACATCGACGAGAACTACATCGCGTCGGTGATTAAGGAGCATGAACTCATTGTGGTGGCCGATCAGCTGGACGACAGCATGGGTCTGGTGTTCCCGATTATGGGCGGCTTTGCCATTCTGCTTTATATGATGATGGTATTCATGCTGTCCAAGCTCATTCTCGAGAAGAATGCCAAGTCCATCTCTATGGCGAAGATTCTGGGCTATAACGGGCGCGAAATCGGCAAGCTGTACCTGACTTCGACCGCATGGGTCACGATTTTCTCGCTGTTTGCCACGCTTCCGCTGGTGAGCAGGTTTATGGAATGGATTTACGGGCAGTTCATGCTGGAAATGCACGGCTGGCTGACCTTCTTTGTGGCGCCGGTTACCTATGCCAAGATGCTGGCCATCGGCGTGGTGTCTTATTTTGCGGTGAGTGCGCTGCATTACCTGCGGATTCGCCGGATACCGATGGGCGAGGCACTCAAGAACGACGAATAATCCCCCAAATTATCATTGCAAAATTCATATTCAGCCGTTATAATAATACTGTATCTAAGTATCGGGGGAAGGCTGAGTCTGATGAATCACACCAAAAGCGCTGTCATACAAAACCGAAAAACCACCGCTTTGTGGGGGGGACTGTCGTTTGTCCTGCCCGCGGCGGTGGTTTGCGTCATTCTGGCGGTGAACGGCATCACGCCGTTCGGCAACGCGACGCTGGTCACGGAAGAGGGATTGGATTGGTTTGAGAATTTCTGCCGTCTGGTGGAATCCATCGTTGCGGGCGACGGGGTATTTTATCACCTGAATGTCGGCTTCGGACGGAGCTTTTACACGGAGTTCGCGTCGGGGCAGTGCTCGCCTTTTCTGTTTGCGGCGCTGTTTTTCTCTTCACGCCGACTGGCGGCGGCCTATTCGGTGATGACGGTGCTGCGCGCGGGCTGTGCGGGACTGTTTGTGTGGCTGATGCTGGACAAGTGCGCGGGCCGTCAGAACAAACCGCTTTGCTTCGCGCTGGCCTGCGGGTATGCGCTGTGCGGCTCTATGGCGTGCGCCGCGTGGTATCCGTCCATTGCGGACGGCGCGGTGTTTTTCCCGCTGGTGATACGCGGCGTTTATATTGCCGTCAACGAGCGGAAGCCTGTCCGGCTGTTTTTGTTTGCGGCGTTGTTTTTTGTCACCTGCCCGCGGCTTTTGATTGGCGGCGTGGTGATGAGCTTCTTTTTCTATTTCGCTTTCACGTTCAGCCGCAAGGAGGCCGTGCTGTCGCTCTATCAATTTGCCATGTTTGCGGCGACGCTGCTGTGTGCGGCGGGGACGGCGGCACTTCTGGTGGTGCCGTTGGGAGCGGCGGCAGTGGATTATAAAGAGGGTCTTTTCTCCCGCGTGGCTCCCGTTGATTTGCTGGGTACGCTCTGCTTCGGCGGGTATGGCACCGATTCGGCCGTCGGCACGGACTGTGTCTGTCTGGCCGGACTGCTCCTGATGGGTTTGTTTGCCTATCTGTTGAACAGTCACGTGTGCCTGTATGAACGGATTCTGATCGGCGGGTGCGCGGTGATGACGCTGCTGGCCTCGGCGGTGCCACTGATGGGCAGCATTCTGTACGGTTTCTGCGCCTACGGCGCGGAAAAGGTCAATATGGGCTTTGTGCTGGCGGCCGTCACGGTGTATGCCACGGCGCGGCATTTTGCGGAACATGAGGGCATACGCCTTTGGAAAGCAGGTATCGCGGCGGGTCTGTATGTGCTGGTGTGTGTGGTTTCCGTGGTATTCCGGGGAACAGGCATTTTTGAGGTACTGGCCGAGGCGGGGCTGGCCGTCGCCTGCACAGCGGTCTTTATGATGCTGTCGTACGAGAAAAACGAGAAAAATCATGGTAATATCAGGCCGACGATCATGACGGCAGCTGTACTGGTGCTGTTCGGCGGGCTGCACTATGGCGCGGCGGTGGGACATATCCATTCTGCCTATCGGGCGGACGTGCTGACCGCTGAGACGGCGGAGAGAATCCGGGTCAACGGATTGGTGGCCGATCATGAAGAGCAGACAAACCGCGCCATGCGCTTTTTCCGCCGGAGAAGTGTGGACGACGCGGCGGCGGACGGCGTCAGTCTGCGGCGCAACCAGACCGCGGGGCTGGAGGATTTTGCGGGTCGGCTGGGAGTGATGTCTCAGTCTGAATATGGCGGGGGAGAGAATTTCACCCCGCTCACCGATATTCTTTTTGGCGTGGGTTATGTAGTGGAGAACGGTCAGGTGAGGGCTTTGGATAATTCCGTCCAGTCGCCGGCCTACGCGGTCAGGACATGGCATGAAGATACGTCGGCAGAGGGCAATGCCTTTGCCGTGCAGAACCGGCTGGCCGCCGACTGGTTCGGCGTGGACACGCTTTTTGTTCCGGCCGCTTATGAGCTGACAGAACGCACCGATTCGGCGGGCAATGCGCGTTATCAGTGGACCTTTGGCAATGAAACCACAGACGTGGCGCATTTCACGGTGGATTTGCGGCAGGGAGACAGCCTGTACCTGTTGGCGGAGGAAGGGTCTTATCAGTATGCCGTCGGCGACGACAGCCGGAGCCATTGGAAAAACGGCTGCCGGGGCGGTATTTACACGCTCTGCGAGGACGCGCCGGAAGGCCGTTTATCCGTTTATCTGAGTGCCGACAGCACGCAGGGGATTCCCGCGCCGACCTTCGCGGTGATGGCCGCCGATACGCGCGGAAAGCTGGTGTCAGCGGCACAGGCGCAGGGCGGGGATTATATCTCCCGCCGAGGCAGTACGGTCAATTTCATGCTCACGCTGCGTGCCGACGGTATGGCGGTCACGTCTTTGCCGTATGAAGGCGGCTGGCAGATCACGGTCAATGGGCAGCGTGTTGCCCCTGTGGAAGTGTGCGGCGGACTGATCGGCTTGGAACTGCATCAGGGGGATAATTCCGTCGTGATGAAATATACGCCGCCGTTTTTCGGGGTGAGTGTGGTTGTGTCGGCCGTGCTGGCGGTGATTGGCTTGTATATCACCTTGTATACCGAACACGAAATCACCAGACGGCGGAAGGTCAGAATGGCGTTCCGAGCGGTGGAAAAGCAGCTCAACGCGTTCGAAAGCGTTACAAATCCTGTGCTTACGCCATCAGATACAGCAGCAGAAAAATCAATTGCGGATCCGCGTGATCCTTGATGAGCAGCAGCAACGCCATGAGCAGCGCCCGTTCGGTGTCGTCGTCGGTCAGATTCAGTCCGGGCAGAAACGGAATCGTCGCGCCGGTCTTCGGCAGTTCGGTCGGAGCGGCGGGGGGAACTGTCGGGGTTTCCTCTTCGTCATGGGGAATGATGATGGGCGGCGGGTCGGCGCTTTCCACCGCTGCCATGGCACGCTTTTGCATTTCCATCACGCGCCGTTCGGCGTCGTGCTGCATTTGTGCGAAGCTTTCAAATTGCTGCATAATCCTGTCACCTCAATTGTCTTGTGATGATTGCCCGCCGTTTTTTCCGTAATTTTGCAGCAGAGGAATCAGCCGCATGATGACCATGATCTTGTCGGCCTCTTCGGCTTTTTTGAGCCGGTTGCCGCTGAGAAATGGCTTCAATGCGTGAATCAGCCGAGACATATCGTCGTCCTGCTGTAATTTGCCGAGCATGGGTACCAGTTGCCCCACTGCTGAGACAAGATCGGAGGCATTGGCGGTGGGGCTGGTCTGACCGGCGGTTTCTGCCGGCGGCGGAGCGGTTTCGCCGTCCAGCCCCAACTGCCGCGCCGTCTCTTTCAGCTTTGCCATCGTCTCCGGGTCACTCAGCACTGAATTGAGAATATCGCCCAGATTATCCATGATGTTCCCTCCTTATATCTGTATTCGCCCGGGTGCGTCTTGAATCGAGGCGCGTCTTGCTCGCAGGCTGCGCCTGCTCCCGGGGCGCCGCCCCGGCCCCCGCAAGGGCTGCTCGCCCTTGACCCGCCAGGAGGTGCCCGCACCCCCTGGACTCTCACGCCGCATTCGCGGCTAATTATTTTTTACGATTGCTTTTTCAGCTGATGGAGCAGCATCTGCGCCTGTGTGGTGGCCAGAATCTTTTTGGTGGCTTCGGGGTCGCTGAGAATCGCGTTGATTCTGGCGATGTCGTTGTCGCTGAGGTTTTTGATGGCGGAGGCCACGGCGGGATTGCGCCCGGCGGCCTGCTTCAGTTTTTCGCCGGTACCGGTTTCCGCGCCGATTTTGCGCATCAGCTCGTCGATCTTTGCGTCTCTCTGATGGTTGGTATTGTTATCCATAGATTCATCACCGTATCCTTTGTTACAAAATATGCGTCCAACATACGTCATATGACACGCTACATAATATGAAATACACAGAAAAAAATTGAAAGCAGGTGCCAGTCTCCTATGAAAATTTTAGTGATGTCCGACAGCCACAACCGCCGTGATCTCGTGGAAAAGTGTATCCGGCAAAATCCCGCGGCTGATGTGGTGATTCATCTGGGCGATGTGGTGACGGATATCGAAACCATGCCGTCCCAATTTCCCGAAAAGACGTTTTTCTATGTTCACGGCAACTGCGACTGGCGCACCGAAGTGCCGGCTACCCAGTGCATCACGCTGGCAGGCGTGAATGTTTTTTTGACCCACGGACACCGTCAGGGGGTCAAGTACGGTCTGACCACGCTGATGGCGATTGCCCGGCAGAATGAGGCCGGCATCTGTCTCTACGGGCATACGCATGAGCCGTACAACAAGTATCACGATGGCTTGTATGTGATGAATCCCGGTTCTCTGTCTGAGCCCCGCAATGCCAGTTATCCCAGCTTCGGGCTGATCGACATTGTGCCGCAGGGCATCGTCACCAATATTGTGCGGTTTGATCGTTTTCACTGACAGCCATATAACATTCATTCAATGACAAAAAAATCGGTAAAAGTTTGTCTAAAATAACGACGGAAAAACCCTCGGAAAATATTAACTTTTTATTTACATTCTACAGAAAAAGTTTTATAATATAGTAATCATAGCATCATAATACAGTGAAAAAGTGTTTTTTATTTTGAGGGAACCCGGTTGATGGCCGGGTCGCCTGATCGACCGGTGAAACGGCGGAGTCGGTATTGTCGGGTATTGTCACCGGAAAGTGAAGGAGGAGGAACTTTGAGAAAATATCATATGAGCGGTGTGGAGCATGTGCATATGATGCGCCATGTTCCCCGCAGTTACGATATGACGCGTACCCATATTATGCACCAGGGCGTGAACAAGCATGTCGATGTGGTGCTGCGGTGTTCTCCCAAGCACTGGAAGAAAAAGAAGGTTGCCGTCAGCGTTGTCAAAAGCGAAAAGAAAAATGAAGTGGTCCGCATTCGGGCGCATGCCAGCAAGGGCTATGTGGCTGTGCGCAAGGTGACCAATGAGAAATACGAGGCCGACCGCCGCAAGGTGGTCACGGCCTATGAGACCACCTACGGCAAGCCGTCGGTCGGCAGTCGCGCGTTGATTCGCGATATGAAGTCCCAGCTTGCCACGATGGCGCAGAAGAGCGCGGATTATATCGACCGGCAGCTGGCCTCCGCGCCTAAGCAGCCGGTGACGAACCGTCCTGTGGCTTCTCCGCAGCAGACCGTGCAGCCTGTCCAGACTGACGCGCCGCTGCCCGCATTTCCGCAGGTGCCTGATACGTCCTCACAAAGTGCTGCCGCGCTCACTCCGGAGGTGGAGGAAATCCTGAAAAAGGGCGGCTATAAGCGTCCCAGACAGTTTTCCGAAACCAACCCCTATGCCTCCGATTATCTCAAACAAGCCTCCGATCAGGAGTTTCGCAGCCTGATGACGTCGCTGGAAAAATCGCTGGACGAGGCCGTGAGCAAGTACGCCGTGGAGCCGCCTGCCGAAGAGCCGGTTGCGGTGGAACCGCCGCCTGAACAGCAGGCATACGCCGTCGATTACGACGATGACTATCGTCAAGAAGTGCAGTCCGATTACGGTGAACCCGCCAATGTGGGCTGGTATGGGGAAGACAATCAGGAAACGGAGGCACAGCCTGCCGAAGTGCCGGAAGATTGGGACGCCTTTGCGCCGGCCCTTGATTTCAGCACCGGCGGTCAGCACTATATCCCCGACGATGACCTGTTCAGCCGTGAGTTTGACACGCCAGACGATATGTCTGAACCGTCCGAAACAGGGGAAGACGGCGAACAGTTTGATGTATCGCGTTTCTTTGCTGATGAGGAATTTGACGAGCCGTCGGCCGATTTTGCCTATGACGAGCAGGACTTTGTGCTGCCCGACAATTTTACAGCCGAATCGGAAGAGGTCGTGCTGCCGCAGGGCTACACGGACTATTCCCAAGAGGAAGGCGCGCCGCTGCCTTCGTATTTATATGCCGATGAGGAAGATGACGGCGGGGTGCCGCCTGATTTCTCCGACGGCGGCGATGCGGCGGAATTTGCGCAGCCGACGGTGGAAGAAGATGACGGCGCCGGCTATGAGCCGCTGCCGCAGTATCCGGAGGAAGAGGTCGAGTTTGCCGCACCGGAGGCGTGGTCGGACGGACAGAACACAGTTGCTAATCAGGACGATGGTGCCGAGCAGCCGATGGGATTCCCGGAGGAAGAAGAGGACATGGCGCCCCCGATGATTTTCCCCGATGAGGACGAAGAGGAATGGAAACCGCCCATGATTTTCCCTGATGAAACGGAGGATTCCGTGTCGGCGCCGTCTTATCCCGGAGACGACGGCGGCTACAGTCCGGCGCCGGTTTCCCCCGACCGTCATGAGGACTGGGGCGACGGCGATTATGCCACGCGCATTGAAACAGGTGACGCACGTCCCACCGAGACTTTCTTCACCCGTACCGGCGGTCAGATCAGAAAAGCCATTGGCGTGATTCGCGGCAAGAGTGACGATGTCACCGCCAAGAAGCAGGATATCGGTTCGCAAAACGGCGATGTGGAGATTACGTATTCCGATCGGAAGTAAAGCAAAAAGCAACAGGATGGAAAACAAAAATCCGCCGCGAGAATATCAAGGCGGATTTTGTTTGCGGAGGCAGGCGGCGTTCAGCTTGAGCAGGTAAGGAGCGGTATCACAAACGAATGGACAAGAAAATGATTGCCGCACTGATTGCCTGTGTGGCGGGCTTTGCGGTCTTTCTGGCGCTGGCTTTTCGGGTGGCCGGAGGGAGCCGACGTGGTGGAGACGGCAGTATCGCCGACGGAAAACGGGTGAAGTATTCTGCGGTTTCCCACGATGAAAATGGGAAAGAAACGCATGACACAAGTCAGGCGGCGCCGCAGGCGCTCCCTGCTTCGGACGATGTATTTGTACGGGTGACGGATTATGTGCCGGGTATCCGCGTGAATTTGAAATATGCGGGCAAGAACAATTTTACCGGTCGGCAGCTCTATGATTTTAAAGATGCCTATCTGCGCTATGGCACCGTGAAGAAGCTCGGCAAGGCGCAGGCGGAGCTGGAAAAATCCGGCATGGGGTTGGCGATATGGGACGCCTTCCGTCCGAAAGAGGCGCAGCGGCAGCTGTGGGAGGTCTGCCCCAATCCCCTGTATGTCACAGACCCCAGCAAGGGAAACTCCACTCACACGCGGGGCAACGCGGTGGACGTGACATTGGTGGATTCCGACGGCACCGAAATGCTCATGCCGACCGAGCTGGATAACTTTACCAAGCTGGCTGACCGCGATTACAGCGATATCGACAACAGCTTTGCGCGGGACAACGCCAAGCTGCTGGAAAAGGTGATGAAGAAAAGCGGGTTTGAACCGTATTCGGAAGAGTGGTGGCATTTCACTGATACGCAGGAATACCCGGTCAGTGAAGATTTCGTGCCGCCGAGTGGATAAAAGGACAGGTCATCAAGATGGATTTTCAAGCATTCAAGGAGCGGCTTTTGTATGAGGGGCTTTGTGAAGTGGGATTCAGCCGCATTCACGAAACCGTGCCGCCGGACTTGGCGCAATATCATTACGCTGTCACGCTGATGTTCCGGCTGTCTGACGCGGTGGTCGATGAGATTGACGGCGCACCCACCTATGCCTATTTTCAGCATTACCGCGCGGCCAACGCGCTGCTCGACCGCTGCGCTCTGCTTGCCTGTGAAATGCTGCGCCGCGAAGGGGCGAAAGCCTATCCCATTGCCGCGTCGCAAAGCGTGCATGATCGGGGGGACAAGTACACCGGTATCTATCAGCACAAGTCGGCGGCTGTGGCGGCGGGACTCGGCTGGATTGGCAAGAGCGCCCTCTTCGTTTCACCGCGGTACGGGCCGCGTGTGCGGCTTGCCACTGTCCTCACGGACCGGGAACTGCCCGTCACTGGGCAGCCGATGGATTCCCGATGCGGAGACTGCCGGTTATGTGTGGAGGCTTGTCCGGCCGGTGCGGTGAAGGGCGTGAATTATGTGCGGGGCATGGCGCGGGAGGCAATCTTCGACGCGGAAAAATGCTCGGTTCACATGAAGAAAGCCTACGGTCACATCGGACGCGGCGCAGTCTGCGGTCTTTGCATGAGGGCGTGTCCTTACGGTATGTAACACGCCGTGTTGCGCTTTGCACGGGAGAATTTCTTGTTTTTTGACCGGAGACATGGCACGATAAAGACATCAATTTTCAAGGAGTTGGTTCTTTATGCAAATGGGAAACAAGATTGCCGGGCGGCGCAACGCGCTGGGAATCACACAGGTAGAACTGGCGGAGGCGATGCACGTCACACGGCAGACCGTGTCGAGGTGGGAAAACAATACCGTGCTGCTCGACATCGAAAAGGTGACGGAGCTGGTCGACCTGCTCGGCGTAAGCTGCGATTGGCTGATGCGGGACGATGCCGAAGCCGAGGCTGCCGCAGAGGTTCCCGCGGAAAAGAAAACCCAAAACAAGCGCGAGCCGTCCCGCCTGCTGATGAATCTGGCCGGCAAACGGGTGCAGTTCCAATTTTACGACAACGAAGAAGATTATGATCTTTTTAATAAAGACTGCACCGTGCTGAGTTTTGACGGCACGTGGCTCAAGGTGCGTTGCTCCGGTAAAAATGAGAACAGTGAAAAGCTGGTGGCCGCCGCGTCGGTGCTTTCGGTGAACATTCTCGGGGAGGAGGCATAAAGATGGATACCTTTATCTGGATATGGGCTTTATTAGGCTTTTTTGCCTTTATCAGCGTAATTTCGCTGCAAGACAAGGTGAGCAAGCTGGAACGCCGTGTCCGTGCCTTGGAGAACGATGAACCGATGGCGGTCCGCATTGATCTTAGTGATAAGATTGGGGAGTATATCGGCAGTCAGGTGAAGCTGGATTTTTATGACGACGAGGACGATTATGATGTTTTTGCCGTCACGGCGACCAAAGGCGGTCGCGTGACAATATGCGACTGCGATGATAAATGGGTGCTGGTGCGCCTGTCAGAGCCGGACAAAAAGAAACAGAAACCCAAGACGCAGGAAAAGCTTCTGCGCATTCATTCGATTAAAAGCATTACGACCGTTTCGGAAACTTCCTGATATTACACGAAAGGATGACAATCAAAATGCCAAAGTACGACAAGAAACAAGATGGCGAGAAAAAAGCCATGACAGCCAGCGAGATTCGCGATATGCGCGAAGAAGAGATGCTGGATTCGGTTTACCGCGAGAAAACACAGCAGGAAAAGCATGTGGAAAACGGTATCATCTGGGGTGTGACGCTGATTGTGACGGCGGTGCTGGTTGTGGGATTGCATTACCTTGGCGTGCTGGAGTCCATCATCAGTGAATTTCTGCTGCCTTTCTTATGGATGGTGGATGACAGCAGCGGCTTTTTGGCGGAGTTTTTTGCCAAACTGCTGGAGCTGGCACTTATATTGTTTGTCACGGTGTCCTTTGGATTTGCGCTCAACATCAATTACAGCTCCAAGGGGCGTCCGAAGGAAACATGGAAAAAACTCGTGGGATATGCTACCTTGGCGGCCTTTGGCATTGATGTGTTGTATCTGGTGCTGTCGAGAATTTTCAGCGGGCCGTTTACCCCGCCTGTCGGAGGCATTTTCTCACAGGTTATGTATTATATCACCAAGCTGCTGATTGTACCGTTTGCCCATGTCATGCTGTATCTGGTGGTGCCCTCGGCGATTATCAAAATGATTCTCACGTTGATTTCCCATACACGCGAACAGACGGAACTGCCGTTGACGGTGGCCGGTTCGGTTATCCTGGCGCTGGGTATGTTGGGTATGACATGGAGCGGTGTGAAGAGTGCGGGTTTTTTGATTATATTTTATGTGATTGTGCAGGCTGCGGCATACAGCATCATCTATCACCGCACGGATACCATTTGGCGCCCGGTATTGCTCTATTCGGGTGTGACGGGAACGTATTATATATTGGCATGGCTGTTGTCTTTGATTTAAAAAGTAGGCAGTGCGTTCGCGCGATAGCTGCGTGAGCGCACTGCCCTTGTTTATTTTTATGAGGTTTGATCGCTGCTGTCAAGCGGTGTGCTGCATCAGCCGCGCGTGGTGTTAAACTGCTGCTTTACGGAATCAATCTGCGTCTGCTGCGCCTGTGCGGGCGAATACCAGCCGCGCTGGGACATTTTGGCGTAAATCGTGCTCTGCATGGAGAGTGAATCGTTGAGCGCCTGATTGAATGTCCGGCAGACGTTGGTGTTGGAGGATTCGATTGTGCCGTGCATATACAGGTCGCAGCTGCCTTTTTCCAGCAAAAGCATATTTTCCATCAGTTGCTTGTCATTCATCATTTTCAAAGTCCTCTCTTTCTTTGGAAAAAAATGGTTGGAGGTTAGCCGTTACAGCAGGCCGTAGAAGCTCTGAAACAGCTGCTTGTGCTGGCTGGCGAGCTGCTGCACGCAGCTTTTGAGCTCGGGGTCCTGAATCTGGCTGGAAGTTTCCTGGCACTGAGTCTGAAAATACTGCTCATGACCCAATGCGTCCTGCACATACAAAAGTTCCTTTTCCGTCATAAATAAACCACCTTTAATTGAGGAAGAATATCAATACCAAGGAAGCAGCCTTTGATGAAGGGGCTGTGTTTGCCTCGGTTCGCTATTATTGTACCCCATGCGATTGGATTTATTCGGCAGACGTGAAGTTCTTATAAATGTTAATTTTTTGTAAACAAATTGATTATATATTGCTATTTTGCTGATTTTGTGGTAAAATACAATACTCTCATATGAGAGTGATCGAAGGCGATATAGCGTCGTTCTTGGTTCTTTGCATATGGGGGCGCAATGGTTTCGACAGGGATCGTAAGTCATTGTAAGCGGGTAGTGATCTCAGGCTCACTTTAATCACTGAAACCTTAAAATTAACTGACGACTATACAGTTGCTTACGCTGCGTAATTAACGCGGCGCGTCCGACCAGGGAGTACCGCGGCCTTGGAAGGGCGTCGATTAGCGGTGAACGTGAACGGATGAGCATCCTCGTAATCCGTCATGACGCAGAGGATACTTCGGATTTCCGCCTGTTTGTCGGCTGACCTCCGGGGGAATGTTATAGACAAAATACACCCGTAGAAAGCGATGGTAAGCGGTTTTTGGACAGGAGTTCGATTCTCCTCGCCTCCACCAACGATTTTC